>JACRCH010000036.1 GCA_016219115.1 Deltaproteobacteria bacterium
GGTCTGCCACGAAGACATCTTTATCATCAAGAAGGGCGCCAACGACATCAACATGGCGGCCATCATGAACGGGGATTTCTGCGGCAAATGCCATAACGGCCTTGTAGCGTGGGAGCCTCTGTATTGCGACAGGTGCCATTCATACACGGGTACCAAGCCGAACGCTCCAACAAATCAAAACTAAGATTAAAAAAGATTCGGAAAGGAGGATATAATGAAAGTATCATCAACCTGTAAGTCTTCAAAGGTTGCCCTCCTCTCGCTTTTGGTCTTTTTCGGCTTTGCCGTTACGACACCGGTAAAAGAGGCTGCGTCAGCGACACCCGCAGCTAAAACAAAGGCCAAGACAGAAGCGGCAGCGCCCGCTCAGGAGAAAGGCACCGCAGTTGCTCCAAAGCTCGACCCGACGGACCCCAATAGCGTCATATACCTCGACACCTCAGGGAAGCCCGCGGGGATCGGCGACCCCAACAAGCCGCCCAGCATGGCTTTCCAGGCCGGAAGAGGCTGGCACCCGCAGGCGTTATCCGCCGCCGGGCTTCCCAGAGACAGGTACGGCCTTATCGACTGGGCCAAGATCGTAAGGGAGAAACTGGTCTCTCCCAAGTTCTCCCTCAACCCGCAGGACGAGGAGATGCCCCCTCTTCAGATGAATGTCCTCATCGCGGCTAAAGGCGACTTTGTCGATGACGTAATATACCCGCACGAGATGCACACTTACTGGCTCAAGTGCGAAGTCTGCCACCCCGGGATATTCGTTCCGGCCGCCGGTCAGAACAACATGTCGATGACGGGAATAGTGCAGGGCAACTGGTGCGGAAGATGCCACGGCAAGGTAGCCTTCCCGCTTACGGACTGCAAGAGGTGCCACTCTTCACCGAAAAAAGCGGCTTCCAAGGCTAAGTAAGATATGGCAAAAAGGTATTTTATAGCCCTGTTTTTCGTATTAGCCGTGCCTGCCGTGTCTTTTGGAGTTCAGGCGGAGATCAAACTGGACGACAAGATAGCGAGTATGCACAAGGCGGGTGTCGGGCCGGTAATATTCCCACACGCCAAACACGAAAAAGTCTATAAATGCAACGATTGCCATCCGAAGATATTCAGCGAGAAGCGCACGGAGAACAACATCTCCATGAAGTTCAACATGGAGGGGAAGTACTGCGGGTCGGCCAATTGCCACAACAGCCCGAAGGCCTTCGCGCTCTTCGAATGCGCCAGATGTCATACGGGAGTTCCGGGGGCGAAAAAGTAGCCTCGGAAGAAACGCGTCAGATAAAAAAGGGGCGGCCAGTCGGTCGCCCCTTTTTTTTATCCTCGCCGGAACGCCTCTCCGGCTAAAAACCAGCCAAAACAATCGACATCAAAGAAGCTTCGCGGCCTCCGTGTCCAGGAGCCAAACGAGCCTTCCGTTTATGGGCCTGATCCTGTCCGCTGGATGGTCCGAGCCTTCAAACACCTCTTTGACCACCGCGCTTTTACCCGCTCCGGCGGCCATGAACACAAGGTTTGAGGCCCTGTTTACAAGCGGAAGCGTCATCGTCACCCTCCAGGAGCCGAACTTCTCGACGAAGTTCCCGGCAACAAGCCTTTTGGTCTCGACGAGGGCCGTTGTCGCCGGGAAGAGCGAGAGCGTGTGGCCGTCGTCCCCGAGGCCCAGCATCACCAGGTCGAAGACCGGCTCTCCCTTCCCGAAAAAAGCCTTTATCTCGTCTTCGTAGAGTGAAGCGGCAACCGGAGCGCTGAGTTCGCCCTTTATCCTATGGACATTCCCGGCCGGGATCCCGACCTTCGAGATCAGCGCCTTTTCGGCCATGCCGTAATTACTCTCGGGGTCGTCAGGGCCCACGCACCGCTCGTCACCCCAGAAGAGGTGCACCTTTTCCCAGGGGATCTTGACTTTGAATTGAGGGGTGGCCAGGAGTTTGTAGAGGGCTTCCGGGGTCTTGCCTCCGGAGAGGACGGCTGTAAAAAACCCTTTTTCGCCTGTCTTTTCAAGAGAGAGTTCAAGGAAGAGGACAGCGGCGGTGGCGTTCAGTTCATCGAGGTCTTTACAGACCCTTAACTCCGTTGACTTCCCCACTTCGCACTCTTTTAATATTTCCTTAGGGTTGAATGGGTGTGCCAGCCGCAATCCCGTCGCTTTAGCAGCGGGTCAAGGCTGGCAAATAAAAATGACCTTCCATGCCATCAAAATTCTCCGTCATTTATGGCGGAGAATTTTAATTAAGCGCGGCTTGCCGCGCATACAAAAACAGATATCCCTTCGGGATACCCAGCTGGCAAGGCTTGAGGGGTGGTTCATGCCTCAGGCCGGCCCGGCTGAGGGGACTATCTTTTTAACGGACTTTTCGAGGCCCTCTCCCGTAAGGCGTGAGGCAAAGACCGCCGCGCCGAAGAGCGCGGTCTTCTCATTGAGGATGACCTTTACAGGGATCTCGGAAAGGAGCCCCTCGAACCTGCCCTTCTGCCTGAACGACTCGATAAAGGAGCCTCTCTTGAGGGCCGGGAGAACCTTCGGGGCGATACCGCCTCCTACATAGACTCCGCCTACGGCCATACTCCTCAAGGCGAGGTTGCCGGCCTCTGCGCCGTATATAGAGATAAACATTTCGAGGGCGTCCCTGCAGTTTTTGTCTTTGCCGTCCGTAGCCTCCTCAGAGACGGCCGGGGCGGCGCCTTCCCTTTTTATCCGTTCGGTCAGGTACGCGGGCTCCGCCCCTCCCCTTTTGCCCTTGAGGAAGTTGTAGATGTTTACGAGGCCCGGCCCGGACAATACCCTCTCATAGCTCACGTGTCCAAAGAGACCCGACAGGTACTCAAGAAGCTCTATCTCTTCAGCGTTTCTCGGGGCATAGTCAGCGTGCCCGCCTTCGGAACCCGTTGGGAAACTGTTGGTCCCGGCCCGGTAGATGACGGCCTCTCCGAGCCCTGTGCCCGCGGCGATGAGGGCACAGTTGGCACTGCGGACCTTGCCGGCCTGAAGGGTGGCGAGGTCGTCTTCGCCAAGGACGCCTACGCCCCAGGCGGTGGCCACCAGGTCGTTTATAAGCTCCAGTTTTTTTATCCCGAACCTATCGGCCAACTCCGCTCCGTCCACGACCCAGCGGAGGTTGGTGAGGGTGCCGCGGTTTTCCACTACAGGGCAGGCTACCCCGAAAGAGGCGGCGTCGATGGAGGCGGGAGGCCCCTCTTCAAGGAAATCACCCACCACCTCGCCGATTCCGCCGAACCGGCCGTTCTCGTAAGAGGCCAGCCTTAGAGGCTCAAGGCCGTCTCTGAGCTGCCTGAAAAGCCCGAGGAAGGTCTTCGTGCCTCCCACATCTCCCGCCAAAAGAGTCTGTCCGGCCTTTTTAGATACCCCCATTATTTCTCCACAATCTGCCGTCCAGCTGTATAAGGAAATCCGACTCAATTGGGCCCGGACTGCCGGCCCCGTAAAAGAGAAGCTCCGGGCTGGAGGGGCCCTGCTCGCCTATAAGTTCAAGGGCCTCTGTCAGGAAAGACCAGCAAAGACGCATACCGTCCTCCCTTACGAAGAGCATCTTGTCACCGAGCATGCAGTCGAGGATGACCCGCTCGTAGGCGTCAAGGAGGAGCCCCGCGTAGCCCTGCTTGTAGGAAAAATCCATTATGACGTCGCGCAGATTCACCCTGGAACCCGGGTTTTTCGTATGGAACTTAAGCTGCACCCGCTCATCCGGCTGTATCATCAGGATCAGGGCGTTGGGGCCTATCTCGCCGTAGACCGTGTCCTTGAACATCCTGTGGGGGAGCGGCTTGAACTGTATCAGTATCTCGGAGTGCTTCTTCGGGAACCTTTTCCCGGAGCGGATGTAAAACGGCACATCCTGCCACCTCCAGTTGTCTATGAAGACCTTCATGGCCGCGAAGGTCGGGGTGACCGAGTCTTTCGGAACCCCCTCTTCATCCCTGTAGCCGACGGCCGGCTTGCCGTCGACCTCCCCGGCCGTGTACTGCCCTACCACAAGGGAGCCTCTCATGGTATCCATGCTTAAAGGCCTCAACGCCCTCAATACCTTGACCCTCTCGTCCCTCACAAGCTCGCTCTCGTAGACAGCCGGAGGCTCCATCGCCACAAGGGCCAGTATCTGGAGAATATGGTTCTGGAACATGTCTCTGAGTATCCCGGCCTCCTCGTAGTACCCGGCCCTCTTCTCTATCCCGATGGATTCGGCCACTGTTATCTGGACATGGTCGATGTAGCGCCTGTTCCAGATCGGCTCGAAGATGGTATTGGCGAACCTGAGCATCAGGATGTTCTGGACGGTGTCCTTGCCGAGGTAATGGTCGATCCTGTAGATCTGCTCCTCTTTAAAATTCTTGTAGAGCGTCTCGTTGAGTTCCAGCGCGCTCTTCAAGTCCCTGCCGAAGGGTTTCTCTATTACGAGCCTCGACCACCCGTTGCTCTCATCAGACATCCCGGCCATCCCGAGCTTGTCTGCTATCTCCGCGTAGGCCGATGGAGGGGTGGCGAGATAGAACATCCGGTTGCCGAGCGTGCCGAACTCCATGTTCTTCCCCTCAAGTATGGCTTTAAGACGGTCGTACGAGGCCCCGTCCGCCAGGTCGTCGGCGGTGGTGTAGAAGATCCTCTTTGAAAACTCAGCCCACGCCGCGGCGTCAAAGCCGCCGTCTTCCCTGACGGCCTTCTCCATAGCGCTTCTGAAAGACTCGTCGTCCATCTTCGCTCTCGACGTGCCGAGCACGAAGAAGTTTTTGGATACCAGCCCGTTCTTGGATAACCTGTAAAGAGACGGTATCAGCTTTCTTTTAGCGAGGTCGCCGGAGGCCCCGAAGATGACCATGCCGCACGGTTCCGAGCAAAACTCCTCGCACGGCTGGCCCGTAGTCTCGACGTTGCCTACCGTGATCGTAGCGGCAGGGCCATGATATTCTCGGTGCTTTTCGTCCGTCATAAATACCCTTCAAATGATAGATTTTTGGTTTACCGGAGCGTTGACTCCGCCTGAAACAGGTCTGCGGCAAGTCATGTACCCCCGGCAGAGCCGGGGGTTTACCGGTTTTTAATGAACCACCCCTGAGCAAGCTCCGGGGTATCAAACGAACAAAAAGAGGTTGTTCTCGATCCGCCGTACGCCAGTACCCCCTCCCTCGACGGGAGGGCTGGGCTCCCGTTGCGCTCTTCCGATGCAACGGGAAGCGGGGAGGGTGAAATTCCGAAGGCTGAAAGATTATTTTCACCCCCACCCTACCCTCCCCCATCGAGGGGGAGGATTTTACAAGGGCAAGCTACATGGAATTCCAAAGTGAACTACCGCGGGCTGAGAAGCCCGCGGTTTCTCGAAGCCTGCAAAATCCAAAAAGCCGGATTTTGCGAACGGCTTCCGCTTCGCTACAGGTAGCCATTCATTCCCGGCCTTAAAAGGCCAGGGATTTCTGGCCGACGAGTGAACGCAGTTGGGAAATAAAAGACGTCGGTCCGGATAACGGCAAAACTCTCCCTTGCCGCTCCGGCGGCCTGGGCTCACCGGGCTACTTCTTCTCCGTCTTGACGGCGTGGCCGCCGAACTCGTTACGGAGCGCCGCCAATACCTTCTCGGTGAACGAGTCGGTCTGGCGGGAGCGGAACCTCCTGAAAAGCGACTCTGTTATGACCGGCATGGCCACGCCGGTTTCCACGGCCTCCTGCACCGTCCACCTGCCCTCGCCCGAGTCCTCCACATAGCCCTTGATGGACGAGAGGTCCCTGTCTTTTCTCAGGGCCGACTCTAAAAGCTCCAGAAGCCAGGACCTCACGACACTTCCCCTGCCCCACAGGCGCGCCACATCGGCAAAGTCAACCGAGCCGCCGTACCTCGACGCCTTCAACAGCTCAAAACCCTCCCCGTAGGCCTCCATCATCCCGTACTCTATGCCGTTGTGGACCATCTTGACGAAATGCCCGGCCCCGGAGGGCCCGCAGTAAAGATACCCCTCCGGGGGCGCGAGCGTTTTAAGTACCGGCTCTATGCCGTCGCAGACGGCCCTGTCGCCTCCGGCCATAAGACAGTAGCCTTCCTTCAAGCCCCAGATCCCTCCGCTTACGCCGATGTCCAGGAAGTGAATATTTCTCTTACTCAGGACCTCGGAGCGCCTTATGGCGTCCTTGTAGAAGCTGTTGCCGCCGTCCACTATTATGTCGCCCTCTTCAAGGCATTCCTCGAGCCCTTCTATGGCTTTATCGACGGGGCTGCCCGCCGGTATCATCAGCCATACGAGGCGGGGCTTCTTCAAAGCCCCCGCGAGTTCCTTGAGGGAATACGCTCCGGTCATCCCCTCTTGAACGGCCTCTTTCACCTTATCCGCCGTGTCGTTGAACGCCACCACGGTATGTCCGCCGGCCTTGAGCCTTCTGGCCATGTTCATGCCCATGCGCCCGAGGCCCACGATGCCTATATGCATAAAACACCTCCCTGAGATACTGGGTGCTCGCCGACTCACGAAGTGATAAGGCGAGCTATACAAATGGAATATTCCTTACCAGCCACTCCCAAAGGGGAGTGCAATTGTGAGACTTGAAAAGTCGAATAATTTGTGAGATTTGGACGACTTGTGCCGCTCGCCTTATGCGGCCCCCTCATAGGGGCAGCATAAGGCGAGCCTTAGAAATGTAAAATTTCCTTGTCAGGCAGAGCAACGCTCTGCAATTCACTTCGGCCAAATCGTTGTTGAAAAAGCCATGGATGGACTTTTTCAACATCCTGATAGATCACACGGTCTTTTGCGGCCTTATCAACCCTTCAAAGCGCCTTTAAGAAATGACTCTACCTCTTCTATCGACCCTTTTGACGAATCCTTGAGGTCTATTAGGGCCACCCTGCACCCCTTTGATTCGAGGGCTTCCATGTCCCCGAAGGCCTGCGAAAGCTCCAGCTCGGAAAAGCTGAAGGAACTTCCGGGGACAGGCTGGTCTTTGTCCGTCCGGTGGGTGAGTATTATAAAGACCCCCTTGTTGGCCCCGCCCTTGTGGAGCTGGCCCGTGGAGTGCAGGTATCTCGGGCCGTACCCGAACTGGGTCGCCGCACCCGTAGAGTCCCGCAGGTCTTTACGGAGCCTTACTAACGCTTCTTCAAGCCTTTCATCGAAGGGATTCAAGTACGCGAGCACTCCCAGGTAGTCGCCCTTCCGTATCAGCCCCATGAAACCTTTCATCGCCTTTTTGGCGTCCCCGTCCTTGAGTCCTATCCTCTCGTAAGCGGTCTTGCCGAGATAGACCCCGAAGTCCTTGCCGCCGAGCGCCACCCCCGGGGGCGTGAGAGCGCCTTTTTCCACCGCGCCGTTGAGCCTGTTTCTGGCCATCTTCTTGGCTATCTCGACATCGGGCTGGTCAAACGGGTTTATGCCGAGTATGCGACCCGCCACGGCTGTAGCCACCTCCCACTTGAACATCTCCCCGCCGAGCTCGTACTGGTCTTCAAGTACGAAGCTCAAAACCGGGTGTCCCGCGTCGGCGAGGGCCTTGAATGTCTTTGAGACGGAGGGAGAGGGCTTGCCAACCCCTATGCTGACAAAGAGCCTGTCGTCGCCGTAGGCTTCGGGAGACGCCGGGGGCTCGTTGGAGACCGGGACGACCCCGGTGCCTTCCTTGCCGGTAGATTCGGCCACGAGCTGCTCTATCCAGAGGCCGAAGGTGGATATCTCCTTTGAGAGGAAAAAAGTGAGCTTGTCTCTCCCGGCGGCGGCCAGAGTCCCTATGACGGCCCCGAGCCTGACGGCGGCGCTGTCTTCGACCCTCACGCACGGCTCTGTGGCCGCCGAGACCCTCGCGGCGTGATAAAGGAGTTTCCCGATATCCACCCCGGCCACGGCCGCCGGCACAAGCCCGAAGTAAGAGAGCGCGGAGAAGCGTCCCCCGATGTCGTGAGGGTTTATAAAGAGGCGCCTGAACCTGTACTTCCTGGAGAACCCCTCAAGGGCGGTGCCGGGGTCGGTTATCCCTATGAAGTTCCTGCCCGCCTCCTCGCCCCTGACCTTGAAAAGCCGCTCGTAGAAGTACTCGAAGAGGCTCAAAGGCTCTATCGTGGAGCCGGACTTGCTCGACATTATGAAAAGGGTCTTCGCGATATCTATCCTTTCGGCGGTCCCCTTAACGGCCTCAGGGTCGGTGGAATCGAGGACTATCAGTTCCGGATACCCTTTTACCGGGCCGAAGGTCTCCCTCATGACAAGCGGGGCAAGGCTTGAACCTCCCATCCCCATGAGGACCGCGTGCTTAAACCCTTCCTCTTTTATCTCCGCGGCGAACCGCTCTATCGACCCCCTGTTAGCCTCCATGAGGGGCGCTACGGTAAGCCACCCGAGAGAATTTCTTATGAGCTTCTTCTCATCCGGGTCCTTTTTCCACAGCGTCGGGTCCTTTTCCCAGAGCCTCACAAGAAATCCGTCCTCGGATAACTTCTTGAGGGCCTCTTTTACGGGACCCTCGAACCCCTTTATGGAAAACCCCGCACCATACTCTTTTTCCATCCTCGCCGCCTCCATCTTGGCTGTTATGCATACCCTGAGGGCGTCATAGGACCTCTGAAAGCCCTCCACCCCTTCTTTTTCAAGCGCCCCCGTGAGCCCGTCATAGTCTATCCCGGCTGCGGAAAGCTCCGAGATGACTTTTTTGGCCTCTTCGAGCCCCACGGGAAGAGTCCTTTCAACTTCGCCGTGGCTGTGGAAGGCGAGCATCGTCTCAAGCGGCATCGTGTTGACCGTCCCCCCGGCAATGAGCTCTTCCACATACTTTACATCGCTGTAGGCGGGGTTCTTGGTCCCGGTGGAAGCCCACAGCAGCCTCTGCGGGGCCGCCCCCTTCTCTTCGAGCTTTTTAAATCGCTCGCCGCCGAATATCCCGGAGTGCCTGATATACGCGAGCTTGGCGTTGGCCACGGCCACCTTGCCGGCAAGCTCGACGAGGCGCGCCTTGCTGTCGTGCGAGGCCGCCTTCCGTATCATCTCCCCGATGGTCCTGTCGGCACGGGCGTCGACGCGGCTTACGAAGAAGCTCGCCACGCTCGATATGCCGGAGACGGTTTTCCCTTCGGCAAGCCTTCTTTCAAGCCCCAATATGTACGCGAGGGCTGCCTCTTCGTACCTCTTCACGGAAAAAAGCAGCGTCACATTTATGTTTTTGCCTTCGTAGACGAGCTCTTCCACCGCGGCTATCCCCTCGACCGTGGCCGGGACCTTTACCATCACATTATCCCTGTCCAGGGCTGAAAACAGCGCCAGAGCCTCCTTTACCGTCCCCTTCACGTCGCGCGCCAGGTCCGGGCGCACCTCGATGCTCACGAACCCGTCGGCCCCGTCCGTCTCTTCATAGACCTCCTTAAAGATGTCGGCGGCGTGCCTTATGTCGTCGAGCGTGAGCCTCTTTAGTATCTCGTCGGCGGTCTTGCCCTCGGCGGCAAGCGACGCGATGTCGGGGTCGTACTCATTCGTGCCGGAGACGGCCCTTTCGAAGATGGCGGGGTTGGAAGTGACTCCCGAGACGCCGTACTCCTCTATCATGCGTCTTAGTTCCCCGGAGGTTATAAGGCCCCTTCTCAGGTGGTCGTACCATACGCTCTGTCCAAGCTCATTAAGTCTCAATAACGGGTTCATGGGATTCTCCTGACGGGCAAAGGAAGATTGCCGCGGGCATGGCTCCCTTATCGGTAAAGACCTGAGCGCGGTTAAATTTTTTCAGAAGATACGGATGGGAAAAGACGGAGTGTCCGGTACAAGTATATCAGAGAAAACGAAACCTTCAAGCCTGCCCGGCCGTGAGGTATCTACCGGTAAATCCTTCACAAAGCGCGGCAATCCTGCTTTCGGCGTAATGATCGCTCCCCGCACGGCGGCTGCGGGGTATCTTAAGGAATTTACGACCGAATTTGTCGAAGCAGGCTTCGAGGGATTTAGCCCGAAGAGAACTGAACCACCCATGAGCAAGCTCCGGGGTATCTCCTTAATCCACCCCGTTGCGCTCTTCCGATGCAACGGGAAGCGGGGAGGGTGAAATTCCGAAGGCTGAAAGATTATTTTCACCCCCACCCTTCCCCATCGAGGGGGAGGATTTTACAAGGAAACCCTGTAGCAAGAATTTTGTGATTAAACCCGAAGAGATCAAATGCCAGGGAGACTAAAGTCTATCGAGGAAGAGGCCTTTTTTTCTGTTCACAAGGTCCAGGGCCCTCTTTGTTACCTCTTCGACCGTGAGGCCGAAACGCTCGTAGATGGTGTTGTAGGGGGCCGAGGCGCCGAACCTCTCGATCCCGACGACCGTGCCTTCGCTGCCGACGTACTTGTGCCAGCCCATCGGAGAGCCCGCCTCAACTGAGACCCTCAGCCTTACCTCGGGCGGCAACACCGTGTCCCTGTACCCGGCGTCCTGTGCGTCGAATATCTCGCAACTCGGCATGCTCACCACGCGCGCCTTCACGCCTCTTCTGGCAAGCTCATCGTAGGCCCCGAGCGCCAGATGCACCTCGGAGCCTGTGGCTATCAATATCACCTCCGGGCCGCCGTCGGCGGGGTCCGCCAGGATGTAGGCGCCGCGCGTAAGGTTCGACGCTGGGGCGTACCTGGTCCTGTCCAGCACCGGCAGGTTCTGCCTGGTAAGGACCAGGGCCACAGGGCCGCCCTCGTTCAGGAGAGCGAACTTCCACGCCTCCGCCGTCTCGTTGGCGTCGGCCGGGCGTATGACCTTAAGGTGCGGGATCGCCCTCAGGCACGCCAGCTGCTCTATCGGCTGGTGCGTCGGGCCGTCCTCTCCGAGACCTATGGAGTCGTGCGTGAAGACATATATCGTCTGCAGGCCCATCAGGGCCGCAAGCCTTATCGGAGGACGCATGTAATCCGAGAATATGAGGAACGTCGCGCCGTATGGCACCAGGGCTTTACTCAGGGCCATACCGTTCAATATCGACCCCATCGCGTGCTCTCTCACGCCGAAGTGCAGGTTCCTGCCGGCCTCGTCCGGCATAAAGTTACCCATGCCGGAAAGCGTGGTCTTTGTCGAAGGTGCGAGGTCCGCCGAGCCCCCTAGAAGAAACGGGGCTCTCGAAGCCACGGCGTTCAAAACCTTCCCCGAGGTGATGCGGGTGGCCACGGGGCCGTCTTTTTCGGTAAAGGCCGGGATGTCGTTTATCCATCCGGACGGGCGCACGCCGGCGACTATCTCCCTGACCTCTACGGCAAGCTCCGGGTACTCTTTCTCGTATCTCTCAAGGAGCCCCATCCAATCCTTCTCGGCAAAGGCGCCTTTTTCAACGGAGTTCCTGAAGGACTTCAACACATCGGCCGGTATGTGGAAGGTCGGCTCAAGCGGCCAGCCGAGCCTCTCCTTTGCGGCCTTGACCTCGGCCGCGCCTAACGGCTCGCCGTGAGCCTCCGAGGTGTCCTGTTTGGCGGGGCTTCCGAAGCCTATGTTGGTGCGGGCCATGATAAGAGACGGCCGCGAGGTCTCTTTTTTGGCGGCAATGAGCGCCCCGGCTATCCCCTCAAGGTCGTTTCCCCCGACCTTCTGGACATGCCAGTTGAGCGATTCGAACCTTTTGCCGACGTCCTCGGTGAAGGCTATGCCGGTGGAACCCTCGATGCTTATCTTGTTGTCGGAGTAGAGGCAGATGATGTTGCCGAGCCCGAGATGGCCGGCAATGGAAGCGGCCTCGTTCGACACCCCCTCCATCATGTCCCCGTCGCTCGCGATCGAGTAGACATGGTAGTCGAATATGGGAAAACCCGGCTTGTTGTAACGGCCGGCCAGGTACTTCCCGGCCATGGCCATGCCCACACCGTTGGCAAACCCCTGACCGAGAGGCCCGGTCGTAGTCTCGATCCCTCTTTCGATATCGTACTCCGGGTGTCCGGGCGTGTGGCTGCCCCACTGCCTGAAGTTCTTAAGCTCCTCAAGAGGCATGTCGTAGCCGGTTAAGTGCAAAAGCGAATACAGGAGCATCGAGCCGTGGCCGGCGGAGAGGACGAAGCGGTCACGGTTCAGCCATTCAGGATTTTTCGGATTATGCTTTAAAAAGCGGGTCCACAGGACATAGGCCATGGGCGCGTCCCCCATCGGCATCCCGGGATGCCCTGACTTGGCCTTTTCCACACCATCGACGGCGAGGAACCTGATGGTATTTATCGAGATCTCGTCAAGCCCGTCAAAGCTGTAGCGTTTCTTGAGATTTTCCATATGGCCCCTTCATGAGATAAAATTTTTTTGTTGCTGGAAACTGAACTGACGCGCCCCCCTGACCGCCTGCCCAAGGGTCTTGAGACCGTTGAAATGACAATATAGATGAATAGGCTCAGCCGGTAAAGGAAAAAACAAGCAATGGGCTGAAAAATTTTATCTGCGGTTTATGTCGATATTTCTGCTTGCGTCAATGGGCCCCTTATCGGTCAAATGCGCGTACTCGTCATATTTCGGCACCACGAGCCCGCCCGTCATTATGAGCTTGAAGGCGTCCTCGGCCTTCATGTCAAGGTATATGACGTCGCGCTCGCGCGCCACGATATAGTAGCCGGTCGTCGGGTTGGGGGTGCAGGGGATGAATATGCTTACATTGTCCTCACCGGTCTTCGCCTTGAGCTCTCCCTTGACCTTGCCGGTGAGAAACCCAACGGAGTAGACCCCGGTCTTCGGGAACTCGATGAGGACAACCTTTTTGAAGCCCTCATTGTCCTTTTTGAAGAAGGTCTCCATGAGCTGTTTGCTCGAGTTGTATATGGGCCTCACGAGCGGGACTTTCGTCATCAGCCCCTCGGCCAGCTCCAAAAGCTTTCTCCCGAGGAGGTTGGTCGTCAAAAGCCCCACGATAAGTATGCCTGCGAAGGTGACGATTATGCCGAGCCCCGGGATGTGGAACGGGAGGTAGGTGTCCGGCTGTAGCGCCACGGGCATGACGACGAAGATACTGTCCATGAACCGCACTATGATGGAGAGCACGTAGACGGTCAGGTATAAAGGGAGCACAACGAGAAGCCCGGTTATGAAGTACCCTTTCAAGCCTTTTTTCATAAGCAGCCGGAGGCCAGTTTCGAGCTCACCTTCTTGATGGAGTTCTTCTCATCGACATAGACGAGGACCGGGGAATGCCTCTGCGCCTCGCTCTCCTCAAGGACCGAATAGCTCGCTATTATGACGAGGTCGCCCTTTTTGGCCAGATGCGCCGCCGCCCCGTTTATGGAGATCGTGCCGCTGTTCCTCTCGCCCTTTATCGCGTAGGTAGTCAGGCGGTTTCCGTTATTGATATCGTATATCTGCACCTGCTCAAACTCGTATATCCCGGCGGCCTCCATCAACGCCGAGTCTATGGCCACCGACCCTTCGTAGTCGAGGTTGGCGTCGGTCACCGTCGCCCTGTGGATCTTGCTCTTCAACATCACGCGCTGCATCTGTTTGTACCCTCCTGATCGTAAATAGGCCCTGCCGGGATTTTCCCTGCCGGCGGTAGCGGGGCGTCTAGGTCAACCGTCAGTCAACAGGCTAACCCTATGCTCCCTTTGCAAGCACGCAGTTGTCTATAAGCCTGGCCCGGCCTACCTTTACGGCAAGGGCCACAAGCCCGTCCGTCTCTATTTTATCGAGGTCCTCAAGCGAATCCTTATCGCAGACCTTTATATAATCTATCACGGCACGGGGTTGTTTCTCTATGATTTTTTTCATCTTTCCTATCAAAAGGGGCGCTTCAACCAGCCCTGCCGAAAACGCCTCTTTCGCGGCGGCGATCGCCTCGGGCACGGCGCGGGCCGCCTCCCTCTCCGCCGCGCTCAAATACCTGTTCCTGGAACTCCGTGCCAGCCCGTCGGGTTCCCTGACGGTCTCGGCCTCTATTATCTCGATATCGAGGTCCAGGTCCCTGACCATCTTCTTTATTATCAGGAGCTGCTGGTAGTCCTTTTTCCCGAAGATGGCGGCCTCCGGCATGACGAGATTAAACAGTTTAAGGACAACCGTAGCCACGCCTTTGAAATGCCCCGGTCTTGACACCCCGCACAACCGCTCGCCGAGCCCTCCGACCTCCACATATGTGCTGTAGCCCTCCGGGTACATATCCGGGGCCAACGGGGTGAAGACTATATCCACCCCTTCCTCTTCGGCAATCCTCAGGTCTCTCTCCAGGTCCCTCGGGTAGGAGTTAAAGTCCTCCGTCGGGCCGAACTGGGCCGGGTTTACGAATATGGAGAGCGCCAGCAGCCCCCCGAGCCTCTTGCCTATCCTTAAAAGCTCCCTGTGCCCGTCGTGCAGACACCCCATCGTGGGCACAAAGACCGCCTTGAGGTCGAGCGAGCGCGACTTTTGAGCGCACACCCTCATCTCCTTCAAATCCTTTATTATCCTCATACCGTCCGCGGCCTCTGTCGGCAGGATACCTGAAAACCGTTTCCCCCGTCCCCTTCAATATCCTGCTATTAATATGACTGTTCTTTGGCCGGGAACCTGCCCTCGGTCACATCTTTTATATATTCCCCGGCGGCGGCCTCTATGGCGCCTTTCAAGTCGGCGTATTTCTTTACATACTTCGGAAGCCTCGAGTCGGTATTCAGCCCGAGCATGTCATCGACCACAAGGACCTGCCCGTCGCACTCGACCCCGGCGCCTATGCCGATGGTAGGTATGGACAGCGACGCGGTTATCTCTTTCGCCAGAGCGGCCGGTATGCCCTCAAGGACCACGGCGAACGCCCCGGCGTCCTGTACGGCCTGGGCGTCGTCCATGAGCCTCTCAGAGGCGTCCTTGCCTTTTCCCTGCACCCTGTAGCCCCCCATCCTGTGTATCGACTGCGGGGTAAGGCCTATGTGGCCCATGACCGGGATATCCATGTCGGTTATGGCCCTGACGACATCCGCGGCCCTCACCCCTCCCTCGGCCTTCACGGCCTCGGCGCGGCCCTCTTTTACGAGGCGGGCGGCGTTTTTTCTCGCCTCGCTTATGCTCACCTGGTAGGAGCCGAACGGCATGTCGGCCACCACGAGGGCGCTTGTCCTGCCCCTGGCAACGGACCTTGTATGGTAGATCATCTCATCCATCGTGATTGGCAGGGTGTTTTCGTACCCGGCCTCCACCATCCCCGCTGAATCCCCGACGAGAAGTACGGGGATCCCGGCGGAATCGAGTATCCGGGCCATCTGAAAGCCGTAGGCCGTGAGGACCGGTATCTTCCTGCCCTCCTCCTTCATCTTCAAAATATCCGGAACGGTTATCTTTTTCATCTCCATCCTAACTAAAAGACCTTCCGAACGCTCCCGGAAGGTCAAGGTCTTATTTAAAGGCACAAACGCCTTTAAACAGGGGGGATTTTCAATTATATCCAAAATTCGGCCGTTCTACAACTACACAGAGGGTCAGCGGGCCGTGAGCGGTATGTAGTGCTGGCTGCCGCCCTTCATCTTCTTTATCTCTTTTACAAGGTTCGTAAGGTCCGCCGGGTTGTTGACGAAGTCTATCTCGGAGGTGTTTACGACCAACAGAGGCGTGTCGCTGTAGTAGAAGAAGTACCGGTTGTAGGCTTCGACGAGTTTTTCGAGGTACTCCTCCTTTACGTTCTTCTCGTACTCCTTGTTCCTTTTGCCTATCCGCTTCAAAAGGACATCGGTGGAGGCCTGGAGGTAGATGACGAGGTCCGGTTTCGGGATCCTCGTGTCAAGGAGCCTGTAGACCTGTTCGTAGAGCCCCAGCTCGTTCTCATCGAGGTTCAGGTACGCGAATATCCTGTCCTTGGCGAAGAGGTAGTCCGAGATGACGGTGGAGCTGAATAGCTCCTGCTGGAACATCCCCTTCTGCTGCTGGTAGCGGCTCAGCAGGAAAAAGAGCTGGGTCTGGAACGCGTACTTTTTGATGTCGGCGTAGAAATTGGACAGAAACGGGTTGGCGTCGACCTCTTCTATCAGCGTTCTTCCGTTAAGTCCTTTTGCCAGGAACTCGGCCAGACTGGACTTCCCTACGCCGATGGGACCCTCTATAGCGATATACCGTGATTTTTCCATTTTACCGGGGTTTGGACGCGAAAAAGTTTAGCTGATTACAGACAAATTATCTCAGGCCGGAGAAAAAGTCAAGACCAAGTAAGGCCACGGCGGCAGAGTTGCCGGGGTTTTATGCCGGAGTCGCCGTTAAAATATTTACTCTTAAAAATCAATCTGTTAGCTTCGCAAGGGCCCTGGTCAGGGCCCCAAACCCGGTCATATCCAGCGTCTCTCCCCTTCTTCCCGGGTCTATCCCTGCCTCTTCAAGGGCCCTCAAGAGGCTATCTTTCCCGAACCCGAGGACTTTAAGAGAGTTAAGCAGCGTCTTTCTACGGGTGCCGAAGGCGCTTTTTACCACCGCCTTGAAAAACGCCTCGTCCTCTATCTCGATTCTGGGCCTATCGAGGACGCGGAAACTCACCACGCTTGAGTCGACCTTGGGCTTCGGATTGAAGAGGTTACGCGACACATGAAACTCTATCTTCACGTCGGTATAGGCCTGCGAGAGCACCGAGAGCACCCCGTAGGACTTTGTCCCAGGGCCGGAGGCTATCCTTTCTGCGACCTCCTTCTGGAACATCAGCACCATCACCGAGAAGGCTTCCCGCTCTTTCAGAAACTTGGCGAGTATCGGCCCGGATATGTTGTACGGGAGGTTCGCTACGAGCTTGAACTTATGTTTTTTCTCTCTCGAAAGGTCCGCGAACGACACCTTCATGGCGTCGGCCTCCATGACGGTAAGCCTGTCGCTCGGGAACCTCTCCTGAAGAAGCCTGGAGAGGTTCCTGTCGACCTCCACGGCCGTGACGATTGCACCGGCCTCGATGAGCCCCTCGGTCAGCGCCCCCCTTCCTGGGCCGATCTCCAGCACCTGGTCTTTCTCGGCCACCCCGGCGGCAGCGACTATCTTTCTTATGAGGTTTTTGTCCGTGAGGAAGTGCTGGCCGAAGCGCTTTTTCGGAAGCGGGTTTGCAAAGCGGGGCTTCGCGTTATCGTCTTCTTCGTCGAATCTCATCTTATAAGATAAAACCTCCGCCCGGTAATCACGGGGGGGTCTCCATTGGTTGATTTTTCACGGACTTAAAAAACTTCGACCGCCCGCAGGTGATATTACTTGCTTATATAGATATGGCTTCGTTCACCGGCGGGAGTTGATATTTAATCTAAAACCCTTCCCATGTAGGGAGGGCGTTCATGTCGAGCGTGCCGGTAGCGCCCTTTTTTATCTGATGGTAGCCGAGTGCCGCCACCATCGCTCCGTTGTCGCTGCAGAACTTGGGCGGGGGGATAAAGAGCCTTATCGCCTCCTGTTGGGCCGCCTCACGCAACCGGGCCCGAAGCCTTGAGTTGCACGCCACGCCTCCGGCGACGACAAGGTTTGCCGAGCCTGTGGCCTCGAGGGCCCACAGGGCCTTGTCGACAAGGACATCGACCACCGCCTCCTGAAAGCTCGCCGAGAGGTCGCTTAAGGTCTTCTCGTCGATGGCTCCCTTGAGTCCGCGCACATGGGTCAGTACCGCGGTCTTGATGCCGCTGAAGCTGAAGTCCAGGCTCCCTTTGGCAATGTACGGGCGGGTGAACCGGGCGGAGTCCGGGTCGCCTGTCCTGGCGAGCCTGTCGATTGCGACCCCTCCAGGGTAGCCGAGCCCCAGCAGTTTCGCCACCTTGTCGAAGGCCTCCCCGGCGGCGTCATCGAGCGTTTGCCCGAGGATACGGTAGCCCGTGTGGCTCTCCATCAAAAGAAGGGTCGTATGCCCGCCGGAGACTATGAGCGAGACGAAGGGGAAGTCGGGCGGCTCGTGTTCCTGCGTCTCATGGAGAAACGCCGCGAGCGGATGGGACTCTATGTGGTTTACCCCGGTAAACGGGATGGACCTCACGAAAGAGACCGCCTTGGCGAAGGACAGCCCTATCAGGATCGAGCCCACGAGCCCCGGCCCCTGCGTCACCGCTATCCCGTCTATATCGCCGATGGTGACCGATGCCTTCAGCAAGGCCGAGTCCACTACAGGTATTATCGACTCGATGTGCCTTCTGGAGGCGAGCTCCGGGACTATCCCCCCGAACTTCGAATGAATATCGTCCTGTGAGGATACGACCGAGGATAAGACCCTGTGGCCGTCTTCAACCACCGCCGCGGCCGTGTCGTCGCACGACGATTCCACTCCGAGTATCAGCATATCTTCTCTTGTCCGCCTTTTATTCTCTTTTATGGTTAAATACCCCGCGGCCTGCCGCGGAAAGGTTCATTTCTTTTAACGGTCTTTGAAGCCATCGGCCTTACAAACCCTGGAGGACTCACTTCCCGGCTATAGAGGCGGCCGCTTTGACGAACTCCTCGATATCCCGTTCGGTATTGAAGTATCCGGGGCTTACCCTGACGGCCCCCTCGGGGTGCGTGCGCGCCTCCCTGTGGGCGTCCGGCGCGCACTGCACCCCGGTCCTGACCATTATCCCGAAATCGTTATCGAGCCTCAAGCCCGCTTCAGCGGGCTTGACCCCTTCGATGTTGAAGGCAATAAGGCTGGCCCTCTTTTTAGCGTCGAGCGGCCCGATTATCTCTATCCCTTTGATGGAGCCGAGCCCGCGCAAAAGCATCTCCACCAGCCTTTCTTCAAAGGCCCTTATCTTTTCCACGCCTTCGCCGAGGACGAAATCGGCCCCGGCGGCAAGCCCGCCTATGCCGGGGGTGTTCACCGTGCCGGACTCCAGCCTGTCGGGCATCTCAAGGACCGCGTCAAGCTCCCCGGTGCCTCCGCTTACAAGGGGTTCCGGCTCTATCCCTTCCCTCACATAGATAAACCCCGTACCCTGCGGACCGAAGAGCGCCTTGTGGCCCGTGGCGGCGAGTATGTCTATGTTCATCCCGTTTACGTCGACCTCCATGGCGCCTACGGTCTGAGCGCCGTCGGCCATGAATATCACGCCGCTCTCCCCGCATACGCGACCTATCTCGGCTATGGGCTGGATGGAGCCGAAGACATTTGAGGCGTGAACGATAGAGACGACCTTCGTATTCTTCCTTATGGCTTTTCGCACATCCCCCGGGTCCACGAACCCGAGACGGTCGGGACGCACCCTTGAGACCTCCACCCCGCGTTTCTCAAGCGCCCCGGCTGTCTTTGCCACGGAGTTATGCTCAAACGAGGTCGTGATGAGATGGTCGCCCGGTTTCAGAAGCCCTTTCAAGGCTATGTTGACGGCCTCGGTGGCGTTCTTTGTAAACGCCACGCGTGAGGCGTCTTTGGCGTTGATGACCCTGGCTACGGCCTCTCTGGCGTTAAAGACGACCCTGGCGGCCTCTATCGCCATCCTGTGGCTCGCCCTGCCGGGACTCCCGCTTATCTTTCTCAATACTTCGTCGACCCTTTTGTAGACCACTTCGGGCTTCGGAAAAGACGTGGCGGCGTTATCCAGATATGTCATCGTGCTTACCTTTGTTCATCTTTTTAAGGGGCATGAACCACACTCCGCAGCCTGGCTAGCGGGGTATCCAAAGGGAAATCTGTTTTTATATACGCGGCAAGCCGCGCTTAATTAAAATTCTCCGCCATAAATGACGGAGAATTTTAATGGTATGGAAGGTCATTTGTATTTGCCAGCCTTGACCCGCCGCTAAAGCGACGGGATTGCGGAGTGGCACACCCATTCAACCCGAAGGAAATATTAAAACCCCGGATATCGTCACATATTAACATCTTTTTCTGGGGAGGTCTATCGTTTAGCTCGATGATGATCTCTGCCGGGCCGTATGGCGGGACCGCGGCGTGACCATGAACCACCCCGATAGCCTTGCTCCGGGGTATCTCCTTAAGCCCAGCCCTCCCCCATCGAGGGGGAGGGTTTTACAAGGAAACCCTCTATCTTGCTACAGGGAATTTTGTGATTAAAATATAAAGACCCCTTTCGGGGTCTTTATAACCTGTTAAAATAAAAAAACGGGAAGCCCCTGGTCTTCAGGCCTTCGCCGTGCCTTCCAGCACATCCATGACGGCCCTGCTGAACTCCTGTACCCTGTAGGGTTTGGCTATGACGCCGGAGAAGCCGTATTTCCTGAACTCCGACATCACCGGGCCTTTCGAGTAGCCGCTTGAGACTATCGCTTTGACGGCGGGGTCGATCTCCTGAAGCCTTTTTACCGCCTCGACCCCTCCCATGCCGCCGGGTATCGTAAGGTCGAGTATGACCGCCGAGAAGGGTTTGCCGTCTTCTTTGGCCTTCCTGTAAAGCTCCGCGGCCTCTTCTCCGTTTTTGGCGAAGACGGCCTTCAAGCCGAGTATCTCGAGCATCTCCCCCGTCACATCCCTCACAAGCTCCTCATCGTCCATGACAAGGACATATCCGTCCGACTTCGAGGAGCCGGTTTTGGCGGCCTCCTTTTGTGATTCGGCCTCCTGTTTAACGGCCGGCAGGTAGATACAAAACGCCGAGCCTTTGCCCACGGCGGAAGAGACCCGCATAAAGCCCTTATGCTTCTTTACGATGGAATACGATACGGCGAGCCCCAGACCGCTGGCCTTCTGCCTGGTCGTAAAGAACGGGTCGAATATCCTGTTGATTATATCTTCGGGTATGCCGGCTCCATGGTCCTCTACCGTGATCTTGACGTAATCACCGCCCTCTACGGGCAGACCGTCGCCGGGGCGGAGCGTGACATTTTCCGCAAAGACCTCTATGGCGCCGGGGCCGTCCGTCGCCTGCTCGGCGTTCAAAACGATGTTATTTATGACCTGGCTCATCTGCCCCTCGTCCATCTCCACCATCCAGAGGTCATCGGGGATATTAAAAGACGAGGATATATCCTTATCCCTTAAGACCAGAGAGGCCGAGTCTTTTACGAGAGCGCCGACGGGGGCCACTTCCCTGATCGGTTCTCCGCCCTTTGAGAAGGTCAGGAGCTGGCGGGTGAGGCCCTTGGCCCTGCCGGCGGCCTTTTCGACCTCCGAGAGAAGGCCCCATACCCTGTCATTCTTCTTAAGGTAGTTCCTGGCCACGCTCACGTTGCCGAGCACCCCCAGAAGGATGTTGTTGAAGTCGTGCGCTATGCCGCCGGCCAGGGCCCCGACAGACTCGAGTTTCTGTGCCTTTAACAGCTCCGCTTCCGTCTTTTTCCGTCCGGTTATGTCCTGGAAGATGCCGATGATCTCTGTCCCGCCGGAGCCGTTTGTCTGCGTGATCGACGTAAGGGCTCCCGCGAACTCGGTAGAGTCCTTCCTCTTGACCAGCACCTCCAGGTCTTTTACGATCCCATGTTTTTTGATCGTGTCGATGAACCTCTGCCTCTCCGCCGGGTCGACATAGAAGTCCTGTATCCTGGACCTCAGGAACTCCTCCTTCGAGCGGCAGCCGAACATCTTCCAGAGCGCGGGGTTCGCCTCAAGTATGGTCCCGTCCTCGGCGGTTATCGAGACCCCGATGGGGATGTTTTCGGTCAGGTTCCTGAACTTCCTCTCGGACTCCAGAAGCTCCTCCTCGGTCCTCTTCCTCCCGGTGATGTCGGTTGCTATGCCGCATATCGCCCCCGGAAACCCGGGTATCGGGAACTTTACGGTGATATATGTATGCTTAAGACCGTCGGGCTCGATTACCTCTTCCTCCATTGAGACCGGGACCCCGCCGTAGACGACCCTTCTGTCGTTTTCCCTTAGCCTGTCGGCGGTCTCTTTGGGAAAGATGTCATAGTCGGTCTTGCCGAGAAGGTCTCCGCTTTTAATCCCGAAGGTCTTTTCGTACCAGCGGTTCATGACTATGAACCTGCCTTCGGGGTCTTTCATGAATATGACGGCAGTTGCGTTGTCGATGATGGCGTTGAGCATATCGGCGCTCTTTTTCCGCTCGTCCTCCGCCTTTTTGCGCGCCATCTCCAATGACGCCCTCTGCGCGAAGATGGAGAGCACCACCCCGGCGTTCCTGTCATCCATCGACCTGTCGTCAAGCCCGACTATTATCCCGAGCGGCTTTTTCTCCGCGTCGAAAAGCGGAACGCCTATGTAGCTCTCCACACCCATCTCGGCAAGAAGATGGTCCTTCGGGAAGAGCCTGGCCACCCCTTTCGGATAGACGCATATCTCTTTACCCATGACCTGTTCGCACGGGGTGTCCTTGAGCGAGTACTCGAAGTTGCCGGCAAAACCGCCGTTTGCCCATATGGCAAGCGTCCTTACGCTTTTGCCTGACCCGTCAAGCTCGCCGACGAAGGCGTAGCGGAAGTTGAGCGCGGAGGCGAGGTTACGGACAAGTGAACGGAGGAACTCTTCTCCCGACACCGATGAGGTCCCCTCAAGGATGCTGCGGAGCACCCTCTCGGCCCTTTGCCGCTCTCTTATCTCCGCTTCGAGGGCCTCGTTCGCCCTCTTGAGCTCGACGGTCCTTTCCTCTACCTTATCCTCGAGATCTTCTCTCGCCTTAAGGAGCGCCTCTTCGGACAATATCCTCTCGGTTATGTCCTCCCCGGAACTGAGGGCAGCGTATATCTTTCCGCTCTCGTCTTTAAGGACAGTATTACGCCACGCTATGGTCCTTGTCCTGCCGTTTTTAGCGAGGACCCTGTTTTCATAATACTTCGCATACCCTCCGTCGCCGGACATGATGTCCTTGAAGGCCGACCTTACGCCGTCTCTTTCGTCTTCGGGCACGAAGTTGTCGAACCAGTTGCTCCCGACTATCTCTTCCTCCGCCCAGCCGAGGACCTCTACACCCATCCTGTTAATAAGCGTGACCTTCTGGTCGGCGTTTATGACGACGATTATAACTCCGGCGACATCAAGGCACTTGTGCGCCAGGCTCTCTTCCGTCCGTCCTTTTTTATTCTTCTCCGAATCTCTCATGTCAGTCCTTAAGCACCCCACCCCGTCGTCTTACGCGAGCTGCCTGTCAAGCGTCCTGTACTGTATCGCCTCCGATACATGGTGGGTCTTTATCCCGTCCGAGGCTTCGAGGTCGGCTATCGTCCTTGCCACCTTGAGTATCCGGGTGTAGGCGCGGGCCGACAGCCCCAACCTGTCCACAGCCGTCTCCAGAAGCCTTGACGACTCTGCGTTTATCGCGCAATATGACTTCACGAGCCTTGAGGTCAGGCGGCTGTTGGAGAATATCCCGCTGTTTTTGTACCTCTCGGACTGGACCCCCCTGGCGGCGTTGACCCTCTTTTTGACATCCGCGGAGGCCTCGGCCGGACCCTGCCCGGCAAGCTCCTTGAACCTCACGGCCGGCACATCGCAGTGTATGTCGATCCTGTCAAGGAGCGGCCCCGATATCTTCGCCCTGTACTGCACCACCTGCATCGGTGTGCAGACGCACTCTTTCTGCACATCCCCGAGAAACCCGCAAGGGCAGGGGTTCATCGCCCCCACCAGCATGAACTCGGAGGGGTACGTGAGCGACACCGCCGCCCTCGATATGGAGACCCTCCCGTCCTCCATGGGTTGTCTTAAGACCTCGAGGACGTTTTTTCTGAACTCCGGTAGCTCGTCGAGAAAAAGGACCCCGTTGTGGGCGAGACTCACCTCGCCGGGTCTCGGTATCCTGCCTCCGCCGATAAGCCCGGCGTCCGAGATAGTGTGGTGCGGCGACCTGAAAGGCCTCTCGGTCACAAGCGGCACCCCCGGCGGGAGAGTGCCGGCCACGCTGTGCACCTTGGTGGTCTCTATCGCCTCGTCAAGGGTCATCTCCGGAAGTATCGTGGGGACCCTCATGGCGAGCATGGTCTTGCCGGAGCCGGGAGGGCCTATCATCAGGATATTGTGGCCCCCCGCCGCCGATACTTCAAGCGCCCTTTTTACATGCTCCTGCCCCTTCACGTCAGAAATGTCGATGTGTCCGGAGAACCTGGCGCTGAAGTACCCGGAAAGGTCGGCTCTGCACGCATCGATCGCAAGATCGCCGTTCAGGAATTCGACAAGTTCCGGCAGAGTCTCTACCCCGAACACCTCGACCCCCTCGACAAGGGCCGCCTCCTCACTATTATTCTTCGGCAGGATCAATTTTTTATTAAATGTTTTTGCGCAGACGGCTACCGACAGGGCTCCCCTCACAGGCTTTATTCTACCGTCAAGAGAGAGTTCCCCGAGGATGAGATAGTCGGAGAGGTTTTCGCTGATTATGACGCCTTCGGCCTTGAGTATCCCTATGGCCATGGGCAGGTCGAATGCCGTGCCTTCTTTCTTTATGTGAGCCGGGGCGAGGTTTACCGTGATCCTCTTGGCGGGGAATGCGTAGCCGGAGTTCTTGATCGCGGACTTTACGCGGTCTTTACTCTCTTTTACGGCGTTGTCCGGAAGGCCTACAGTCGAGAAGGACGGCAGCCCCCTTGAGATATCGACCTCGACTTCCACCGGGTAGGCGTCTATGCCTAATGTTGTGCCCGTTAGGACTTTGGCAAGCATTCTGAATCCTGGGAAAAGCCTCTGTTGTTTTAGAACAACATACTCACGGGATATGAACCGGTAGTTAACAGAAGCTTAATTTAACAGGATTTTTCGCCGGTTACAAGGGAAAGAATACTTTTCCGGAAGCGCCAGCGCAACGGCGGAGAGGTACCTCCCCGCCGCTTGCTGCTGGCTTTTAATATTTCCTTCGGGTTGAATGGGTGTGCACTCCGCAATCCCGTCGCTTTAGCGGCGGGTCAAGGCTGGCAAATACAAATGATCTTCCATACCATCAAAATTCTCCGTCATTTATGGCGGAGAATTTTAATCACAAAATTCCCTGTAGCTTGCTACAGGGTTTCCTTATAAAAACCCTCCCCCTCGATGGGGGAGGGAAGGGTGGGGGTGAAAAAATGTTTTCACCCTCCCCTCAGTCCCCTCCCATCAAGGGAGGGGAGGCTTAAGGAGATAC
>JACRCH010000037.1 GCA_016219115.1 Deltaproteobacteria bacterium
GCAAGCTCCGGTATCTATTGCGAGAGAGCTTGACAGCGAGCGGAATCCAATACCCCGAAAAGCGCGCGGCAGCGCGCAAAAAAACCTTTACAAAAGCGCAGCAAGCTGCGGGGTATCTCAAGGACGAATCCGCTAAAAACTATCGAAGCAAGCTTCGAGGAATTCGACCTGAAGAGATTAAAAAAGACCTTTTAGAATCAGCCGAAAATCCACTCTCTAAAAATTCTGATTTTACTAACCCGATACTTATGGTATTCTTTTTAATTGATCCTTAAAAAAAACCAGGCGGCAGCGTGAACTTTTTTTTACGCGCCGCGTTATCACAGGAGACTTACCGATGTTCGTATTGTCAAACTTTCTGGTCGCGCTCGCCACTGTGCTCAACTACGCGCTTGAGATCTATTTCTGGATACTTGTGGTAAGGGCCCTGCTGTCGTGGGTAAACCCGGACCCGTACAACCCGATAGTAAGGTTTCTCTACCAGGCCACGGAGCCGGTGCTCGGCAGGATCAGAAGGGTGCTCCCGGCGATGGGAGGGATCGATTTCTCTCCCCTTGTTGCGATCCTGGCCATAATGTTCCTGAAAGTTTTCGTCGTACCTACACTCATCGAAGCGGCCCTTAAGCTTAAGACAGGAGGTGGGATATGAAGATAACGGCCCTGGAGATAAGAAGCCACCAGATAAAGAAGTCTTTACGGGGCTATGACGTCAGGGAGACCGCCTCGATACTCGAGATGGCGGCGGACGCCATCGAGGAGGCTACCCGGGAGATAAACCGCCTCGAAGACAGGCTCCGCGAGACTACAGAGCGGCTCGCCGAGCACATGGCCAACGAGAACATCCTGAAGGAGACCATCACCTCGGCGCAGAGGATGGTTGAGGACCTCAAGAACAACGCCAAAAAAGAGGCCGAGCTCATAGTGGCCGAGGCGCGGCTTCAGGGCGACGAGATAGTAAGACAGGCGCACGCACGCGCCACCCAGGTGCAGGAAGAGATACACAGGCTCAAAAAACACAGGATCGAGCTTGAGACCAAGATCAGGGCCCTTATAGACTACCATTCAACGACGCTTCTCATGGAAGAGGACGACGCCCGGAAAGCCGACGAAGAGTCGGAAAAGCTCAAGTTCTTCTCCAAGCCTTAAGTCCGCCGTTCTTTTTCCATGTAAGCGGCGACCGACCCCAGATGGGCGACTCCCTAAAAAATCAATTCCCGTTCCTTGAAGCGACCCCGAAAGGGGTCTTTATACGCGTGCGGCTTCAGCCGAGGTCGTCCAGAAACAGGGTCGACGGAGTCCAGGGGGGCTCACTGAAGCTCAGGCTTACGGCCCCGCCAGTGGAAGGTACGGCGAACAGGGCCCTCCTTGAGTTCCTCTCGGAGCTGACCGGCGTCAGAAAAAGTTCTTTATCTATCGATGCGGGGGCCAAATCAAGGGATAAGAGAGTAAGGGTGGAAGGGGTGGCGATCGAGGAGCTTCAACGGGCCTTCTCCGAAGCGCTGAAGTGAGGCCCTCGTCGGATGTTCCGCAAGAAAATCTGCCGGCAAATAATCTTCCCTTCTCAATCGGTCTTCTTAAATAGACGGGACTTTATCGATCCGGCAATAATACCTTATCCCGTGCGTTACCATTCGTTATATTTCCAACTTATTAATTTTTTAGAAGCCTTGTCGAAGAAGAGCTGAAGATCCCATCCGTAAGAAACCGGTCTGGTGACAGTCGCGCCATACGAACGCGTTGTTACTCTTTCTTTTTCCTGTTTTCCCCATCTGGCTATAAAAATCTTGTCGCCTTGAGTAACTGAATTCGGAGCCCCCCATTTCAACAGGGCTTCATCGTATGCCATTTTTCCCACGCTATTTTCCAGCGATTGCTGGAATTCTTCCCGGTGACTGTCGTATTGACCTGCACAACCGGAAAACATCAGGATAGCGATTACCAGCAGTATCATTTTTTTCATATCGCACCGGGTATCTTTAAGGGAGATTTTCAATACATATACCAACGGGAGGTATCGGTCCCGCAGGTCTGGCCGCGTCTTTCGGTCCAACAGAATCGAAGGCGTGACTCCCCGGCCTCATGAAAGAAGGCTCGCAAGCCAGTTCGGGTGCAGGGGAAGACCCAACAGGCCCGCCGCTCCCATCACAAAGCCGAAACCCGCGAAACCCCACGAAAGGTACAATAACCAGCGTTTGCATGTAAGGGCAGCCACCGCCAGCATCGCAAGCGATATGGAAAGAGCGGCGTCGGAGAGGTCAAACTGGTCGTCGCGGAAGTTAAGAGCGTCGTACTCCTTCTCAAACCCCCTTGCCTTTTGCCTCAGTTCCTGTTCCTCGGAATCATAACGGCCGATAGTCTTTTTGTAGCTCTGGACCTGTCCGTTCAGTTCCGTAGAGTCTTTCATCGTGACCGAACGCAGGGCCAGCGCCGAGTTCAGGCCGAGCTCAGCCACATGATGCTTTATCCGCTTGGACTGGTATTCTGACCACGTGTCTACCGCGTTACTCTTGGCCAGAAGCATCGCCTGCACGATGTTGTCGTCCTTTATCTTGGTCACGCCCAGGAAGGCGGAGACGATAGCCACGCTTACGGCGATCCAGTTGTTGAACCTGCTGCGGGCTCTCGCGTCACCGTTTCCGGACGCTTCGTTTCCATTGTCCATCTTCAGCGCTCCTTTGATTCCGTCTCCGGGTAATTTCTCTCACAAGCCTATTGGGGATGTCAACAATAACTATAAAGGATACCACATTGCTTTGAGAGAAAGGAGTGAATCTTCTGCCCGCTCTCCCTCAAAACTGTTCAAAATTTTTACAGCGCTGTAAAGAAGTCTTTACAGTCTTACGGCTTTCAAAGAATGACCGCTTTAAAAAAACCAGGTAAAACCAACAGGTAGAACAATATGAGCGCCGGGCATGAAAATTGCATCTAATATTAATATCAAATCACAATGGCTTGAAGTAAAAATAACGCTTTAAGTATTTCTGAAGACGGGGCGCTCCATGAATTGGCTTTGTCACCACTTGAACAGTCTACATGTATTCTGCAGGCTCCGCACTATCGGGCTCAGCAAGAAAAGAGCGTTGATGATCTCGATGTTATGGGAGAGACTTGTTCATTCGAGCCTCTACCAGACCAGCCTTAAAAACCATAAACACCGTTAACCTCCCCTGTCCGGCTCTTTTGTAAGACCCCTCCGGGCCCGGCCGCTTTCCCTGTAAACCTCTACCACACTCTTGCGCGACCCACCCGGCGGCAGTCACGCCGGGTTTTGACATTCCACTATTTTAAGCTACACTCAAAATATCTGACTTTTTCACATGACTCGGTCTTTATCCGCCGTAGAGAGTCGTTAACAGGGGTGAAAGTGAAAAAAATATCCGTCTCCGTCTTTATGCTCTTTTTTTTATCCGCGAGCGCCTATGCCGCCGACTGGCAAAAGTACGGGGCAAACGATTACGGGATTTTCTATTATGACAAGGAGAGCGTTGTCCCCGGAGGGCTGGATAACATCGTAAGATTCCAGGGGAAAAGGCAGCATAGAGACTCGGAAGACCATACTCTTCGCCTCTATGAGTTCAATTGTCTGCATGGAGCTTACAGGGTGGTCAAGTGCGAGATCAGGACGAAAGACTCCTCCCTGATCGGTTACTGCGGCACTTTCGATTGGGAGAAGATACCCTCGAACACATATACCCAGGACCTTTATAAAAGTTTGTGCGCAAAAATACGCGGCATGCGATAAAAAGACCCTGCGGCAAGGCTTGCGGGGAATGCGTCTGCGATGCGTTTTCAATCGCCCACCCCAGCCTATGGAGCGGCGGGTTTGCTGCGTTCACCCGTTCGACATGGTACGCTCTCCGACCGTTTTAAGCGTCTGACGCAGGTTGACCGGCCTTAAAAATCCTGTTGACTCCTGACCGAATTCGGAATAGATTAATCCTGCAATCATCTTATTCATGGAGGGTCGTATGAAAAAACTGATGGCCGGACTGGTATCTCTGTTTGTCGCTGTATTCGCGTTTACGGCTTTTGCCGGAGAGTTTTCGGAGCTGAAGAAGAAGGTGAACGACGCAAGGGAATCACTCGTTACGATGATGCAGAACAAGGACAAGCGCGGAGCCGATCAGCAAAAGCTGGTGAAAGGCACGGCTGACGCCGTAAGCGCGGCCCTCTCGAAGATGAAGGCGCCCGCCGGCAAGGAAGCTCAGTTCAAGGAACTGTCGGACAACTGGAACGCGTTCAAGAAGACACGCGAGGAGGAGCTGGTTCCTTTGATCGTCGCCGGCAAGGATGATGAGGCCAAAAAGATAGCGACCGGCGTTCAGAAAGAAAGGCTTAAGAAAGTACTCGACAACTGCGACGCTCTGGATAAATAGACCGTCCGGGTTCTTACAAAAAAGGGGTCAGCGAAGAGCTGACCCCTTTTTTTATCCTTCCCGCCTCGCTCCGGCGGCCCTTGAGCACGCAAAAAAAGGCCCTTGATTGAACGATTTGATATATAATATTATAGATACTATTGAATCATCGAATTGAAAATATCTATAATAAACGCTTCGGCGCATGGAGACCGGGGCAGGCTGCCAGTAAGACAGCTCGCCGGCGACGGACTTTACGCTACGGAGGGAGGACCGCTTGGAACTGAGGTATCTGGAGATATTCTGCAAAGTAGTCGAGTTCGGCAGCTTCTCAAAGGCCGCCGAATCGCTCTACCTTACCCAGCCCACCGTAAGCATCCACATAAAGGCCCTCGAAGACGAACTTTCGACCAGGCTTCTGGACAGGCTCGGCAGGAAAATCCTCCCCACGAGCGCCGGAGAGATACTATACGGGTACGCTAAGAACATCGTCAAGTTAAAGGACGAGGCCCGGAGGGCCCTGGATCAGTTCAGCGGCAGGATGAAGGGCACCCTGGCAGTCGGGGCCTCCACCATCCCCGGCGAATACATTATCCCGGCGTACTTAAGCCGTTTCAAGGCCCTGTACCCCGAAGTCTACCCCGCCCTCAAGATCGCAGACACCAGGGAGATACACCACTCGGTTCTTGAAGGAGCGGTCGATATCGGGGTAGTGGGCTCCGGGATAAAAGACCGCAACATCGTGACCGAAAAATTCCTCGATGACGAGCTTGTGCTGGCGGCGCCCGGGGACTTCAAGAAAGATTCCGTCAGCAGGAAGGAGCTCTCGGAGCTGCCGCTTATACTCAGGGAGCCGGGCTCCGGGTCGAGGGCCTCACTTGAGGAGTCGCTCAAAAAAAACGCGGTCCGGATAGACGACCTTAACGTCGCCGGTGAAATAGGCTCCACGCAGGCCATGATCCAGGCGGTGAAAGCCGGGATGGGGTTTTCGTTCATCTCCAGGCTTGCCGTAAAGGACTCCTCCGTGACCGGGCTTCTCAAGGAAGTGAGGGTCCTCGGCCTCAGGATAAAAAGACACTTCTATATAATCACCCACAGGGTGCGGTTCAACTCGCCGGTATCGAGGACCTTCGTGGAATTCCTCACGGGAAAGACCGCCAAAAAAGACTGACCGGAATACCGCCTGAATAGAGACAGTACCCGGTCATCATAAAAAACCCGGGTCGCGGCCCGGCGCATTAACGCCTGTATCGCTACGGTCACAAAAAACGGCGCCCGGCGCCGCTCTCGTTCATCCGCGGACGCCCTCTTCAGTTACTGACATGCTTCATTGACTTCATCACATCCGACGCCTCGGGGGACGAGACGAACTCTATGAACTCTTTGGCGGCTCCCGCTGGCTCTCCCCTGGTCACGATGTTGTAGTCCTGATAGAAGGTATAGGTCTTGCCGAGCGTCTTTTCGTCGGGGAGCGCCCCGTCGATGGTCAAAACCAACACATTCCCTGAGTCGTAGCCGTAGATCTGCTGGCCTATGGCCCCTTCGTTCTCCTCCACCATCGTGTTGGTATAGGTGACGGGGTTCACCTTTTTACCAGGAAGAAGCGTGGCGAGGTTCTCCCCGTACATGACGACCTGCTTGGATATGGTGTGGCGCACGCACGGCTCGAGCATAACGTTTTTTATCTCCAGGTCCTTTCCGCCGACCTCCTTCCAGTTCTTGATATTCCCGGAGAGTATCCCATGGAGGTCCCGGTAGGAGAGGTTGTTGACGGTGTTTGTCCTGTTGACGATAAGGACTATCGGGGATTTGGCCACGACCCTGTTGACAGCCCCCTTCGGCAGGTTCGAAGTAAGGCCGTTCTGGGTGCTCACGCCTATCTCGAACTCGCCTTTGGCGGCCTTGTAGACGCCGAGCGTGCAGCTGAAGGTCGAGACCTCGGCCTTGAAGTCCCTGTGCTTCAGGGTGTACGCCTCGGCGAGCTTTTGGATCAGAGGCGCGCTGCACGGGTCTGCGGCTATCGTCACACTGTTGCCGGCGGCTGCGGCGGTGAAAGGCGCAACGAGATAGAACGCGGCCAGAGCCAGGACCGTTCCGATGGCGTATTTAAACCTTTTCATGAACGCCTCCTTATTGCCTGAAAATGAAATGCGCCGATGAAGCGCGGACACTTCCCTTAATATGATCAAATCCGTAGAGATAGTTTATTATATGTAATCACTATAAATCAAATTGATATTTTCAATATTATTTTTATCTGGTATTGACTATTTCGCGGCTTGCCGCCGCCCCTTTGACAGGATGCCTCCAACGACCCTTTTTTTGGTTTACATTAGACGGTTCTTGTTGTATATATCTTGTAAGCTGCCATAAAAACGGACCCTGTCATGCAAAAAAACGCTGAACAGAAGATTGGCGAAGGACCTTGCCTCGACCTGCCGATAACGCTCGGCACAGAGCTGATAATCGAGCTGGTAAACCTCAAACACCGCATTAAAAGCTCGCTTGTCGGCATGGAGCAGGGCAAGTACATTATCGTCAAGCTCTCCGAAAACGACCTTATCGGGAACTTCAGGAGCGAACATGTGAAGGAGAGCCCGATGATCATCAGGTATCTTCACCGGGGGGCCGTCTACGGGTTCAAGTCCTCTATCGTAAATATTGTCTCCATCCCCGCGAAACTCTTCTTCGTGACCTATCCGACCAAGCTCGAAGAGTTCACCGTCATCAACAATGCCCGGCACGAGTGCATACTGCCAGCCGTTACCATGATAGGCAACGACTTTGTGGACATGGTCATCATCGACATAAGTAAACAGGGGTGCCTGTGCATGATCAAGACGAAGGCTCAGAACAACGAGGCTCTTTTCGCGGGCGTTCAGGTCAACAAGACTATCGACATAAAGGCACAGTTTCCGGGGACGGACGGCAAATTCGGCCTTAAGGGAAAGATCAGGAACGTAAGTAAGGATGTCGACAAGATCCTCTTAGGCGTCCAGTTTGACGAGATGCCGCCTGATGTAAAAGACAGGCTCGACAACTTTCTTTCGCTTATCGCGAAAGTCCGTGACAGGCAATAATCAGGGATATAAAGAACCCCTCTCTAAAGGATTCCCTTTAAAAACTCTCATGCCAGCCGGCAAAAGTTCCCCCGAGTCCAAAGCCGTCGAGGAGAGGGGCGCCTTTTATCTGGCTGGTTTATCGCGCTTTTTTTCGGATAACCGGAGGGCTGCGGCAGGCATACCGGGCGCCGGATCACCTTGTCCGACACCGGGCTTAAGCTACGGTCCCGGTGCAGCTTGAGCCGGCCCCGGCGGTGCATCCGTAGCAGTGCTCAGCCGTAACTATCCTTCTTCTCCCGAGTCTTTCAACGCTGAAGTCCCTGATATGATCGGGAGAGCCGAAGGCGCATTTAAGCCCGATTGACTGGTTGAAGTCGCAGTCGTAAAGAGAGCCGTCCCATCCTACGGATACCGTCTCCCTGCACATGACATTGAACGCGGCAGCGGGGTTGTAGGATGACCGGAGGCGTTCAATGTACATCTTCAGGTTGCCTGAGGCCGTAAGGAAGCTTAAGAACCTCCCCAGCGGCATGTTCGTGAGCGTAAAGAGGTTTGTGAAGCTTATCCCGTACCTCTTCTTCAGCTCCCTTCTGAAATCGGCCTCAACGGATTTCTGCGATGGGGGCAGATAAGCGCCGCAAGGGTTGTATACGAGGTTAAGGGGCAGCCTCTCAAGCACGCCGTACCCGGCCGAGTTGAGCCTTTTGAGCGCCTCTACCGACGCTTCAAATACGCCGGGGCCCCTGAGCCTGTCCACGGTCTCTTTCTGGTAGTAAGGGAGCGAGGTCACGACCTCTACCGCTCTAGCGGCCCAGAACCCCGGCAGGTCCTCATAACCGTTCTCGCCGAGTATGGTAAGGTTGGTCCTGGTCTTGACGCTTCGGCCCTCAGCTACGCACTCCGTCACCAATCTCCTGTACTCGGGGTGCATCTCCGGGGCCCCTCCGGTAATATCGACCGTCGGGACAAAGGAGTTCTTTAATGCCTTTATGCACAGATCCACCGTCGCGGCCGACATCGTTTCGGTCTTATCCGGCCCGGCGTCCACATGGCAGTGCTTGCAGACCTGATTACAGACTTTGCCCAGGTTTATCTGCAACACCGATACCGTTCGCGCGGTCAGGGGAAAGAGGTCCGAGTCCGCAAGCGCGCAGTCGAATGGCTTTAATATTTCCTTCGGGTTGCATTCCCCGCGGCTTGCCGCGCATATAAAAACAGAATTCCCTTCGGATACCCCGCAGCTTGCCGCAGGGTGGTTCATAGAGGCCTCTTCCCCCGCCGCGGCCTCTTTCATATCCCGATCTTTTCGGCGGAGTTTTTCATCTGCACACCGTGCACCAGGGCGGCCCCGCCTTTTATCGCGGCGGCCACATGCACCGCCTCCGTCATCTGCTCCCTGTTGGATCCCTTTTCAAGGCACGTCCGGGTGTAGGCGTCTATGCAGTAGGGACACTGGACGGCGTGCGCCACGGCTAGCGCTATCAGGGCCTTTTCCCTCTCGGTAAGGGTGCCCTCGGCGAAGACCGCTCCGTACCAGGCGCTGAACTTCTTCCATAACTCAGGCGCGCCCTCCCCGATAGAGGCGAACTTAGAAAGGTCTTCCGGGTTATAGTATGTCTCCATGCTCCCTCCCTTTTTACTGTGATTTGTCATTTATGATGCCGCTGTTATCCGTCGAACGGCGCGGTAAAGTTCAAAGATTAGTACAACCCCCTACGCTTGTCAAGCCGATTGCTTTGAAGCCCCCGTGGAAAAAGATATCGCGCGGCATGATATTGTCAAAGATCAAAACGGTCTTTTTAAACCCGGCGGCGGGGCTCTGTCCCCGCCTTTCCGTCATGACGCCGCCTGCGTGACGGCCTTGACAGAGGCGCGGGGGTGCGGCTCTTCATCGTTAAAAACAGTAGCGAATACCGAGGGTTATCCGATCGTTACCATGCCTGGCCCAGGCGGCTCCTTTAAACGGGGCTGCGGATGACAAACCGGTTGTTTCCGAGTATAATTAATATAGGTGAGCGATGATGGTTTTTTACACGGTGTTTTTAACAGGCGGCCAACGGAGGTGGACTTGTGAGAAAGACTGCGGAAGTAATACCCAAAGTGAACGAAGAGCTCTGCCCGGTATGCGGAAACCGTGAGGAAGACTGCGTATGCTGCCCTGAGTGCGGCCATGAGTGCCTACTCAACCAGGGCGAGCTGTATTGCCCGGTATGCGGGCCGGTAAAACCGAAGACCGAACCCCTTAACAACAAATGAACTACCTTGGGCTTTAGTTTCTGTAAACTGCTAAAGGCGATAGCTCCTCCGCTTCGCCAACAAAAATTGGCTTCGCTACAGGCGGCCATTCATCCCCGACCTTAAAAGGCCAGGGATTTCTGACCGTGTTTATAAAACGCGTCTCAGGAGATCATTTTTTTTACTTCCCTCAGCGCCGCCTTCAGTTCCTTAGTGTTCTCAAGGAGTTTTTTTTGCTTTCTTAAGAGATACGACGGGTGGTATACGGGCATCAGGAGTATGCCTCCCCCGTAATCACACCACACTCCGGGCTTGAACTCCTTGTCCGGGGCCAGGGCGGAAAAGGCCGTCTTGCCGACGGCGAGTATCACCCTGGGCCTTACTATCTCTATCTCCTTTTCAAGGTAAGGGACAAAAAACTCCTCCTCTGCCTTCAAGGGCTTTCTTGTCTTGAGCCTCTTTGTCTCTATCCTGGGCCAGACCTTCACGACATTCGTTATGTAGAACTCATCCCTGTCCTTGCCAAAGACCTCCTTGAGCGCGGCGATGAGGAACTTGCCCGCCTTCCCTACGAACGGCAGAGCGTCTCTGGTCTCTTCCCTTCCCGGGGCCTCTCCGATGATCATGAGGTCGCATGGGGCGACTCCGGCCCCGAATACAGGCACGGCGTCCTTCAGGGACGGGTTTCCACGGCACGCGGCCGCTATCCGGGTAAAGAGCCTTTTTAGCTTCTTACCGGCTGATTGTGTTGTGGATATCCTGTTCAATCAAATAAGGGGGCTATCTGAAAAGGCTCAACGAGCCGCTCTTGTCATCGTCATCGTCTTCGTCCTTGTTCTCTTCGGACTCTGTCTTTACGGACTCCCCGGGCGGCTTCACACCTCCCGTATAGATGTACCTTTCAAAGAGCCTCTGGTACGGGGTCCAGGACGAGCCTTCGGCGCTTGCCTCTATAAGGGACTGGACGGTAGAGACCTTGGCGTCCATGTCGTCGAGATAGGAGAGTATTATCGCCTCTATGGTCTTTGGCCTCTTCGGGGAGCCGAACTCAAGCTGCCCGTGGTGACTGAGGATCATGTGCTTGAGGAGGACTGAGAGGTCTTTGGGAAAATCCTTCAAGGCGCGGACCTTCTCGTCTATCATCTCGACGCCGATAGTGATATGGCCGATAAGCCTGCCTTCGTCCGTATAATCGAAAGACCTCCTGTATGAGAGCTCATAGATCTTCCCTATGTCGTGAAGGATCGCCCCGGAGAGGAGCAGGTCCTTGTTTATCCTGCGGCCGTAATGGTCCGCTATTTTCTCGGCCAGCCCGCATATGGAGAGTACATGCTCCAAAAGGCCGCTTAAGTACGAGTGGTGCATGGCCTTGGCGGCCGGGGCCACCTCAAAACGCGACCTTATGTCGGGGTCTTTGAATATGGCCGTCAAAAGTCCCTTAAGACGCTCGTCCTTCATCCCGGAGATTATGCGGTCAAGCTCCGCCATCATCTTCACGGGGTCTTTTGCCGAGGCCGGGAGGAAATCCCTTATCGAGTACTCGGTGTCGGAGAGGGCCGTGACGGAGCTTATGTTTACCTGGAGCCCGCCCTGGTAAGCCACGGCGAACCCCTTGACCGCCGCGACATCGTCTTTCCGGAAGTTCTTGCCGAGTTCCTCGGCGTCCTCCCAGACGCGGGCCTCAAGCTCGCCTGTGGAGTCCATGATCCGCATGTTGATATATGGCTTGCCGGATTTGCTGAGCCCCATCTCCTTCTTCGTGACGAGGAAGGCGCCGGCGACGTGCTCTTTCTCTTTGATATTTTTTATGCAGGTCTTCTTCAAGGACGCTCCGGGTCTGTTTTTTTTTGCGGCCGTAACGCGTTCTCGTGAGGTACGGCTTTCAGCCGACGGCCTTTTTCTCCCTATCGAGAAACCACAACACATAGCGCCTGACGCCCTCGTCTATCGCGACCCTGGGCTCGAAACCCAATAGCTTTCTGGCCTTCGTGACATCGGCGTAGGTGATCGGGACGTCTCCCGGCATGGTCTCCTGGTACTTTATCCGCGCCTTCCTGCCGAGGTTTGTCTCTATGAGGGTTACGACCTTCGAGAGCTCGACGGTATTGGAGCCGCCGAGGTTTATTATCTCGTAACGCGACGGCTTGTATATGGAGTGCAGCAGGCCGCTGACGATATCCCCTATGTAGGTGAAGTCCCTTCTAGCCGTCCCGTCACCGTAGACCTGTATTTCCTTGCCTTCCCATATGAGGCGGGTGAACTTGGCGACAGCCATATCGGGCCTGCCCTTCTCACCGTATACGGTGAAGAACCGCAGACAGGTCACGGGGATCCTGTAGAGATGCGAGTAGGTGAAGCACATCAGCTCGCCGGACCTCTTTGTCGAGGCGTACGGGGATATCGGGCATGTAATCGGGTCTTCTTCCGAGAAAGGCACCTTGCTGTTTATGCCGTAGACCGAGGACGACGAGGCGAAGACGAAGTTCTTTATGCCGGTATGACGCGCGGCTTCGAGCAGGTTGAGCGTGCCCGCGCAGTTGACCTCTTCGTAAAGCAGAGGCTGCTGTATCGAGGGGCGCACCCCGGCCCTTGCCGCGAGGTGGAATACCGCGTCCGGCCTTTCTTCCTTGAAGACCTCCAGGACCTTTTTGCCGTCCCTTATGTCGGCTTCATGGAGCTTGAAGCCAGGGTTGGCTTCAAAGGGCCTGACGTTCTCCCGTTTGAGCTTCGGGTCGTAGAAGTCGTTGAAATCGTCTATGACGACGACCTTTTCACCCCTCGCGAGAAGCGCTTCCGTTAAACTTGAACCGATAAAACCGGCTCCGCCGGTGACCAATATCTTCATCCGTTAAAACTAACATATAAAAAAATACCGGTCAAGGGAAAGGGAGAGGACCGGGGGCGGATTTTTCAACAGGCTGCTGAAAAACGCATTTTGTCGTCTTCGCGAGCATGGCGTCGCAAAATCGTCTTTAGGCAAATCAAGCGCATGGAGATTGCTTCGCCGCGAATACTACTCGTCGCAATGACGGTCAAGGACACTTTCCGCGGCCTGTTAAAGGACCGGGCAGTGAGTTGGCAGGAGTCAGGCAGGCAAGCGGGATACGGGCTTATCCTCTCAATAAAACCGGAAATTCCCCTTTAGGACGATAACCATATCTTTTGTGTTTTTGGGGTCATTGTCCGGATGGTAGTCGATCTCCAGGACGCGCCACTCCCTCAGAGTCAGGTGAGAGGCGTATGTGACATAGCGTCCATTGCCAGCTCCGTCGGTCTTGAAGTGGTTGGAGCCTATGCCGAGGGCCTCCCTGCCCTCTTTTCCATGGTGTCCGGAGAGCCAGACCGAGTATATCGAGTTTGGCTTGAGCCCGTAGACCGTGACGCCGAGCGAGTATTGAAAGGGCGAAAACTCGCTCGAGGTCCTAAATACTGCCTCACCGCTCGCCGCCGCGGCCCCCCTCAAATGGATCACGGCCACCTCGGAGTCGTTGGCGGCGGCGCCGAAGGTAAGGATTGTAAGAACAAACGCTATCGCCGCAACGGTTTTTTTCAACATGACCACACCTGCCCTTAAATCACTAAATTCCCTGTAGCAAGCTAGCAGGGTTCCCTTATAAAAACCCTCCCCCTCGATGGGGGAGGGAATCGGACAGCCTATTCATCACCAGACAGGAGTCTGGTGTTTTACGGCTAAATATAAAAAAACGCGGCGGTCCTGCCGGGGACGGGTCTTCTATGCAAGGAAGCCGTGTGGGGCGGGTGCGCTCTAAAAATCCTCTTCGAGGTAGTAATCATCCGTCTTGGTCCTCTTTAACAACAGAGGCGTCTGGCAGTACGGGCAGAAGACCTGCTCTCCTGTCTTCTCGTCCCCTGCCAGCGGCACTTCCACATCGCACATAGGGCATGTGAGGTAATTACCGTACGAGGCTTTAAGAGGCATCATGCGCTCCTTTTGATCCATATGGCCGGTATGTTTCGACCCCGCCTACAGACCATATCGTCGGAAAAGAAGATTTTCTTAATATGGAAGTTTACAATCTCTGTCCCCCGCCAGGCTCAGGGCAACCTGCGAAGAATACGCTTGTTGTGCATTTTCAACGGGCCCGGCTTTTTTACACGCGCGTCCTTCAATTAAGATTATCGCCCTTTGATTTTTTTTGTCAAGGCAGTGTTTTTTCGACCTGTTTTTACTTGACGGACAGGTTGAAAAAACAGACAATATTTGTATGATATGAGGCCGCGGTGTACAAGGAAATAAGAAAATTATACCTCTCGGTGGGTGAACAGGTCGTCCATCTGGAACGCCCGCAATGGGGTGTCGGCAAGGTCGTCGAAGAGATGAACTCCATCATACCCGGAGGGATAAGCATGGTACGAATAGAGTTCCGCAATGCCGGCCTGAAGACATTCGACAACAACATGGAAAGCCTTTACTGCTGCTACCACGCCGGGGTAAGAAGGGTAGGATAAGTCGCTGCGAACAGGACGGGCCGGGTAATAGATACCCGCGACTTTACGGCCGCGGTCCTTTCGGGCTGCGAGCCACGCTCGTCCCGTGACACAGGAATCGGCTCTCAAACCCGCCTTTACATACGGGGAGTTCCCGCTGAAATGAACCACCCAGCAAGCCTTGCTAGCGGGGTATCTCCTTA
>JACRCH010000042.1 GCA_016219115.1 Deltaproteobacteria bacterium
CAAGGATGGGGCAAAGAGGATTATCTTTTTAACGGTCTGACGCCCCGGGGGGTTGTCAGGCCGTGGCGGTCCGGCGCGTCTAAGTTGTCTGCGGCGTCCACTCATAGAGCGACACCCGGTCTCTGCCGTCCACCTTGGAGCGGTAAAGGGCGCTGTCGGCGGCCTTTATGAGCTCGTCTATCGTGATGACGGAGCCCTGCGGGTATATCGCCACTCCGACACTCATGGTTATGTGGAGTGTCGGATAGTGCGTTGAGGAGAACTCGAACGATTTTATGAGCTGCCTGAACCTGTCGGCCGCGAGCATGACGCTTTCGGAGTCGGTGTTGAAAAGGCACATGACGAACTCCTCTCCGCCGAACCTGGCTAAAAGCTCGCCTTCCCTCTTGCATGAGTTCAGAAGCGCTCCGACCTTCCTCAAGACATCGTCCCCGGCTATATGCCCGTGGGTGTCGTTTATCTTCTTGAAGTGGTCTATGTCCATCAGAAGGCACGCGAGCTTGAAGTGATGGCGCAGCCCCAGGGCCATCTGCTCCTTTACGGTATCGAAGAAGTGCCTCCTGTTATAAAGCCCTGTGAGTTCGTCCGTGACGGCAAGCCTCTCAAGAAGCGCGTTTTTCTCCTTCAGCTCGTCAAGCAGATAACGCGTCCTCAATAGCGATTTTACCCTGGCCACAAGCTCCTCGCTCTCAAAAGGCTTCATGAGAAAATCGCTGGCCCCGAGGTTAAAGCCCGTCAACTTCTTTTTAAGGGAGTTTTTCGTGCCGGATAGCATTATTATCGGCAAGTCCTTGCCGTCTTCCATGTTCCTGACGGTGGATATCAGTCTGTAGCCGTTTATGGACGGCATCTCGATGTCGGTGATGATAAAGCCGGGTTTTTCCTCTACAAAGGCCTTTATGGCGCCAAGGCCGTCATCCGCCTCGATAAAAACGTCGAAGATATCCTTTAAAGCTTCCCTTATGGAGACTCTGGCCTGCTGGGAGTCATCCACAAGAAGGACCTTCCCGTTCATAGTTACGCTCCCTGGAATTGACATAAACATCTTTATATCGGCAGGATTGCGTCCTGACTTAACGGAGACAACCTTAAAAAAAGCAATTTCACTTCATCGAATCCAGCTTCTTTTTGGCCAGTCCGGCCTCCGGGCTTTTCGGGAACCTCTCCATAACGCTGCCCAAAAGCACCTTCGACTCCTTTTTAGACCCGATTTTGTCGAACGCGAACCCCTGCTTTAGGAGGGAAGCGGCTATTTTTTCGCTCGTTGGGTACTTCTTTATGACCTTGTCGAACTCGAGGATCGCCTTTTCCCAGTCGCCCTTGACGTAGTATATCTCGCCCAGCCAATACTGGGCGTTGCCGGCGAACTTGTGCTCCGGGTACTCGGCGAGAAAATTCGCCATGGTCTCCGAAGCGGCGGCGTAGTTCTTGTCGACGACCTCCTGGTACCCCTTTAAATACAAGGCCTCAGGTTCGGCCTTCGTCTCTTTTTTCGCGCGGTGAACGGGGGCGGACTCAAGGCCCGCGAGCTTTGCCTCCGCGGCGGCGGTCCTTTTCTCGATGGACTGCAGGCTTTCCCTGATCTCGGCGTTATTTTTGGCCTGGGCCTCAAGCGAGGCCCTTATCGATTCGAACTTCCTGTCGTTCTCGGCGGCCTGGGCCTCAAGGGCGGCCAGCTTCTTGTTGTTCGACGCTAACGACTCAGAGGCGGACTTCATCGAATCCTTGTATTTCTCACCCTCGTGCCCCGTCTCATCGAGCTTGCCCTGCACGAAGGAGAAGTCCTGGCGCGTCTTGTCGAGCCCTAGACTTGTCTCGGCCACTGTCCGTTTCAGTTCCTCGACGTTCCTGTTAAGCTCGGTCAGGCTGGCGGAGCCGCCGCCTTCGATGGAGTCCAGCCTCTTTTTAAGGGCCGCGTTCTCCTTGACGATTCTGTTGACGTTATCTTCAAGCGTCTCCTGCTCCCTTGTCATTATGGGAAAGCCCGGGCCGCACCCGGTCAGGACAACCGAGATGACCGCTGCTGAAAGCAGTGGGAAGATGATCTTAGAGAGATTGGCGCGCATAGAACAGTTCTTCTCCTGGAATCGTTCTTAATTGGAGGTTATCTTGAACTCGGCTCTGCGGTTCTTGGACCACGCGGCCTCGTCGTGTCCGGGGTCAACGGGCTTTTCCTCGCCGAAGCTGATGGTGGCAAGCCTGTCCCTGGATACCCCGAGCGCCTCCAGGTACTTCTCAACGCTCCTCGCCCTCTTGTCTCCGAGGGCGAGGTTGTACTCGGTCTCGCCCCTCTCATCGGCGTGCCCCTCGATGATGACCGTTACTTTCTTGTTCAGGTTGAGCCACTTGGCGTTCTTTTCAAGGACCGGCTTGTCGTCCTCCCTGATATTGTACTTGTCGAAATCGAAGTGGACGGCGTAGAGCATGCCTTTTTTCTCGGCCTGCGCCGTGAGGTCGTCCCCCGGGGACAACGAGGCGTAGACGCCGCCTGTCTTGGCTGGAGCGGTCCCTGAAGTGAGGTCGGCGGATTGCACCTGCTCGACGGCCGGTTTCTGCTCCGTGACCACCTCTGCTGATTTGCCCTTGTCGGCTGCCGTGCCGGAGATATCCTCGGTCACGATCTTTTTCCCGCAGCCCGCCGTCAGCGTAAAGCCGATCACGAGTACAGGCAGGAGTCTTAAAAAGTTTCTCTTCATAATAGTTATCCTCCGTTGAGTGATTTTTAATTGTCTGGAGCGTTGAATGGGTGTGCCAGCCGCAATCCCGTCGCTTTAGCGGCGGGTCAAGGCTGGCAAATAAAAATGACCTTCCATACCATCAAAATTCTCCGTCATTTATGGCGGAGAATTTTAATCAGCAAGTCTACGGCAGTTTGTGAAAAATCGGCCGATGGAAACCCAGGGTCCGGCTATCATGGAGGTTTCGCTTTTCAAGACCGCTTGATCATTTTGTAAGAATGTGCGCCCATCGGGCTACCGCCTGACTTAATGGTACCATGTTGTTCACAACCAACACGGTACCAACCAGCTACATCCGCCACACCGCGGCCCTTTAAATTATTGGAGATAGGGCGACCACGCCGGGGAGGTCTCGTTGCCGACCCCTGTGGTGATCTTCCTGGCTCCCGTGCCGTCGGACTGCATTATGAACAAAGAAGACGCCCCGCCGGATGACGAGCTGTAGATAATGTATCTGCCGTCGGGGGACCAGGATGGGTTTCTGTTGCTGCCGCTGAAAGTCAGCTGTGTCGCGCCGCTTCCGTTGGCGCGCATTACCCAGATATTGAATTTTCCGCTGTCTGAACGGGAAAAGGCTATCAGTTTGCCGTCAGGAGACCAGGACGGGCTCGAATTGTACTTCCCGTCGAAGGTAAGTCTTTTAACGGAAGCCGTACCCAAGTCTACTACAAAGATATGTGGATTTCCAGAAGTATCCGAGACAAAGGCGATGCGTTTCCCGTCCGGCGACCATGTCGGCGAGACGTCTATCCCGTAGTTGTCCGTAAGCTTTCTGTCTTCACCCGTGTTCAGGTCGATGACATGCAGTTCCGGGGACTTCTCGCCGCTTAAGGTGAGGGCGATCTTGTTGCCGTCGGGGGAGAACCTGCCGCCTATGTTTATTCCCGGCTTGTTTGAGACCGCACGGTCTTCTCCGGTCCTGAGGTCCAGCATGTAAAGCCCCGGGAACCCCTTCTTGTAGGAGATGTACAGTATCTTTTTGCCGTCCGGCGACCACTGGGGCGAAAGGTTGATAGACCTGTTGCGGGTCAGCTGGATGACGTTCTTGCCGTCATAGTCCGAGATGTAAATTTCCTTGTTGCCGGTCTTGCCCGAGACAAAGAGTATCCGTGAGGTAAAGATGCCTTTTCTCCCCGTAAGCTCCTCGTAGAGCTGGTCCGCGAAGTAATGCATGAGCCTTCTGGGGCTATTGGGGCTGCCTATGTACTTTTTGCCGACTATCTGTTTTTCCTTGAAGCAGTCGAAAAACCTTATCTCCACCGTGACCCTGTCCTTCTCCGCGGTAAACCCGGCTTTTATGAGGGTGTCGGCCCCGGAGGTCCTCCAGTCCTTGAAGTTCGTCTCGGCCTCGGTAAGCCCGGCCTTCGGGTCCTCAATGTGCGCCTCCTTATCGACGATCTTGAAGATCCCTGAGAATACCAGGTCCGATTTCAAGGTGTCCATGATCTCGTCCCTCAGGGCCTTGAGCGTCTCCGGGGGGATGCTGCCGCCCAGGTCTTTAAACTCCTGAACGGCTATCGGTATCCTCTCAACCGCTGGGGCCGACAGGTCTATGTAGACCTTGGCCCGCGCTTCCCCGGAGAGAAAAACGGCCAGTATCACTAAAACGGAGATGAATAGTCTCATTAAATTCTTATCTTTCGCAGTTCGGGCAGAACCTAAAACCTGTTTCAAGGAAGCTCCCTTCGAAATCCTGCGGCAGCGGGGGGAACTCGGCCTTCCTTATCGCCTTGATAAGCGACTCGTCGAAGTGAGCGTCCCCGGAGCTCTTCTCCACATGCGTCTCCAGGAGTTTTCCCGACCTGTCTATCTTGACCGAGACGATGATAGAAAGCTTGCTGTCCTTCAGGTCTTCCGAGTATATCGACCACTGGTCCTGCACCCTGTCGTGCATGATGCTGAAGTACGCCGGATACTTCGCCTCCAGGTTTTCTCTTGTGACGGCGCCGCTTGAGCCGGTCTGCCGGGCGGCGGCCTCTTTGGATGGTTTTTCCTGGGGTCTGGCGCTGCTGATCTCTTTTTTAAGCTCCGCTATGCGGCTTGAGACGTACTTCGATTCGGCCTCCCGTTTCTTTTTAAGCTCCTCTATGCGGGAGTCCACGAGCGTTCGTTCGTCTTTTTTCTTTACTTCCTCGGCTATCTTCTTGACGGCCTCGTCCAGTGACAGAGCCTTCGGTTTTATGGCTATAGCCGTCTGCTTCGGTTTTGCCGGCTCCTTTATCTGGACACGCTCTTTTTTGGCCGGCTCTTGAGGCGAAGTAGCCGGCTTCTCAACCGGTTTTTCAACGGGCTTGCCGGCCCCGTTGGCCTGCTTCACCGGCCCGGTTGCGACGAGGTCCACGGTGTATACCGGGTTGAAGAAGGTCCTGTTGGTCCCGGCGTTGAAGAGCGCGAGCCCGAGGGATATGACCAGTATGTGCAGGATAAAAGACCAGGCAAGGGTCTTTTTAAACTCCTGCTTCGTCCCTTTCAGGATACCTTGCACTTACCTTCCCCCGGCGACGGGTTCAGTCACCATGCCCACCTTCTCGATGCCGGCTTTGCGTATCTCCGACATCGTCTCCATGACGACCCCGTACGGGACCGTCTCATCCGCCCTCAGAAGCACCATCTTGTCCTTGTTGGTCCTGTGTATCGCCGAAAGCTTGGCCGAGAGCTCCGATGGCTTGAAGCTCTTTTCGTTGATATAGACCCGTTTGTTCCTGTCTACGGTGACGACAAGCGGCTCCTCGTTGGCGTCGACCGCCGAGGCGTCGACCTTTGGCAGGTTCACGTCAATACCGGCCTGCATCATGGGCGCGGTGACCATGAAGATTATGAGGAGCACCAGCATGACGTCGACCAGCGGGGTGACGTTTATCTGGGACATCAGTCGTCTCTCTTTTCTTCTTGCTTCCATGGGCCGCCAAAGGGTCTATCTTTTGCCGATCTGCTTCTCTATTATGTTGAGTATGTCCGAGGAGAAGTTATCCATCTCCTCGATTATGCGCCCTGTCCTGGTGACTATATGGTTGTAGCCGACGACCGCTGGTATGGCCGCGAGGAGTCCCATGGCCGTGGCCACAAGGGCTTCGGAGATCCCCGGGGCCACTACCGCCAGGTTGGCCGCGCCCTTGGCGCCGATACTCCTGAAAGAGGCCATGATGCCCCATACGGTGCCGAAGAGGCCGATAAAGGGGGCGGTGTTGCCGGTCGTGGCGAGAAACCCGACGGAGTAATCGAGTTTCGCGGCCTCTATCGCGCTTGCCTTTTTAAGTATCCTCTGGAACCTCTCCAGGTCTTCCCTCTGGACCCTCTGCGGCTCTTCCTTCATCGTGCTGGAGAGTTCGTTGTAAATGGAGGTGAAGAGACTTTTTAACGGGGTGGAGGAGAAACCCTTGGAGGCGTTGAATATCTGGGAGAACTGTCTCTTCTCCCAGAACAGGTCGTAGTAGGCCGTGGTCTCCTTCTCGATCTTTCTGAGCATCATCATCTTGTAGGCGATGATGGCCCAGGATACTACCGAGAAGGCCAGGAGTATCAAAAGGACGAATTTGACCATCGGGCCGGCTCCCCAAATCATCTCCCATAGCCCTGCCTGGTTGTTAAAGGCTGCAGCGTTCAATAGC
>JACRCH010000038.1 GCA_016219115.1 Deltaproteobacteria bacterium
CTGCTGGGGGCTGAACTCCTCGGGCCAGCTCGGCAACTCCTCCTCCATCAACGCTTATAAGCCGGTGGCTGTCACCGGGGTCTCAACGGCCGCTCAGGCAGCGGCCGGCGGCAGACACTCGTGCGCGCTCCTTTCGGACGGTACCTTAAAGTGCTGGGGCCTTAATATCTTCGGCCAGCTAGGCAACTCGTCTTTTCTAAACGCCTCTGCCCCGGTTACGGTAACAGGCATCACCACGGCCTCGGGTATCGCCTCCGGCTCCAACCACGCCTGCTCCAGCCTGACCGACGGGACTGTGAGGTGCTGGGGAGACAACTCGGCCGGACAGCTTGGAATCCTTTGGCCCCTGGTGGGCGCCTTTTATATGACGACTTCGTCTTCCCCGGTTCAGGTATCGCTCACCTCTGTTGTCGGGATGGCGGCGGGACTTTACCACAGCTGCGCGCGCCTGTCTGACAACCGGGTCGTCTGCTAGGGAGATAACTCCGCAGGCCAGCTCGGCAAAGGAGACTACGCAGGGTTCACCCCGCCGGGACCTGGCGTGCCCTTGACGACCATCACGCCCGTACTCGCGAACGGCATCACCACCGCCACAGGCGCGGACGCGGGATACCGGTTCAGCTGCTCGCGCCTTTCGTCCGGCAAAGTCTTCTGCTGGGGCAACAACTCCTACGGCCAGCTCGGGAGCGGCACGGGTATCTCCTCGATGACACCCACGGAGGTTGTAAAATGATGGACACCGGACCTGTATTTTACAACAGGCTGTCAATAGAACTCACTTGTCTTTTGCTTTTCAGTCAATGAACCACCCCGGAGTATCTCCTTAAACCTCCCTCGATTGAAAGGGCTGGGCTCCCGTTGCGCTCTTCCGATGCAACGGGAAGCGGGGAGGGTGAAAACATTTTTTCACCCCCACCCTACCCTCCCTCATCGAGGGGGAGGGTTTTGATAAGGAAACCCTGCTAGCAAGCTACAGGGAATTTTGTAATTTATCACCTTTTTGCCGTTTTTTTTGTCCTCTCCACTATGGGCCGGGATTATCATTATTTACTTTCCCTTTTTTGAGATATACTGTAACCGTAGGTGATAAATATGGCGCCACTCGACGGTAAGGGTATTTTCTCCGGATCTCGCCGGGAGGTCTTTTTTTTATTTTTAATTTCTTTTTCCTCAGTTGTGTTAAAATAGCCCCTGTTTGGACTTCAGATGGACCCTCCCCTGGCTTATAAACCCCGGGATGTTCAGACCGTCAATAAAATACAGAAAGAAACGAGATGCTAAAAAACACTTTTTGCCACATACCCGGGATAGGTCTTAAGACAGAGAAAAATTTATGGAGAAGAGGGGTCCTTTCGTGGGGCTCCCCTATCGACGCTAAGACTCTGCCCGAGCGGGCGCGTCCATTTTTCAATGCCACTATAGAGGAGTCCATCGCGAGGCTTGACGCCAGAGATCTCGATTACTTCTCCACGCTTCTTCCGCCGGACCAGCAGTGGAGGCTCTTCTCGGAGTTCCGTAACGGTGTAGCGTACCTTGACATCGAGACCAACGGCTACTCCGGCCCCACCGGCTACATAACCGCTATATCACTGTACGACGGCCGCTCGGTCCGTTACTATGTCAGGGGCGAGAACCTCCATCAGTTCAAGCAGGATATCAAAGACTACGAGGTCGTCGTCACCTATAACGGCAAATGCTTCGACATCCCCTTCATCGAAAGCCACATGAACATCCGCATGCGCCAGGCCCACATCGACCTGAGGTTTATCCTGAAGGACCTCGGCTTCACCGGGGGCCTCAAAAGCTGCGAAAAGAAGCTCGGGATCGACAGGGGCGAGCTTGACGGCGTGGACGGTTACTTCGCGGTCCTTCTCTGGAACGACTACAGGAGGAACAAGAACCCCAGGGCGCTTGAGACCCTGCTGGCGTACAACATACAGGATGTCGTTAACCTTGAGCCCCTGATGGTCACCTCCTACAACCTCAAGCTCAGCGGCACGCCTTTCGAGGCCACCCACAAACTTCCGGAGCCGGTGGCCCCGGCGAAACTTCCTTTCAAACCCGACACCGGCACCATAGAGAGAATATTCAGCGAACACAGCCGCCACTACCAGACGGTCTGACGGGATGATAACGGATGATTTTCCCCGGTGGGGGCCTTGTGAGGCTCCCGGCGGCTTTCCGCCGGGAATCTTTGAAATACAGAAAGTTTGCATTTTCAAAAAAGGCCTTCTCAGGAGGCTTTCCCGGCATCCTCCCGGATTTTTCAGTCCCTAAAACCTCTTAAATTCAAACCCGTTACGCAGTGAAGAAAAAAACAGAGAGTCACCTCATCTTTTTCTGCTTGACATTGTTTCGTAATTTCGCAATAATGAATACATGAATATGAAAAAAGAAATATACGAGATGCAGGCCGAGATATGCAAGACCCTGGCGAACGCCAAGAGGCTCGAGATAATCGCCGCCTTGAAGGACGGCGAGCGCTCCGTCGGAGAGCTTGTCGAGTTACTCGGGATAACCAAGGCGAATGTCTCGCAGCACCTGGCGGTCCTGAGGCAGAGGAAGATGGTATCGGCACGGCGCGAAGGGGTCAATATATTCTACAGCATACACAACCCCAAGATCATAGACGCCTGCGCCCTGATGAAGTCGGTCCTGCTGGAAGAGCTCGAAGACAGCGAGAGGATCGCGAAGAGGCTTAAAAAATAGGTCTCTCCCGGGAGGCCGCGTTTTACCGCCCCTTCCGGGGCTTGCAAACTTTTAATAGGAGGATATGATTATGACAGTCGACAGGCTTTTAAGGCTGATAGCGGGGGTATTCATACTCCTTTCGCTGGTCCTTTCACGGGTTCATTCCGAATACTGGCTCCTCTTCACCGCGTTTGTGGGACTCAACCTTTTACAGTCATTTTTCACCAACTGGTGCCCGATGATGTCGTTTCTCAGGATGCTCGGGGGCAAAGACCGCTGCTCAACGGCATCATGAAATCGCCCCGATAGCCTTGTGCCGCGCGGTACCAAACCCTCCCTCCCATCAAGGGAGGGGAGGGAGAAAGCATTTTTTCACCCCCACCCTTCCCTCCCCCTCGATGGGGGAGGGTTTTTATAGGGAAACCCTGCTAGCAAGCTAGCAGGAAATTTTGTGATTTAAAGACCGGGGGGCGCGTACCTTTGATACGGTGACTGACTTTACCGGCCTTTTGAGCCTTTTTTTCAGGCAGGTTGTTGAAAAAGTCCATCCATGGCTTTTTCAACAACCGTCCATGGATTGCCTATGCCGGCTTTTTTCCCGGATATTCGGCTTCATGGGGGAGACCCACGGCGGCCTCGACTCCGCCTTCCCTGCCGCACTTCCCACGGAGGGCTGAATGGCATCGATGATACCCAACGGCTTTACGCGGGGTATCATCGAAAAGTATGGAGGTTTACAATTTCTATTCGCTAAACGTACTGGGCCTACGGGACCCGGGCTTTAACCAAGGAGGTAGAGAGATGGCAAAGGTCGTGATTATCGGCGCTTCGACAGGGGGGCTTCCCGCCGCTTACGAGATCAAGCATATGCTCGGCAAAGCGCACGAGGTAACGGTGGTATCCAATACCGATATCTTTCATTTCGTCCCTTCAAACCCCTGGGTGGCCGTGGGCTGGAGGAAGAGAAAAGACACGGCTTTCCCGCTCGGGAAATACCTCGCTAAAAAAGGTATCAATTTCAACTCGGAAGGCGCCCGGACGATAGACCCGGAGAAAAAACAGGTCATAACGTCCAAGGGTACTGTCATCCCTTATGACTATCTGCTGATTTCCACCGGCCCCAAGCTCAACTTCGAGGAGATCGAGGGGCTCGGGCCCGAGCACCACACCGTTTCCGTCTGTACGATAGACCACGCCGAACACGCGTACGCGGAGTTCCAGAAGCTCCTTAAGGACCCGGGGCCGGTCATAATCGGCGCCGCGCAGGGCGCCTCGTGTTTCGGCCCCGCCTACGAGTTCGCCTTCATACTAGACACGACCCTCAAAAGGGCCAGGGTCCGCCACAAGGTCCCCATGACCTACGTCACCTCGGAGCCGTACATCGGGCACATGGGTCTGTCCGGGGTAGGCGATTCAAAAGGGCTTCTTGAACACGAACTAAGGGAGCGGCACATCAACTGGCACACCAACGCGAAGATAAAAAAGGTCGAGAAGGACAAGATGACCATCGAGATAGTCGGCGATGGCGAAAAGGAGCTACCCTTCAAGTTCTCCATGATACTGCCGTCGTTCAAGGGCGTGGACGCGGTGGCCGCCGTCCCCGGGTTATGCAACCCGAAGGGGTTTGTCATTATAGATGAGTACCAGAGATCGCCCAGGTACCCCGACGTCTACGCCGTCGGCGTATGCGTGGCGATAGCGCCGCTCGAGGTGACTCCGGTACCTACGGGCGTGCCCAAGACCGGCCACATGATCGAGTCCATGGTCACCGCGGCGGCCCACAACATAAAAGACTCCATCGACGGCAAGCCCGTGTCGACAAAGGCGACATGGAACGCGATATGCCTGGCCGACATGGGCAACACCGGGGCGGCCTTCGTGGCCATACCCCAGATACCGCCGAGAAACGTCACCTGGTCCAGGAAAGGCAAATGGGTCCACCTCGCCAAGGTAGCCTTCGAGAAATACTTCATAGGCAAGATGAAAAAGGGCGTCAGCGAGCCTTTCGTCGAAAAGCTGATACTCAACGCGCTCAACATCACCAAGCTACAGAAGAAATGACACGCGCCGGCCCACTTTCCGCAAGGGGGCCGGCGTTTATGGAAAACGCCGGGCGTCAAGCTGCGAAAGGACAGACCATGCGGAAAGTTCTTATCTCATTTATATTAAGCCTCACCCTCTTTGGTCTCGCCGCCCTCTCCCCGGCACAGGAGTGGGCCTTGACCCTCAGAGACGCCATAGAGCTGGGGCTCAAGGGCAACCCGGAGCTAAGGGCCTTCCACAACTCGGTATACGCGGAAAGAGAAAGCATAGGCGCGGCCAGGAGCAGCCTCCTTCCGAAGATCACATTGGAGGAGAGGTTCATGAGGACCACCAACCCCACATTCGCCTTCTCGTCGAAGCTCAACCAGGAGAGGTTCACGCAGGCGGACTTCGCCATACAGAACCTCAACAACCCAGCCGCGATAAACGACTATCAGACCTCCATTTCCGTCGAACAGCCCCTCTTCGTAAAAAAGGCGTACGTGGGGCTAAAGATGGCCAGAGAGGAGTACTCGGCCAGGCTTGAGGACCTTTCAAGGAAGAAAGAAGAGGTGGCCTTCAATATCGTCAGGACCTACCTGTCGGTCAATACCGCTTCCGAGTTCGTCGAAGTCTCCAAAAAGGGCGTCGAGGACGCGAAAGAACATCTGAGGCTAGCGAAACTGCGCTACGACTCGAAGCTCGGTCTCTACTCCGACGTGCTCCGTGCCTCGACCGGCCTTACCGGGGCCGAACAGAGGCTCGTGAGCGCCGAGAAGAACCTGTCTGTCGCCAAACGCGCCCTCGGGCTACTGCTCGGCCTCTCAGAGCCGGTCGCCACCTCTGAAGAGCCGAAGGCGCTTGCGCTCAAGGAGATAGATTATTATAAAAACGGCTCTCTTGCGAGAAAAGACGTAAAGTCGCTTGAAAAACGGTACGAGAACGCCATGAACAATATCGACCTGGCCAGATCGGATTATTTCCCGGTTGTAGGGATCGGCGGCTCATACCAGATAAACGACCACGCCGCCCCTTTAGGCTCGGAGGGGGACAGCTGGACCGTAACCGCGTTTCTCAGGTGGAATATATTCGACGGGACCCTGAGGAGCCATGAGACATCCAAAGCCAACTACAGGGCCGCCGAGGCGCGCGAGTATCTCGACGGCCTCAGAAAATCCGTCTCTTTCAGGGTATACGAGGCTTACCTCGGGGCCGAGGAGGCGCGTAAAAACCAGGAACTCGCGGCCTCGTCGCTGGCCACCGCCGAGGAAGGGGCGCGCCTTGTAAGGCTTCGCTACGAGAATTCGCTTTCACCCGTCATTGAACTTTTAGACGCTCAATTGAGCCTCGATAACGCGCGCTCCGGCTACTCCGCCGCAAAGAACGAATACCTGAGCGCCCTGGCCGCCTTAAGCTACGAGAGCGGCACCATATTCAAGGACCTCGATATTGCAGCCAGCGCTGACTGACGAGGCCGGAGGAGTAAAGATGAAAAGATTTTTGTTGACGTCCCTTACGGTCCTCTCTTTTTTGTGCGCCCCGCTCTATCTCGGCGGGTGCGGGGACGAGGTAAGGCCCGGCGCCGAGACGGCCCGCCGGGAGATCACGGGAGTCAAGACCGTCGAGGTCAAGGGCGTTGAAGTGAGCGGCTACGTCGATGTAGCCGGCACCGTAAAGGCGAAGACCATAAGCGCCGTGTCGAGTAAAGTCATGGGCGCCGTCACCTCCATCCTTGTTCAGGAGGGCGAACGGGTCAAAAGAGGCGCCCCGCTCCTGACGATAGACGACAGCGACATCAGGGAAAAGGTCAGGGCCGCGGAGGCCGGCCACCGCGAGGCCCTGAAAGCCCTGGAGGCGGCAAAGGAGAACCTCAAACTGGCCAACCTCACCTACGAGAGGTATAAAAAACTCTATGAGGGCAAGGCGCTCTCCCGGCAGGAGTTCGACACGATAGAGACGAAGAGGAACGCTGCGGAGCTTGAGCGCGAGCGCATGGAGGAGACCGTCAAGAGGGCCGAGGCCTTCGTTACCGAAACGCGAGTCTACCGCTCTTACGCGCGGGTGACCTCCCCGGTGGACGGGGTCGTCTCTGAAAAGAAGACCGAAGTCGGCAACATGGCCAACCCGGGGATGCCTCTTATGGTAATCGAGGACACCTCTTCCTTCATACTTGAGGCAAACGCCGACGAGAGGCTCTCGGACAGGATAAAAAAAGGCATGACCGTCGGAGTCACCATAGACTCGCTCGGCCGTACCATCGAAGGCAAGGTCATGGAAGCGGTCCCTTCCGTAAGCCCGGCTTCGCGCACCTTCCTTGTAAAGATCGCTCTCATGGGCGACGGGCTTAAGTCCGGCCAGTACGGCAAGGTCTCTTTCCCGGCCGTAAAAAAGACCGCGCTCCTGCTCCCGCTCTCCGCCATAGACGCAAAGGGCCAGCTTACCGGGGTCTACGCCGTGGACGACAAAGGGGTCGTCACCTACAGGCTGGTGAGGACCGGCGAGAGCTACGACAACAATGTCGAGATACTCTCGGGCCTCAACCCGGGTGAAAGGGTCATAGTCGAGGGCATCGATAAGGCCGTTGACGGAGGTCTCATCAAGCCGCTTAAGTAGCCCGCCCCGCCCCCCTGGATTTCGTAAACTTGTTTTCATATCTTATATGTCAGAGGTCTTATGAGCGCAGTCGGGATTTCAGGTAAAATAGCGAAGGCTTTCATCAAATCGAAGCTCACGCCCCTTATTGTAATAGCTTCACTTCTCCTCGGCGTCTTTGCCGTCGTGGTCACGCCCAGGGAGGAAGAGCCTCAGATCGCAGTCCCGATGATCGATGTATTCGTCTCCTATCCCGGGGCCTCGGCCAAGGAGGTCGAGGAGCGCGTGACGGCCCCCATGGAGAAACTCCTCTGGGAGATAAAGGGGGTGGAGTATGTCTACTCCATCGCCTCTCCCGGCGGCAACCTGACGATTGTGCGGTTCTATGTCGGCGAGGGCATGGAGACGAGCCTGGTGAAGCTTTACAACAAGCTGATGGCGAACTACGACAGTATCCCCCAGGGGGTCTCCCGGCCGCTTGTAAAGCCCAGGTCCATCGATGACGTCCCGATACTCTCCGTCACCTTATGGAGCGACAGGTACTCGGGTTATGACCTCAGGAGCGTTGCCACCGTTGTCGCCGACGAGATCAAGAAGGACAAGGACGTCTCCGAGACGACGGTCACCGGAGGGCAGAGGCGCCAGGTGAGGATAGACCTCGACCCGGTCAGATTAAAGGCCTACTCCGCCTCGGCCTTCCGGATAATGGGGGCCTTGAGGGCCGCGAACTATAATGTCAGGGCCGGGTCGTTCCCCTTGGGCAATACGGAATATGCCGTCGATACCGGCGGCTTTTTAAAGACCTCGGATGAGGTCAGGTCCGTCGTCGTGGGAGTGTATCAGGGCCGTCCCGTCTACTTAAGAGACGTGGCCGTCGTCACAGACGGCCCGGAGGAGCCGGCGAGCTACGTCTTTATGGGGCTCGGGCCCGCGGCCGGGGAAAAGGGGATAAAGACCGCCGATAAAGGGACGGCGGCGTTCGAGGCCGTCACCATAGCGGTAGCCAAGAAGCAGGGCGCCAACGCGAGCGTCGTCGCGCGCGAGGCCCTCAAGAAGGTGGAGGCGTTGAAGGGCTCCACCATCCCGGCCGGCATCAATGCCACGGTAACGCGCAACTACGGAGACACCGCCAGGGAAAAGTCAGACGAGCTCCTTGAGCACATGCTCATCGCAACCGTTGCCGTCATCATACTGATAGCTTTGGCTTTGGGGATAAGGGAGTCGGCTGTCGTGGCCGTGGCGGTCCCCGTGACGCTCGCCCTCACGCTGCTGGTTAACTACCTCTACGGCTACACGCTCAACAGGGTCACTCTCTTCGCCCTCATATTTTCCATCGGCATACTCGTCGACGACGCGATAGTCGTCGTTGAGAACATCCACAGGCACTTCAAACTCCGCGGCGTCAGTACGGACACCGCGATACGGGCCGTGGACGAGGTGGGGAACCCCACAATACTGGCGACCCTCACCGTGATAGCGGCTTTACTGCCGATGGCGTTCGTCTCCGGGCTGATGGGGCCGTACATGAGGCCTATCCCGGTAGGGGCTTCGGCGGCGATGCTTTTTTCGCTCCTCGTGGCCTTCATCGTAAGCCCCTGGCTGGGCTACAAGGTCTTGAAAGGCGTCCGCTCGCACAAAGGGGAGGCCGACGGAGGCAAAGGACTCTACCGGCTCTACTCAAGGATACTCACCCCGCTTATAGACAGCAGGTCCAAGAGGTTCGCCGTGCTCGGCGGAGTAGCTGTCCTTCTCGGGCTCGCTATGCTTCTGATCCCCTTCAAGGGCGTCACCGTCAAGATGCTCCCGTTCGACAACAAGAGCGAGTTGCAGGTGATAATAGACATGCCGGAAGGGACGACCCTGGAGCAGACCGCCGCCGTCACCGGAAAGCTCGGCGAGTACTTGTTGACCGTCCCCGAGGTGACCGACTACGAGAGCTACATCGGCACGGCCTCGCCGTATAACTTCAACGGGCTTGTGCGCCACTACTACCTGAGGCAGGGGCCGAATGTGGCCGACATCCAGGCCAACTTCGTCTCCAGGGACAAAAGGTCCGCCCAGAGCCACGACATCGCCAAGAGGCTTCGACCCGAACTTAAAAGGATAGGCGACACTTACGGGGCGCGTATCAAGGTGGCGGAGATACCTCCGGGTCCGCCGGTCTTGAGTACCCTTGTGGCGGAGGTCTACGGCCCGGACGCTAAGGGCCGGATAGAGGTGGCAAAACGGATCATGGGCGTCTTCGAGGCCACCCCCGGGGTGGTCGACGTCGACTGGTACGTCGAGGACGACCAGAAAAAATTCGTCTTCGAGGTCGACAAGGCAAAGGCCTCGTTGAACGGTATAGACACCGAAGCGGTGTCGCAGTCCCTGAGGATCGCCCTGTCCGGTATGGGCGCGGGGCTGCTCCACGTCGATTACGCAAAGGAGCCTGTCGAGTTGTTCCTCCGGGCTCCGCTTTCGCAAAGGTCGGACCTAAAATCGTTGAAGAGTATCGGCGTGCCTTCCGGGACCGGCTCCCTCGTTTCGCTCTCCGAGCTCGTGAAGGTCAGGGAGACGACGGAGGACAAGACCATCTATCACAAGAACCTCAAAAGCGTCACCTATGTCGTCGGCGACGTCGCCGGGGTGGCGGAAAGCCCCGTGTACGCCATACTCGATATGAAAAAGAGGATAAGGGAGCTGAAGATACCGGCCGGCTACGAGCTGGAACAGTTCGACTCCGTACAGCCCTGGCTTGAGAACAAATACTCGATGAAGTGGGACGGCGAGTGGCATATAACCATTGAGGTCTTCAGGGACTTAGGAGTAGCCTTCGGGGCCGTCCTTATCCTCATCTATATCCTCGTGGTGGCGTGGTTCAGGAACTTCCTGACACCTGTCATAATCATGGCCCCCATCCCCCTGACGCTTGTCGGGATACTGCCGGGACACCGGGTCTTCAATGCCTTTTTTACTGCCACCTCCATGATAGGTTTCATAGCCCTGGCCGGGATAATAGTAAGAAACTCCATACTCCTTGTGGACTTCATCCAGATGGAGTGGAGGGAGACCGGGGACCTGAAAGACGCCGTGCTGAAGGCCGGGGCAGTGAGGTTCAGGCCCATTCTTTTGACGGCCATGGCGGTAGTCGTCGGATCGTTTGTGATGCTCTTTGACCCGATATTCCAGGGCCTCGCCATCTCGATGATGTTCGGCGCCGTGGCAGCCACTGGGTTGACGCTTGTGGCCGTGCCGCTCCTTTACTACGAGTTCTTCAGGAACAAGAGTCCCGAACGCGGCGGAAGCGACTCCTGAATGATATAGATCACAAAATTCCCTGCTAGCTTGCTAGCAGGGTTTCCCTATAAAAACCCTCCCCCATCGAGGGGGAGGGAAGGGTGGGGGTGAAAACAGGTTTTCACCCTCCCCGCTTCCCGTTGCATCGGAAGAGCGCAACGGGAGCCCAGCCCTCGCAAGCGAGGGAAGGGAGGGTTTGATTCCCTGCCGCTTGCCGCAGGTCCATTAATCAGTTTTTTTTGAGCAGACTCAAAGTACCGCTCCCCTCCGGCAGAAAAATCCCTCTTTACACCTGGAGTGATTACGGTATATAATATTTGATTCAATTTTGAGCGACATTCAAAATATTCGATCAAAGGAAACGGTGAGGAGTTTATGGAGAACAAGGCTATAAGGAACATCGCGATAATAGCGCACGTCGACCACGGGAAGACTACCCTTGTGGACGCGATGCTTAAACAGGCGGGCATATTCCGCTCCAACGAAAAGGTCGTCGAGCGCGTCATGGACAACATCGACCTCGAGAGAGAGCGCGGCATCACTATCATGGCGAAGAACACCGCCGTAGAGTTCGGCGGCGTCAAGATCAATATCGTCGACACGCCCGGCCACGCGGACTTCGGCGGAGAGGTGGAGAGGACGCTTAAGATGGTTGACGGGGTGCTCCTACTTGTGGACGCCTCCGAAGGCCCGCTGCCCCAGACGCGGTTCGTCCTGAAAAAGGCCCTTGACCTCAAGCTCTCCCCGATACTCGTCATTAACAAGATCGACAGGCCGGACGCCAGGATAAAAGAGGTCTTGAACGAGGTCTACGACCTCTTCATAGACCTCGACGCCACGGAAGACCAGCTCGACTTCCCGATAGTCTACACGAACGCCAAAAAGGGCACGGCCACCCCGAACCTCGATCTGCCGTCCGAAAACCTCAAGCCGCTTTTTGAGCTTATAATAAAGACCGTCCAGCCCCCGACGGGCGACCCCGACGGGGTCCTTCAACTGCTGGTCACGAACATCGACTACAGCGACTATGTCGGAAGGCTCGCCATCTGCAGGATCTTCTCCGGGACGATAAAGTCCGCCGACAACGTTGCCTTGATACACGCTGACGGCAAGGTCATAAAGTCCAGGATATCCTCCCTCTACGTCTTCCAGGGCCTTGAAAGGGCGCCGGCCGAAAAGGCGGCGGTCGGGGAGATCGTGGCGCTGGCCGGGATCGAGGGCATTACGATCGGGGACACCGTGACCGACGCCGAGAACCCGCAGCCGCTTCCGAGGATAAAGGTCGATGAGCCGACGATATCGATGGTCTTCGCCGCCAACACCTCGCCGTTCTCCGGAAAAGAAGGCAAGTATGTCACGGCAAGGAATTTAAGGGACAGGCTCGAAAAAGAGCTTCTCTACAATGTCTCCATAAAGGTGGATTTCGAGAAGGCCGATTCCTTCAAGGTCATGGGCAGAGGCGAGCTTCAGCTCGCCATATTGATAGAGATGATGAGAAGGGAAGGCTACGAGATGTCGGTATCGATGCCTGAGACCATCACCAGGACGACCGACGGCGTGCTGCACGAACCGATGGAGCACCTCGTAATAGACATCCCCGAGGATTTCATAGGAGTGGTCACGCAGCAGGTCGGCATGCGCAAGGGCAAGATGCAGAAGATGCAGAACAACGGCCACGGGAGGGTCCGCCTCGAATTCAGGATACCGGCGCGGGGTCTTATAGGCTTCAGGTCCCAGTTCCTGACCGACACAAAGGGCACAGGGCTTCTCAACCACATATTCGACGGGTACGAACCCTGGCACGGCCCGATCTCCAAACGCACCACCGGAGCGCTTGTGGCCGACAGGACCGGCACCACCACGGTCTACGCGCTCTTCCATCTGCAGCCCAGGGGCACGCTTATCGTAAAGGAGAACACCCAGGTATACGAGGGGATGATAATCGGCGAAAACTCCAGGGAGAACGACATGGACGTCAACGCCGTCAAGGAGAAGAAACTCACCAACATGAGGGCCTCCGGCTCAGACGATACGATGCTGCTTTTCCCGCCAAACATCATGAACCTCGAACAGGCGCTTGAGTTCATAGGAGAAGACGAACTCGTTGAGGTGACCCCGCAGTCGATCAGACTCAGGAAAAAAGTCCTCGAAGCCAACAAGAGACCGAAACAGAAGAACAATTAAAAGAGAGCCTAAAACGGGCTTTGGGGGGGGAATTTCCGTAGAAGGCATTTCACTCGCCCCCTGCAAAAGACTCCCGGCTCCCCTTTCTCGATTGCGAGGGCTGGGCTCCCGTTGCGCTCTTCCGATGCAACGGGAAGCGGGGAGAGTGAAAACCTCACCCCCACCCTTCCCTCCCCCGTCAAGGGGGAGGGTTTTGCAAGGAGAGGCCCGGAAATCTGATTCCCGGAACTGTCAAACCCTGTGAGGCTCACGGCAGGGCCAAGGGTTCACCTGTTTTTAATTAAGAAGACCTTTTTTGCTTTATCTTTAACAAACCCGGCGGGGAGGGAAAAAGCGGCCAGAACCCTACCCCCAGGAAACGCACGGCAGTGCGTAAAAAGCCTTTACCGCAAGTACGGAGAATTTAGTTTTAATGAAATGTCAGGTTCAGGTTGCAAACCTGAACTCGCACGAGTACTGGCGTACGGCGGGTTAAAGTGCTGGCGTACGGCTGGATAAATACAACCTGTTTTGTTTCTCCAAACCCGGCGTCCATCCTTCTTATCCGCAACGACTCGTCTTCCGTGCTCCCCTCTATGCCTGGCGGTTTACATACCCCTTACGAAAAGCCACAAGTAAAAAGTCAGGTATCGGCTTTATGACTATCAGGAGCGGCCCTTCTTAAACCGCTTAAGAATACTCCTCCCGCGACCGATAAAGCATACAGAGTCTTAAGATTGCTTTTTTGATGATTTCCGTATATATTAAGGTGTAAATTGGGAGATAGGATACATCAGACCCTTCAAGCCTACACATCCCGCTTTGTCCTGATTTCACATCAAGGCCACCTTTATCTCCGGTCATCACCTGAAATACAACCTTTGAGGCTCTCAACTTTTTCAGAGAGGACTAAATGAACAGACCGTCCCTGTCTAAAAAGGCCCTAGCGGCCCTTGCCATTATATTGTTGCCTATATTGGCGACCTTCCTGTACGGCTACCGTATCAACAGAGACTTCATAATGAAGTACATCATCGAGGACCTGCGGACGAACACCAACTCGCTGGAGCGCCGCGTCTATCAGTTCCTCGAGATGGAAAAGATGAGGACAGCGGATTTCTCCACCGACGGCTACATAAGGCGGGCCTTTGAGGAGATTATCAATGGACAAAAGAGCGCCTCGGCGCGCCTGAACGAGTACCTTGTAAAAAACAAGCTTCCGCTCGATGCGTATGTCAGCGTTATATATATTATCTCTCCGGAGGGCCGGGTCGTATCCTCCACCGACAGCCTGGCGATAGGCAAGGATCTCTCTAAGAGCGGCTTTTTCGCGGACACGGCAGACACGGGTGTCAGCGTGGCTCAAGCCAATTTCGACGGCAGGGTAGGCATCGCCGTCTCGACCCGGATAAAATCCCCCGCCACCGGCGAACCCCTGGGCACGATGACAAGACTCATCCTCTTCTCCGACCTCGATAAGGTCTTAAGCGGGGCTGCGGATACCGTCCGCTACACCCCGGCCGTATATCTGGTCGACAAGGACGGGGCGATGATCACCGGAGCGCGGTTTAAGAATAACACCGGGCCGGGCCTGAAGGTCAAGACCGTCCCCGTGACGGCATGCCTCGATTCAGGCAAGGAGTTCTCGGGGCTGTACCGGGACTACAACGGAGCCGAGGTCGTCGGCTCATCCGGTTGCATCACCCCTTTGAAGTGGACCCTTCTCGTCGAGGTACCCGCCGATGAGGCGATGGCCCCAGTGGCAAAGATCCGCCGCGACGCCGTCTTCACCGCTTCAATCGTTGCGGGCCTGATAGTAATGCTTATCTTCGCTTTTTACAAAAGCGTCATCCTCCAGCTTAAAAGACTCTCCGAGGCGGCAAAGAGGATATCGGGCGGGGACTACGACATAACGATACCCGTCAGGACGGATGATGAGATAGGGCAACTGTGCAGCTCCTTCAACACCATGGCCGCTGACATAAAGGCGCGGAACAAGACCATTCTCAACGGCGAAGTGCGCTACAGCACGATGCTCCAGACGGCCAACGACGCCATCGTCACCATCGACGGGAACGAGATTATAACCTGGTTCAACTCGACGGCCGAGAAGCTGTTCGGCTACGGCTCTTCCGAGGTCCTCGGGAAAAATGTCGCGATCCTCATGCCCGAGAGGTACCGGGAGAGACACCACGAAGCCCTGGCAAAGGTAAAAAAGACGCGCGCATCCTCCATCGGCGGCAAGACGCGCGAATACGAGGCACTGAGAAAGGACGGCAGCGAGTTCCCCATCTCCCTGACCATGTCGCCGGCGGAGATCGACGGCAAGCTGACCTTTTTGGCAATCATCCGCGACATAACCGAGAGAAAAAAGGCCGAGGAGGCTTTGAAGGCGAGCGAAAGGGTCCTGAACATGGCCCAGCATATCGCCCGGCTCGGGAGCTGGGAGTGGGATATCGAAAAAAACACCCTTGTCTGGTCCGACGAGATATACGGTATCTTCGGCCTTAAGAAGGACGCGTTCGGGGCCACTTACGAGGCCTTTTTGAACTCCGTCCACCCCGAGGACAGACAACCCGTGACCGACGCCGTAAACGCCGCCCTCCATGAGAAAAAACCGTACTCGATCGACCACAGGATACTGCTTTCCGACGGGTCCGTAAGGATCGTACATGAGCAGGGGGACGTAGCCTTTGATCCTTCCGGCAGACCGCTCCGTATGATAGGCACGGTCCAGGACATAACCGAGCGCAAGCAGGCCGACTACGAACTTAAAAAACTCTCCATGGCGATCGAGCAGAGCGTAAACATCGTCTTCATAACGGACATCAACGGAGTCATAGAGTACGTAAACCCGGTCTTTGAGGAGGTCTCCGGCTATTCGAAGGAAGAGGCGATAGGAAAGACCCCCAGGGTCCTCTCTTCCGCCGAGGTCCCCAGGGAGAAGTACCAGGAGCTCTGGAGGACCATACTTTCAGGCAAGACCTGGAGGAGCGTGCTCAAAAACAAGAAGAAGGACGGCGGATACTTCTGGGTCAACGCGGCGATCTCCCCCATAAAGGACGAGAGAGGCAAGATAACGGATTTTCTGGCGGTCGAGGAGGACGTAACCGATAAGATGGCCAGCGAGGAACGCATCAGGTACCTTGCCAACAACGATGACCTGACGGGCCTTACGAACCGCTCGAAGTTCATCGAGCTCCTTGATGAGTGGATGTACTTCGCCGAAGCGGGCGGTGAGTCGGGCGCCCTCTGTTTCATAGACATGGACCAGTTCAAACTCTTGAACGACTCCTACGGGCACGGTGTCGGGGATGAGTTTCTGCGCCGCATGGCGCTCTTGTTCAAGACCGTCGTGGACATCTCTTACAGGCAATGCTTCCCTGGTAGCGACAAGAAACCTCTACTGTCCCGCTTGAGCGGAGACGAGTTCGCCGTCTTCCTCCCTTCGACCGACGCGAAGACGAGCCTTGCCATAATGGAAGAATTGAGGCATGCCGTAGAGGCCTTCCATTTCAGCGAGCACGAGACCTCGGCATCCGTCAGCGCCGGGATCGTCCTCTATCCCGAGCACGGAGCGAATACGAAAGAGCTCTTCAAAAGGGCGGACGCCGCCATGTACCGCGCCAAGGACCTCGGCAGAAACAGGTGCCACCTCTTCAGGCCCGAGGACAAGGACCTCGAGAATATGCACTCGAGGCTCAGCTGGAAGGAGAAGATATTGAAGGCGCTCAAGGAGGACCGCTTCGAGCCGTGGTTCCAGCCGATACTCGACCTCGAAGACGACACCATCCGCCACTACGAGGTCCTGGCGCGGATGCGCGACGAGGACGGGGCGATATTGATGCCCGGCTCCTTTATCGACATCGCCGAGCGGTTCGGGCTTGTCGGCCTTATCGACAGGACCATCATCGCGCAAGCCATGGTGGTCCAGGCCGAAATGAACGCTCAGGGAAAGGACCTAACTTTCGGGTTGAACCTCTCCGGAAAGGACTTGAGCGACGAGAACCTCCTCTCTTTCATACACGCGAAGATAAAGGAGACCGGTGCCGACCCTGCGCGGCTTGTCTTCGAGATAACCGAGACCGCGGCGATAAGCGACCTGAACAGGGCCGTCAAGTTCATCAAGGCCCTCAAGTCAATCGGCTGCCGTTTCGCCCTCGACGACTTCGGCGTGGGGTTCACCTCGTTCACATACCTCAAGGAGATGCAGGTCGATTACGTCAAGATAGACGGCTCGTTCATAAAAAAGCTTCACGAGAACGCCAACGACCAGGTCTTTGTAAAGGCGATAACCGATGTGGCCAGGGGGTTGAAGATAAAGTCGATAGCCGAGTTCGTGGAGACGGAAGAGAGCCTCAAGCTCTTGAGAAAGTTCAGGGTGGACTTCGCGCAGGGCTATCACATCGGGAAACCCGGCCCCGCGTTCGCCGCGAAGTCCGAGCACGGCCTCAAAAACGTTCAGGTTGAAAAGCCGGTCATAAGGGCCACGGGCTCGAACGATTAGCCCCGGGAGAGCCGCTCCAGAATGGCCCTGCAGAAATCCGGCAGGTCGCCGGGGACCCTCGAGGTGACAAGCCTTCCGTCGACGACGACCGGACTGTCCTCATACTTCGCCCCGGCGTTCACGAGGTCGGTCTTGACCGATGCGTAGCAGGTGGCCTTCTTACCCCTCACGACATCCGCCTCTATGAGCATCTGCGGCCCGTGGCATATCGCGGCCACGACGAGCCCATGTTCGGACGCTTCCCGCACGAGTCGGACCATCTCCGGGATAACGCGCATCCTGTCGGGGGCTCCCCCGCCGGGGATCAGGAGCGCCTTGAACTTTTTTACATCTATCTCCCCGGGGGTCTTCTCGGCCTTCAAAGGATAGCCGTGCTTACTGGCGTATGTCCCGGCCTTCGCCCCGACGACCACGACCCCGAACCCGGCTTCCTTCATCCTGTAATAGGGATAAAGCGCCTCGGTATCCTCAAAGTTGTTCTCGATGAGAAGCAGTACGCTCTCCATTTAATACTCCTTCTTTTAAAAGCGGGTCTTGTTGTCGCCTCCGCTTATCCTCTCGCCTCTTTGACTCTCAACGCCGCCGAGAAGCTCCAGTTTAAGACTCTTAGTGAGCCTGTCGGCCCTTCTCACCGGCTCCGTGACCCTGTATCTTCCGGTGCATTTGAGGACTATCTCCATGGAGCCGGCGAGGTCTATCCTGTGCCCCGGCGAGACGAAGACGGGCCTTGTGGAGTTTTGACTCCTCAATACCGCCCCGACCACCCGGCCTTCGTACTCCAGGGGCGACCAGCACCCTTTTTTCCTGCCGGGCTCACTGTAGCTCCCGACAAGCCTCGACTTGGCGCAGCCCACAGAGGGGATATTAAGAAGCACTCCCGCGAAGGAAGCGATCCCCAGGCCCCTGGGGTGCGCTATCCCCTGCCCGTCAAATATAACGACCCCGGGCTTTACCCCGAGCTTTTTTATCGCATCCATCACGGCTGGGCCCTCCCTGAAGGAAAGGAGCCCCGGTATGTACGGAAAACTCACTTCCCTTACTGCATGGGCCTCCTGTACGGGAGTAAGCCCCGGGTACTCGTAGAGACACGCCACGGCTACGATCTTATCATCGAAAAAGGCGGCGTCGACCCCGGCCACAAAAGCGGGGGCCTTCCCGAGGGGCTCGATCCTGACCCTTTTTCTCAGGATTCCCTCAAGCCTTTTGGCCGTCTCCCTGTCATCCGGCCATCTCAGTCTTTTTATGGAGTCAAGGTCCACTGTGTCTACTTTTTGTTGCCGGTTATCTTTCCGGCAGTATCCTTAAGGTACCGCAGCGTCCTTATAAGGCTTTTATCCCTCATCAGGTAGCGCGGGTCGACGGTTTCGAGCTCCTTTCCTATCTCGACCTCTATCGAGGCGGACTTCTTTATGGAAAGTACCTGTGAGGGGTAGACGCTCCTGTGGCCTGTGATGACAAAGCTTATCACGCAGGCGATCGAAGCGTAAGGCGCCACCTCTGCGCCGAAGAGCTCCACGGCCATGATGCTCGCGGCTATCGGCGTGTTTGCGGCTCCCGCCAGGACGCTTACAAAACCTATGGCCGAGAGCATCCCCGCATCCACCTTGAGGACATGGCTGAGGACGGAGCCGAGCGTGGAGCCTATGAAGAATATCGGGGTCTGTATGCCGCCTGAGCCGCCGAAGTTAAGAGTTATGCTTGTAGTGACCGTTTTGAGAATGAAGGCGTACCAGGGGATACCTCCGCCCTCAAGTGCGGACTCCATCACGGGAAGGCCCAACCCGAGGTAGTTCGTCGAGAAGAGGAGCGTGATCATGATGAGCACCATTCCGCCAATGACGCTTTTAACCGGCACCGGGAGTTTTATCTTTTCCGCCGCAGCCTTGCCTGCCTTGAGCGTCTCTATGAGCATGATGGAGGCGAGCCCGAAGAAGACCCCGGCTGCGACGACCTTTATGAAGAAGGCTTCGCTGAATACCGGAACGATATGTACCGGGTGGTGGAAATAGGTGATCCCCAGCCAGGACGATACCTGGTAGCTCATGATGCCTGTAACGAACGAAGGCAGAAGGACATCGTAGCGTATTGACCCGACGAAAAGGACCTCTATGCCGAATATCGCCCCGGCTATGGGAGTGCCGAAGACCGAGGCGAAGCCCCCGCTGATGCCGCAGATGACGAGCTTTTTCCTGTCGATCTCCGCGAACTTCAATATGTCGGCGAATACCGAGGCGAGCCCTCCGCCTATCTGGGCGCAGGGGCCTTCCTTTCCGGCCGAGCCGCCGAGGGCGAGCGTGATGA
>JACRCH010000006.1 GCA_016219115.1 Deltaproteobacteria bacterium
CGAATACGTCGGGGACCTATACCCCAACCACCCAGCTGGCCGGAGGCAATGACTGATGGCAGTGGTCAAGAAGATAATCTCCGACTGGTCAGAGACGGGGAAGACCGTCTACTGCATAGTCAGAAGGGAGGCTGACAGTTTTCTCCTGAATTCCGTTGATGGGACTTTTGTAGTGGCTCCTGCCAACCCGTACCTTGCCCTCACTGAGCACGCCACTATCAAAGGCCGCTACGAGGCAAGCGAATCAAGGACGGTCTGGATGGACGGGAGGTACACGGTGGCCATATATAAGCAGGCAGGAGGCTCACCGGCCCCGGCAAGCGATACGATAATCGGGAGCGGGGAGCTGGTCATCGAGAACGACCTTGAGGTCTACCTCGACAAGATGCCTTCGTTCATCCATAAGTGGATACTCAACAAACTCGTCGAGTCCCCGGCTGGCACCTGGAAGCTCTATGACAATGACAATGTGACGGTCTTGAAGACCTGGACATGGGACGGGTCCGCCAGGATAAGGTCAAGGGCCGTATGATCGGCGTCTATAAATGGGGGTGGGGTGACGGAAGCGAAAATATAGCCTTTTGGGGTTGGGATGAGAGTCTCACTATTTTCGACGCTTCCGCAGCAACGCTTGTAAGAAGCGACCTCAAGACGGGCTCTGTTTTAACTCAGGTGGCGGCACACGCAGTAATAAATAAGGTTCTCTTCAGCGTCTCAGCAGTTGATTTTAAAGCAAAAATATCATCCACAGGCGCTTCGTGTAAAACGGCAATTGAGGGTAATGGATCAAGGAGCGTCAGATGGTCATGCTGTGACGTATTGGAGAGTACAGGGTGGTTTCCTCATGCGGTGAGCGAAGGCATCTTACCGATGAAGACGGAAAGATCGGAGACAGGGGCAAAAATGTCCGTTAAGGGAGAGAACGCAAAAGTCGTTAAAAGATAACCGCTGAAAGGTAAGTAATAGAAAGGGAGCGGAGGGATCGGATGAAACAGCAGTTTCTGAAAAACACGGCAGACACATTTCAGACACATATCTATGAGAACAACAGAAAGATAATCCCCTCGGCAGCTCTCCTTACCGTCTACAAGCCAGGAGGTGACGCCACGCTCATAAACGGAGCCGCGATGACTGTCGGGGCGGACGGGCTTCTCGCCTATACTTTAAGCGCTTCCGACGCCTCGCTGACGGCAGTCAATTACAAGGCTGTCATAACATATGTCTACAACGCAAAGACCTATTACGCAACGCTCTTTTACGACGTAGTAAATTCAAGGCTCTCAAAGGTCGTGACCGACGAAGACGCAGTCACCGAGCTGCCGCAGCTCAAGGACAACTGCTGGAAGGTTAGAGGGGCCGCCAAAAGCGGGACCGTAACGACTATAGTGGACATGGACCTTTCAAGGTACGAAGACGGCTACTTTACCGGAGGGCTTGCGTATTGCGCCTCGAAAGACGAGACGAGGGAGATAACAGGCTTCGTCTCAGCAACGGGGACGGTTACGACCGTGGCGTTCTCAGCAGCGGTTGCGGCAGGCGAAAAGTACATCCTCTCGCGTTCCTTCCACAGGGAGATTCAGAGGGGTTTCGAGAAGATCGAGGAGAGACTCTTAAGGCTCGGGAAAAGACCGGACCTTGTCCTTGACCCGTATGATCTCCGGGAGGCGCACATCTACTTTTCCGTTGCCGAGGCCTGCAAGGGGCTTATGACCGGCAGCGATACCTTCTGGTGGGAGATGTGGAAGGAGTATGAGAAGAAGGCCGAGGACGCTTTCGCGCAGATAAACTTCAAATACGACTCGTCGTGCGACGGGTACATAAGCGGATCAGAAACTGATTACAAACTCAATAGCATAAGGGCGGGCAGAAGATGAGCAACTTCGACACCGTAAGGGCGATAACGGACAACATCCTTGGCGCTTTGAAGACCATTGGCATCAATTTTACGCGCAAGGCCTTTGACGATGACAAAACCGTTCCGGCGAGCCTTCTTCCGCTGGGGGTCGTCTTTTACGCCGGAGAGAGGTTTGAAAACACCTGCGGCCAAAGACCATGCTATGCGGAGGCCGAATACAACATCAAGGTGATCATCAACGCCAGAGACCCTGAGGACCAGGTCCGGGAGCTTCAGAAGCGGGCTCACAGTATCAGGGAACTCCTTACCGTAGGCGCCCTCAACGTTAACGAACTGGCGGCGACAAAGCTCGTAAGCAGGGTGAGCGTGGCGAGGATAGATTCAGAGAACCACAAAGACAGGTCTTCATTGAGCTTAAGGGTGGTGGTCAGGTACAGGGAAGTTTAACCGGCGAAGTCCAAGCGAAGCAAGAGCAGGAGGAGGCAGAGTGGCTGAAAACAAGATTTACCTTGCCATAGGCGAGGAGGCGGTAAGAGGTGCCAAAGAGTCGGCGGCGGTAGGGTTTATCCCGCTTCTTAACCCGGGCATTCCGAAGATGGAATTTGACGACAAAAGAAGAAAAGAGTTCAGGGGAGAAGACTCCCTCAAGGGAGACACTACGGCGCTTCGCTTCAGCCAGAAGTGGAGCGCCTCGGTCGAGATGCCTTTCTTTACCGAGGCAGGATCGGTAAAGGGGAGCGTCGGCACTGTATTGAAGCACTTCTTCGGCCACGCTACAAGCGCTCAGGAAGCGCTTACCGGACAGTACCGCCACATGATGTATCCGGTGGCTGACCCATTTGCGGCTTCAGCCATCGGGACCAAGGCCCTCACGCTCAACCTTAACATAAACGAAGGGTCTGTTATGAAGAACTGGCCGTTCGTCGGCGGCAGGGTGAAATCCATCGCGTTCGCTCAGGAGGCGGGCAACAGCCTCAAGGTATCGGCCGAGCTCTTCGGCCAGAAAAAAGACGTCGTGACGGCAAGCATCGCAGGGGCGGTCTTCCCGGCAGAGAACTTAAGATGCGACTACAATAACCTCAAGGTCTACACCGGCGCTCTAACGAGGGTGGGGGCGGGGCCTGACTATACCGACTTCACATTCGCCGGAGCCGTACAGATCAAGCCGGACAAGATCTCCGTAAAAATAGAGAACGGGATGGAGGACTTGCTCCGCCTCTCCGGGCTGGATTATCCGGATAAGACAAGGATGGGCCAGTTCAAGGTCTCATTTGAGATGACGGTAGACTGGGAAGACCCGGCAAGCGGTTTCTCATCGATCGCCGAGTTCAACAGTTGGACTGCTTCAAACGGCTCAACGAACTTTTGTCTTTATTGGGATACCGGCACGCAGGCCGGCACCGGAGGCAACCACGGACTCTACATTGACCTGCCGGTGATGCAGAGGAGTGGCGGAAACCCAGATTACAGTCTCAATAAAGACCCGATGATAACCCTTAAGTACGAGGGGCTCTACGATAGCGCGGTGACGAAGTACATGATGGGGGTTCTCCTTAAGAATACCGCTGCGACGGTCTAACAACACAGGCGGAGGGATGCGGATGGCTATCATAAGCTACGACAAGGACACCGTAATAGACTATATCCCGGAGTACGGAGGGAACAGGGAGAGTATCGACCCTTGCGTCGTTAGACTCAAATACGTTCCGTATTCAAGGGTCCAGCACTACTCCCGGCTCATAGCCGCAAAGACCAGGGGTATGGCAGACCCTCTGAAGGCGGCCGAGGCCGCGCAGCAGGTGCAAAAAAAGCAGTTCGTCGACAGTGTGGAAGGCATCGACGGCTACTATGTCGGCGGCAGGGAAGTGGCGGATGGGGGGGAGTTCTACGAGACAGCCGACACCGACCTTGTAATAGAGATCATACAGGCGATGGAGTCACTTTCGAAGCTGAATGAGGGCCAGAGAAAAAACTGACGGCGGGCTTCCGCTGGGGTTTCAAGGTTTCTGACGGAAGCCCGTTTGACTGCTTGATGTGCACCGAGAAGGACAAGGCCGCCAGGAACTGTTTAAACAGGCTAGGCTTATCCGACGCCTCCAGGGCTGTCGGGGTATATACGGACGGGACTGTTGAGGAGCTTCAACGCAAAGGGGCGCAAAAGGTCCTTGGGCTCGGGAATTTAAGGCTCTACGAATGCCCCGTAAGCTACCTGAGCGAAGAGACGGCGGAGCTTATGAAAGTCGTTTTTCTGATAGACTCCACTGGGCAACTCCTCTTCGAAGGCGCCTGGGCGGACCAGCCCTTCTGGCTGGTAGAGGCCTATGAAATATACGGGACCGAGAAAGGAAAGTTTACCGACGCGCGTGATTAAGGCGCTTATCAACGGGTGTAAAAATGGCCGATGAGAAAGACATAAAGATAGTAATAAGGGCTGAGGACGAGTTCTCAAGCGTTATGGACAGGGCCGCGGCGTCAGCCGAAGGCACGGCTTCGAGGATAAAGGGCGCCTTTTATTCAACCGCCTTCTCCGAAAATACCGCCGGTCTCAATGACTACTCCACGGGGCTTAAAAAGGTAATGGAGCTTGAGTCCGCCAGGTCGGAGGAGAGGAAAAGAAGCAGGGCGGAAATGGCGCTTGACAGGCTCGAAGAGAACTCGCCGTATAAACCGGCCGGGAAGGGCCCCGAAAGGATATACCTCGATTACCAGAGGAGGCTTGAGGCCCTGCAGGCCTACAACACGGCGGTCATAAATGAGTCCATAAGGGCCGGAGATGCGCAGGAGAGGATAGAGTCCGAATACACGGACCTCTCTCTGTCATACGCCGCTAAAAGGAGAGATTTTCAGATCGGCGCGGCGGCCGAGACCTTTGGGGCCGCGGCGAACGCCTTGCAGAACCTCTTTGTCGCCACGGACAGCAAGCACAGGGCTATATTCGAGACGATGAAGGCGTTCGCGATCGCCCAGACAATAATAGACACCTACAAGGGCGCAACAGCCGCCTACGCAGCTATGGCCGGCATCCCTGTCATAGGCCCCGCTCTGGGGACCGCGGCCGCTGCCGCGACTATAGCCGCAGGGCTGGCGAGGGTAGCCCAGATACGGGGGACTCATCCAGGAGGCGGTTCAATAAGCGCCGAGGGGCACGCAAACCCGTTGTACTCGGGCGGTTCTCCATCGGCTTATCCTGTCCCCGTAAGGCTTGAGGAGAAGACTAAGCCGTCACAGAACATCACCATACAGATATATAACCCGTTGAGCACGCAGAACTGGTCGGAGATAGTCGAGAACGACATTATTCCGGCGCTCAACAACGCGGCCGATAGGAATATCTCAGTTACCGTCAGGAACATGTAAAGAACAGGGCCACTCTCTGCAAGGCGATGTAAGGGTTTTTTAATGGCGCTTTTTGTAAAAAGTTTCAACCGAAGGGCCATTTTTAAGCACCTGCCGGCTTGAAAAACGGGACGACCCTCTAGGAGGTTTTTTAGTCAGATGGCGACATGGGCGAAAATAAAGTTCTTCTGGGAAACGATGCTTGGCTCAGCCGGTTCTGCTCTCTCGGCCACATCTACCGCGGCCGGAGATTATTCGGTGGACTATTTGCGCAACATGCTCGAGACGAATATCTGGAAGGCCGCCGACATGCTCCCTGCCAATATCGTCTACGACGCCGGGGCCGGCAACTTAAAGGCCGCCGACTATCTCGCTATAGCGGGGCACAACCTTTTTAGCTCAGGCGCCCTGTTAAGCCTCCGGTACTCTTCTGACGGGATAACCTTCCTGAACGCCTTTGCCCCGTTTGTCCCGTCTTCAGACGGGGTCATACTCAAGGAGTTTACCAGCCCTGGCCTCTTCAGGTACTGGCGGGTGGGACTCTCGGGTATGACGGCGGCGCCTTTCATGGCGATCTGCGTCTGGGGCAGCTCAACGGAGCTCGATTACGCGACCGCCTCCTTCGATCCTTATTCTCAGGAAGCGAACGCCATTATAGGCCTGAGTCAGGGAGGATATGTCGCGGGTATTCATACGCAGTATATCGAGAGGTCGATGTCGTTTAAATTCGATGATGCGGACGCGGCCCTTTATCAGAAGGTAAAGCAATGGTGGGAGACATCGGGTGTCAGGAATTTCTTTGTGGCGTGGGAGGTCGCGAATAATGCCAACGATGTATTTTTGATGAGGCCCGACCCACGGTTCAATAACCCCATCAAGGACGGGGGTGGGCGCAGGGATATCTCAATCGCCCTTAAGGGTAGAAAAGAATAGCGGCGTTTTTCCGCGAGGAGATAAGGAGATCTATGACTGACCAGAGGATACAATATTTAGAAGAGATGGTAGGCGCGGGGCATCCTACTAAAGCGGACACCCTCAACAGGCTTGCCGTCGTTGAACACAACAACGACGGTACGCATAAGGCTTTGACGCAGGTCAAAGACCCCTGGATTGACGTAAGGGCTTTTGGGGCGGTCGGGGACGGAATAACGGACGATACGGCCGCCATTGTCAACGCCATAGCTTCACTTCCCGCATCCGGCGGGGAGATAAGACTGATACCCGGCAAGACCCATCTTGTCACCTGTCCGACTACCGCTACCTATGCCGGTGGTACGATATATACCTCCTTCACCATGAAAAGCAATTTGAAGGTGGTTGGGTGGAATTCTATCATCAAGATGGCGAACAACGTCACCACGGCCCTTTCTCCAAAGGCCACGGCTGTCTTCTTCAGTAACCAATACCTGACGAACATTTCCTTCGAGGGTATTACCTTCGATATGAACGGGGCGAATAATTCCACGAATTCGACCAACCTCTTTCAATCGGCAATTCTTTTTTCATCGGATAATGCGAGATGCGACGACTTGAAGATTTACAGGTGCAGCTTCCAAAACAGCGTCGGGACGTCCGTTGTCGGGTTGTCTCAAACGAACACGGTGGGGGCGTTGATAGGGTTCAGGAATATCATAAGGGATAATTACTTCTATCACACCAACGCCTACCTTACCACGACTGACCATTCGACGATTGGCGGTATCGTGAATGACTCCGTCTTCGAGGGGAATACCTTTGAGTTCTCGGCAATCCGTTCCGACAATATCGGCGTGGCGATAGACCTTCAGGGGACGAACAACAGGTTCGTCAATAACAGGGTCAAGAATTACGCCATAGGCGTCCAGATAGGCGGCAACTATGTCACGCCTTCCGAGGATATCGTAGTGGCAAACAATGTCTTCTCTCCGATGAAGAACGGAGGCGTAAACTTCTTCCGTGAGGTTGCTACAGCACAGGCAATAGATAAAATCACTATTGCCCATAACCACATCGACCTTGACGACTCGGCAACCACCATACCGGAAAAGTATGGGGTGCAGGCGGTCACTCAATATGGCTTATCGGACATTCTCATTCAGGGCAATACGATAAAAAAGACAGGCAACACGGTCCAGTCGGCGGGGGTTTACTTTACGCCCAATCTGGCCGGGCAGAAGTACAGCAATATCGTCATCGACGGCAATACCGTCATCGGGACTTACGAGGGAGTTCATATCCTCGGTACTGTATCAGACCTCGGAACGGTCAAGATTATAAACAACACTTTCAGAAACATCAACAACCTCGCAGCCGGCGGCGCAAGCTCGATGGGTGTACAGTTCTACCTCAACGGCAGGACTATTGACGAGGTGATTATCACAAATAATACCTTTATCAACGATGCGTCAGTCAACTTCACATACGGAGTCTGGATAGGGACGAACGCGGGAGCCGGAACTTACGGGACGATAGTGTCTGATAATAATACCTATAAAGGCATAACGAATCTCGGCCCACTCCCTTCATTGAGCTATACCGAAAGTGGAGTTGGGTCGATACTGACTAAAAGGTTCGGAAGCGACATCCTTTATTATGCCGCGGCCCCGACGAGCGGCGCCTGGGTAACCGGTCAAAGGGTTTACAATAAAACCCCGAC
>JACRCH010000035.1 GCA_016219115.1 Deltaproteobacteria bacterium
ATACAGAAGAACAGGGACCTGATGGGCGCAACTGACCCCAGGAAGGCCGCCCCCGGCACCATAAGGAAAGACTTCGCCGATTCCATCGAGTCCAATATCGTCCATGGCTCCGACGGAGCCGAGACTGCCGCGTTCGAGATAGGGTACTTTTTCAGCGGCCTTGAGATAATGCTTTAGAGGAAGGCGATAGCGGATGGAGAGCATAGAGAAGATCAAGGCGCACTACAGCTTCACCTCCGGCGACGAGAAGAACCTCGTTTCTTTAAGGCCCGTGATGGAGAACTACCGCGACAACTTCGTCGTGGAGTTCTATCACTATGTGAAGAACTTCGAGGACGCGCACAGGTTCCTCAAGGACGAGGCTACGGTAAAAAGACACCAGGACGCCCTAAAGGTCTGGTTCATAAAACTCTTCTCGGGTGATTACGGTCCGCGGTATTTAAGCGAGCTCGAGAAGGTCGGCATGGCCCATGTCAAGATCAACCTCCATGCCCACTATGTCAACGCCGCGTTCCATTTCGTAAAGCAGTACGTCCAGGGCATACTGGTCAAGGAGATAACGAACGCCGAGGAGAGGGTCTACATGGAGAGGTCTTTCGAGAAGATACTCGACATAAACCTCGACGTCTTCACAAGCTCCTTTATAGAGGAGGAGAAGAAGTTCTTCTTCTCCCAGAAGGTCGAGTCGTATCTGATACAGATGGCCAACCGCTTCTCCCACGGGTTGAACATCATACTGGTCTTGGGCCTCGTGCTCCTCGGTGTCCTGGTCATGGGTCTTTTCGGCTATGACCTCCTCCACATACTAGACAGCGGGGACCTGGAGAAAGGACTCTTAAGCACGCTCGGCAGCCTTCTCATGCTCTGGGTCGTCATAGAGCTGATGGACACCGAGATAAAGCACCTGAGGGGCGGCAAGTTCGCCATAAAGGTATTCATAAGCGTCGCGCTGGTGGCGATGATAAGAAAGATACTCGTCACGAGCCTCAAGACCGGCGCCGTCGAGGCGCAGCTCTCGCTCATCGCCGGGGTGGCGGTCCTCGGCGTTATCTACTGGCTTATAGCGAAGGTAGACCAATAAAGGGTAAAACCGCCTTCTGATCTGTCAGCGTTAAAGGCGGGTATGGGCAGCCGGCGGGGCCTGTGCCTGCCTTCTTCTTTTTTTTAAACCCGATGAGACCTCGCTGTCCGGCCCTGCCCTCCGGGTGTCGGCCGGGTAATCCTTTAAAAAGCGTACGCGGCAAGTTTGCGCGGATTAAACGCGCCGGAAGATCAAAAACATGAAAAACCTGAGAGACTTTACATACGAGGAACTGCTCGAAGAAGTAAGGGGGCTGGGAGAAAAACCCTACAGGGCCGAGCAGGTCTACGGCTGGGTGTACAGGAAGTGCGCCACCGACATAGATTCGATGACCGATGTCTCCAAGGCGTTGAGGGAAAGGCTCAAGGAGAGCTACTCTGTCGAGGGGCTGAAGGTACTTGAGGTTAAAAGCTCCTTTGACGGGACGAGGAAGTTCTTAAGCGAGCTTTCCGACGGAAGCCGCATCGAGTCCGTCCTCATCCCCGAGGGCGACAGGCTCACCCTGTGCGTTTCATCGCAGGCCGGGTGCGCCCTGGGGTGCCGTTTCTGCATGACCGGTTTGTCCGGGTTCACCCGTAACCTTACGCTTTCGGAGCTTAACGGGCAGGTCTTCGCCGCAAGGGGGCTTTTGAACGAGGGGGAAACGATAACGAACGTCGTCCTCATGGGCATGGGTGAGCCGCTTAACAACTACGACAATGTCTTGAGGTTCGTCTCGATACTGACCGACGGCAGGGGTTTCGGGTTCTCCCACAACAAGGTGACTCTATCGACGGCAGGGCTGGTCCCCGGCATCAGAAGGCTCGGCGCGGAGGCTAACATAAACCTCGCGGTCTCTTTGAACGCCACGACCGATGAGGTCAGGGACCGCGTCATGCCCGTAAACAAGAAGTACCCGCTCGAGGAGCTTATGGACGCCCTCAGGGGTTATCCTCACAACGGGAAAAAGCATGTAACGATAGAGTACGTGATGCTGGCCAACGTGAACGACTCCATCGAGGACGCCAAACGGCTTATTAAGCTCTTGCGGGGCATCCCTTGCAAGGTCAACCTCATACCCTTCAACCCGTTTCCCGGGGCGCGTTTCCAGGCGCCGGAGAACCACATGGTCTCCACCTTCAGCAAGATCCTCCAGGACGCAGGCTACTTTACCATCGTAAGGGCCTCCAAGGGCTCTGACATACAGGCGGCCTGCGGGCAGTTGAAGGGGAGGTACGGCGAGGAAGAGGGCGAAAGGGACTCCGCCGGGGGGTAAGGTCCTCAAAGGCGCGCCCGGCGCACAACTCCGCGTTCGGCTTAAAAAAATATTTGACCGGGAAAGTCAGTGATGTTAAAAAAACCTTTGCAAATAAAAGACCGGGGGGCTAAGTCATGAATGTCGTAGGCGTCATTGGAGGCAGCGGGCTCTATGAAATGGAAGGGCTTGAGAAAGTCAAGTCCGTTAAAGTGGAGACACCCTTTGGAGACCCATCCGATGAGTACGTAACGGGCATGCTCGGGGATACGAAGATGGTCTTCCTGCCGAGGCACGGCAGGGGCCACAGGCTTACCCCTTCCGAGGTGAATTACAGGGCGAACATATTCGGGATGAAAAAGCTCGGGGCCGAGTGGATAATCTCGGTCTCGGCCGTGGGAAGCATGAAGGAGAAGATAGCTCCCGGCCACATCGTCATAGTCGACCAGTTTTTCGACAGGACGAAAGGCAGGCCGTCGAGCTTCTTCGGCAACGGCATAGTCGGGCACGTCGAGTTCGCCGACCCGGTCTGCGCCGACTTAAGCCGCGTCCTCTCCGGCGCCGCCCGGAAGGCCGGAGCCACGGTGCACGAGGGCGGCACGTACATCTGCATAGAAGGCCCCCAGTTCTCGACAAGGGCCGAGAGCAACATCTACAGGTCCTGGGGCGTCGATGTGATCGGCATGACCAACATCCCCGAGGCGAAACTCGCGAGGGAGGCCGAGATATGCTACGCTACGGTGGCCTTATCGACCGACTACGACTGCTGGCACGCCACCGAAGAATCCGTGACGGTGGACATGATAATCGAGACTTTAAGGAACAACGTGAAGACGGCCAGGGAGATAATAAGAAACGCGGCCCCGCGCATCTCCGCAAGGAGGGGGTGCAAGTGCGCGAGCGCCCTGAAGTTCGCCGCCATAACCGACAGGTCGGTTATGCCCGCGAAGGCGAAAGAGGACCTCTCGCTTCTTCTGGGGAAGTACCTGTAGGCAGGGCGGCTGTTTTCCCCCGCGCGCAGACAAATATCAAGGAGCATAAACAGATGAGCATTCTGGTGGTAGGTTCCGTGGCTTTCGACTCCGTGGAGACCCCTTTCGGAAAGGCCGACGAGGTGCTTGGTGGCTCGGCGACTTATTTCTCCACCTCCGCGAGCTACTTCACCGACGTAAAGCTTGTGGCCGTAGTCGGCGAAGACTTCCCGGACGAGCATATAGACAAGCTCAAGGGCCACGGCGTGGACGTCGGCGGGCTTAAAAAGGTGGCCGGCAAGACCTTCAGGTGGAAGGGCAGGTACGACTATGACCTCAACCAGGCCCACACGCTCGACACGCAGCTGAACGTCTTTTCCGCGTTCAACCCCGAGGTCCCGGAGAACTACAAGGACTCTCCGTTCGTATTCCTGGCGAACATCGACCCGGAGCTTCAGATGAAGGTCCTCGAACAGGTCAGGACGCCGAAGCTCGTCGCGTGCGACACGATGAACTTCTGGATAAGCGGCAAACCTGAGGCCTTGAAGAAGCTTCTTAAGAAGGTCGACCTCTTCGTCATCAACGAAGGAGAGGCCAGGGAGCTGGCGAAGGAGGCGAGCCTCGTGAAGGCCGCCCGCGCGATAATGAACGAAGGCCCAAGGATACTCATCATAAAAAGGGGCGAGTACGGGGCGCTGATGTTCAACGGCAAGTCTATCTTCTCGGCCCCGGCCTATCCTCTCGAGAACATATTCGACCCCACGGGCGCGGGCGACAGCTTCGCCGGCGGGCTCATGGGGTATCTCGCGAACACCGGGGACTTGAGCGAAGAGAACATAAGGAAGGCGATAATATTCGGCAGCGTCATGGCGTCGTTCAATGTCGAGGCTTTCAGCCTCGGGCGCCTGAGCTCGCTTAAACTCGATGAGATAAGGGCCAGGTATTCGGAGTTTAAGCGGTTGACCCATTTTGAAGATATATGATACGATCGAAGAACCCCGCCATGAATGACGGGGGTTCTTCACGGTAAGGCGGCTGTCATTTTTATCGCTCGCCCTGACCCGCCTCACAAGCGGCGGCCCCCGCGGCGTTCACCCGTTCACTTCGGACAAGCCGCGGCTGAAAAAGTCCGGGAAGGACCTTTTCAACATCCTGTCAGAGCGGAAGAGAACCACAAAAAAAGGGTATATGAGGCTAAAGTGAAGAGAAGCTCAAGAAGTGTCCTTTTTATCTTTTTAGCCCTTTTCGCCCTCTCGTCATGCGGGCCGTCATTCCAGAAGAAAAAGGACGATGCCGCCATACACTTCAACCTCGGTGTGGTGCAGCTGAACGAGAGGAAACTCTCTGAGGCGTTGAAGGAGCTCACCGAGGCCGTCAGACTCAACCCCGACGACCCGTCGTACCATAACGCCCTGGGCCTGGCGTATTTCGCCAGGGAGATGAACCCCGAGGCGATAAGCGAGATGAAAACGGCCATCGGGCTTAACCCAAAGTACTCGGAGGCCCACGTGAACCTCTCCGCCATCTACATCGTCGAGCGCAAGTGGGACATGGCCATAGAAGAGTCCAGGACAGCCCTCTCAAACATATTCTACGGGACCCCTGAGTACGCGCACTTCAACATGGGATGGGCGTATTACAACAGGGGGGATTACGCGCTCGCCGTGGAGAGCTTTAAAAAGGCCGCTGAAGCCAATCCGGGCTACTCAACGGCGTACTACAACATGGGCCTCGCCTATGATAAGATGAACAGCGCCAGGGAATCGGTCGAGGCGTTCGAAAAGGCGATACAGGGCTTTCCGGGCTATGTCGACGCGCACTTCAGCCTCGGCCTCGCCCTCGTAAAGCAGAAGGACCGCCCTGGCGCCCTGAGGGAGTTCAAGAAGGTCATAGAGATAGCCCCGGAGAGCGACAAGGCCCGGTCCGCGAGAGAGTACATAAACCTGATCGAGTGATGAGCCGGGTCAAGGTACAGAGGGCGTTTCGGACCGCTGCGGCCTGATCTTGCCGCCTCGGTTCCCCGTAATACCTTTTTCAAGGCCGAACCGGAAAAAAATCCTTAAACGGACCTCCAGGGTCCCGGAGTCTTTGAGAGGTCATGGCAAGATATGGAAAATCCCGGAGAATACCTTAAGAGGGAGAGGGAGCAAAGAAGGGTCCACCTTTCAAAGATAGCCGAGTCCACCAGGGTCCCTTTGAAGTTCCTCGAAGCGCTCGAGGCGGATGACTTCGAGACGCTTCCGCACCCGACCTTCGTGAAGGGGTACATAAAATCATACTGCAAAATCCTCGGCCTTGACGAGACGGACGCCGTGCTGCGCTACGAGCTGTTCCTGAGGGAAAGGACCGACAAGACGCAAGAGCCGGAGCCTGCCCGGGAGGAGAAAAAGACGCCTCTTGGCGTCTTCGCGGCAGCGAGAAAAAGCGAAAGGTCCCCCGAGACACGCTCCGGTCCGTTCTCCGCAAGAAGCGTCGTAATAGCGGCCGCGGTCATCGCCGTCGTCGCCGTCATATATTCCATCACATCGAAAAGGCCGGTTAAACCCGTTGCAGAGGTGAAAAACACCGCGCCCGCGGCCGTCGCGCAGAACGCGAAGGCCACCGAGGCCCCGGCCTCTTCGCAGGGCGCCGCGGAGAAGCCCGCTGATACGGCGAAGCCCGCCGCTTTCGGTCCGTCCGACAAGACTGAGCCTGCCGCTAACGTCAAGCATGTACTGACGGCGAGCGCCAGCGAGATATCATGGATAAAGGTCTCGATAGACAACGAGGAACCTTTTGACGTGGTCTTGAGGGCCGGCGAGAGGGTCTCGTGGAGGGCCGACAGGGTCTTTAACATCGTCGTCGGCAACGCCGCCGGCGTCTCCGTCAACTTTGACGGCGAACAGATGACGAACCTCGGCGCAAGCGGAGAGGTCGTGAAGCTGACGCTGCCGAAAGACGGTGAAAAGGCAAGGGCGAAGAAGGCCGTTAAGCCGAAGGTCAAACCGTCTGCGGCGTCGATAACGCCCGCCGGAGGGATCGACGTCACCACCACCGTTCAGCCTCCGAAGCCCGCGGCAAAGAAGGCCAGGCCGGCTGCCGTAAAACCCGTCGAGGAGAAGACGGACGCCCCCCCGGCTGAGGCCGTCAACGCGGCTGATGTGAAGAAACCGGATGACGCCAGGCCGAAGGACATTGAGGCGCCCAGGTGGGAGTCGAAACCTAAAGGGAAGTTCGAAGTAAGGCCGGTTGAGTAGTCGAGGGATTAAAACAAAAGGGAGAACCTATGGAATCCATTATCAGGTGCAGAAAATGCGGAAAGAAGATGAAGTCCAGCCGTGTTGACGACTACAGGATAAAGCTCGCCTGCACTTGCGGTTTTTCGGAGTACAGGACGGCCCCCTCGGCGACAAAGGCCATAAACCCGCACTTCTCCAAGGAAAGCCTGCTGCCCCTGACATTCGACGACAGCGGGAGGTTCTTTTTTGAGCAGAGGGCCGACAGGGAGCAGAAAGAGATAATAACGATCGAGGAGATAAGCATGCTCGCCTCCTCGGACTATGACCTTGACGAGGTCTTGAAGGGTGTGGTCGAGAAGACCGCCAAAAGGCTCGGCGTCGACATATGCTCCATATACCTCTGGGACGGTGAGTACCTGGTCTTAAGGGGGACCTACGGGCTGGCGCAGGAGGCCGTTGGAAAGGCGAGGCTCAAGATAGGCGAGGGGATAACCGGCTCGGCCGTCGAGGCGCGCAAACCCCTTCTCATCCCCGATATCTCCAACGACCCGCGCTACAGGTACTTCCCCGAGACAAAAGAAGAGCAGTACAGGATAAAGACGATGTACTCTTACCCGTTTTTCCTCGGTGACAAACCTTTCGGGGTCTTGAACGCCCAGACCGTGGTATCAAGAGAGTTCACCGAAGACGAGATATACTTCGTTTCGGTCATAGCCAACCTCATACTCGGGGCCGTGAAGATGAGAAAGAAGATCTGACCCTCTCAAGCGGTAGTCCTCTAATCCTCCGCAGCCTGCCGCATGGTCGTTTTATAAAAGCCTCACCCGTCAGGGAAGGGCAGAGGCTTGAGGGATACCCGGCGGACAGGCCGCAGGGCATGTCTTAACAGCCCTTAATCACAAAATTCCCTGTAGCTTGCTAGCAGGGTTTCCTTATAAAAACCCTCCCCCATCGAGGGGGAGGGTAGGGGTGAAAACAGGTTTTCACCCTCCCCGCTTCCCGTTGCATCGGAAGAGCGCAACGGGAGCCCAGCCCTCGCAATCAAGGGAGGGCCGGGCTTAAGGAGAGATACCCCGGAGCTTGGCTATCGGGGTGGTTCATTCTACCCGCATGACGGATAATGCCAAAAAAAATCCCGCGCCCGACAAACGGGCGTCAAAGTCAGGTCCGCCGCCGGGACGCTCGGGGAAAGCCGGCTCCGTCCTCATAGTACTGCTCCTTCTGGCCATCCCCACGGCGCTTTATTATTTCTACTCCCGCGCGAAGATCGAAAAGATCGATGTCAAGGCGCCCCCCGCGGCAAAGGAAGTCGAGGCGGACCCGTTGCGCTACAATGCGGCCGTTAAGGAAACACCCGGCAGGGGCGCGCCTGAGAGTAAAGCGCCCGCGCCTTCAGGCGAGAACGAGAGGCAGGGGCTAGCCGCCTTAAAAGAGGGTGAGTACTTGTTGGCCGCCGGTTTTTTGAGGGAAGCGCTAAAGGATTCCACGGGTTCATTCGATTTAAAGAGGTCTTTGGCGGCGGCGCTCGGCGGGGCGGCTGAAAAAGAGACCCGGTCTGGAGACTTCCTCAAGGCGAAGGAGCATTTGACCGAGGCCGCTGCCCTTTCCGCGGACCCGGCGTACTCGATGAACCTCGCCAATGTCCAGATAAGGCTTGATGACCTGGACGGCGCCGCTAAGACCCTCGCGCCGCTGTCGGCCGACCCCAGGACCAGAGAGGCCCTCAAGAGGCTTTATACCGAGCTCGGGAACAGGAGCTATAACTCTGGGGACAGCTCAGCCGCCATAGAGTACTACGACAAGGGGCTTCGCCTCGACCCCTCTGACGCGTATCTCTCGGAGACGCTCGGTAAGCTAAGGAAAGACAGCGCGTTCGAAGGCCGGATGTCCAGAAACGACGGCGCCCACTTCATCATCAAGTTCGACGGAGGGGAGAACGCCGTGGCCGGGTACTTGATAGGCCTTCTTCTGGAGGAGGCCTACGCGAAGGTCGGCGCCGATCTGAACTTCTACCCCGGCGACAGGGTGGAAGCGCTCCTTTACTCAAGGGAGAGCTTCCATGACATAACACGCTCCCCTTCGTGGGCTGGGGCGCTCTTTGACGGGAGGATAAAGATACCCGCCGGAGGCGTCTACGAAAAGACCGCCGAGCTTGAGAAGGCGGTCTTCCACGAATACACCCACGCGGTGGTAAAGAGGATCTCGAAGGGCAGGGCCCCGACATGGCTCAACGAGGGGCTTGCAGAGTATGAGGAGGGAAAGGAGACTTCGGGGTACGGGGATTACCTGAGGGAGGTCTCCTCTACCGGCAGGGTGAGGTTAAAGTCCCTGGAGGGCTCTTTCATGAGGCTCTCCCCCAAAAGCGCGGAGCTGGCGTATCTCCTGAGCCTGTCGGCTACCCGGTACATCATAAGGGACTTCGGCGTGTTCTCCGTCAAGAGGATACTTGAGAAGCTGGGTGAGGGGATGACCATGGACGAGGCGGTGCAGGCCTCTCTTTACATGAGCTACGACGAGATTGAGAAGAGCTGGCTCGATTCCCTCAAGAGATGAGCCTGGGCGGCCTGGGAGATGGACCGTCAACGGGCTCCGGCAATCCGGTTTTAAGACCTTGAAAAAATAAAAAGGCTTTTTAAAACAAGGCTTCGTATGATATATTCGGCATTTAAACCAAACAACGGAGGTAGATTGCAGATTATGGGATTTAAGAAAACAGGAAGTTATCTTCTGATACTGGCAACTGTAGCCTCACTGTCGTTAGCCGGATGCGGCGGCGAGAAGAAGGCCGAGGAAAAAAAGGCGGAGGCTCCGGCCCCGGCCACTCAGGCGCAGGCCCCTCAGGAAGGGATGCCGGGCGCGCAGCACCCTGCCGTGGATAAAACAGCCGAGGACATACAAAAGCTCGCCCATTCGTCCATAAAGACCCAGAAAGAGGTATTCCTCAAGGAAGAGGTCAAGGCAAAATGGCAGGAAGTAAAGCTTGAGCTCACGGAGGGGAAGTCGAAGGCGTCCCAGGCCGTAACCGCGAAGGTCGGGAGCACCGTCAAGCTCGACGAGCGTTTCAAGCTCAAGGTGGACGCGTTCGTCCCGGACTACGCCATAGCTGAGAACAGGATAGAGTCAAGGTCCAACGAGGCCAACAACCCCGCCGTGCTTGTAGAGCTTATGGAAGGAGACAAGACGGTCGCCAAGGGATGGATCTTCAAGGATTTCCCGGAGTTCAACTCCTATACCGATGACAGGTTCCCGGTGAAGCTCCTTGGCCCCGGGGTCGACAAGGCTCGAGAGAAACAGGCGGAGCCTCCGACCCAAAAGCCCGCCCATAAACCGGGCGCTGCCAAGTAGCACAGTCTCAAGGCGCGTTGCAAGGTTTTAAAAGGTCAGCCGAAGGCCCCGTTACAGGGGGCCTTCGGCAATCTCTTCCGCATGTAATCCACGGCGTTAAACCTTTTGACATCCAATACGAAATATGCTTAAGTTATAAGTCCGGGATTCTTCCCGGAACGGCCGCGCAACACCGGCCTTCACGCCGCTGTTTTAATAGACGGATTTCTTTCGGAGAGATGCCCGAGAGGCTGAAGGGGGCTGACTCGAAATCAGTTGTACCGTCAAAGGTACCGGGGGTTCAAATCCCTCTCTCTCCGCCAAAATTACCTATAACCTTCAAAGGGATTTGAAGGCACCCGAACGCCGACCGGCGGGAGGAAGAGGCCGCAGGGACGCGGCCGGAAGTGAGGGTGACAGGGCCGTAGCCGAGCAGGCAGGATGCATGAGAGGCGTAGGAAATCCCTCTTTGCGCCATGTTTTCAACGTTCGGGCCTCGAAGGCACCCGAACGCCGACCGGCGGGAGGAAGAGGCCGCAGGGATGCGGCCGGAAGTGAGGGTGACAGGGCCGTAGCCGAGCAGGCAGGATGCATGAGAGGCGTAGGAAATTCCTCTTTGCGCCATGTTTTCAACGTTCGGGCCTCGAAGGCGCCCGAACGCCGACCGGAGGGATAAGTCGCAGCGCAGGAATTTCAGCTTTAGGATCAAACGGTTAGTTGTCTTGATGGAGAGATGCCCGAGAGGCCGAAGGGGTACGACTGGAAATCGTATGTACAGAAATGTACCGAGGGTTCGAATCCCTCTCTCTCCGCCAGTAAAATTTTAAAGACGCTGGCAGGGATTCGAAGGCGCTCGAACGCCGAGCAGCGCGAGGAAGAGGCCGCAGGGACGCGGCCGGAAGTGAGAGTGACAGGGCCGGAGCCGCGCAGGCAGGATGCCTGAGAGGCGCAGGGAATCCCTCTCTCTCCGCCAGTAAAGAGAACTTAGCCTTGCAGGGATTCGAAGGCAGTCGAACGCCGAGCAGCGCGAGGAAGAGGCCGCAGGGACGCGGCCGGAAGTGAGAGTGA
>JACRCH010000033.1 GCA_016219115.1 Deltaproteobacteria bacterium
CGACATGGTCGACGACAAGGAGCTCCTGGACCTGGTCGAGCTTGAGGTGAGGGAGCTTCTTAGCCAGTACAAGTTCCCCGGCGACGACATCCCGTTCATAGCGGGCAGCGCGCTTAAGATACTGGAGTGCGGGTGCGGCAAGAAGGAGTGCCAGTGGTGCGGCGCCATCCACAAGCTCACCGATACGCTCGACACCTACATACCCGACCCGAAGAGGGACATCGAGAAGCCCTTCCTCATGCCCGTGGAGGACGTATTCTCGATATCCGGGCGCGGCACCGTCGTAACGGGCCGCGTGGAGAGGGGGGTCGTGAAGGTCGGGGAAGAGGTCGAGATCATCGGGCTTCGCCCGACGGTAAAGACGGTCGTGACGGGTGTGGAGATGTTCAGGAAGCTTCTGGACCAGGGTCAGGCCGGCGACAACATCGGGGCCCTTTTAAGGGGCACGAAGAAGGAAGAGGTCGAAAGGGGGCAGGTCCTGGCCAAGCCCGGTTCCATCACCCCGCACACCAAGTTCAAGGGGGAGGTCTACATCCTCACGAAGGAAGAGGGAGGGCGGCACACGCCGTTTTTCAACGGCTACCGTCCGCAGTTCTACTTCAGGACGACCGACGTCACTGGGGTATCGAAGCTGCCCGACGGGACCGAGATGGTGATGCCCGGAGACAACGTCAACCTTGACGTGGAGCTTATAACCCCGATAGCGATGGAAGAGGGGTTGAGGTTCGCCATCCGCGAGGGCGGCAGGACCGTGGGCGCCGGGGTAGTAACGAAGATACTAGAGTAAAAGGGCCGCAGACGTTGAACATAAACAAAAATCCCTAAGAAAAGAAGCAGCACGGAGTTAAAGGGTGGATAACCAGAAGATAAGGATAAGACTTAAGGCGTTCGATCACAGGCTTCTTGACAGGTCTGTAAAAGAGATCGTCGATACAGCCAAAAGGACAGGCGCGAGGATCAAGGGGCCGATTCCGCTGCCCACGAGGATCAACAAGTTCTGCGTCTTGCGCTCTCCCCACGTCGACAAGAAGAGCAGGGAGCAGTTCGAGATAAGGACGCACAAGAGGCTCATGGACATCATGGAGCCCTCGCAGAACACCGTTGACGCGCTGATGAAGCTGGACCTCCCGGCAGGCGTCGATGTCGAGATAAAGCTCGACTAGTCTCCCGGGGCTATGAAGCCTTTAGTTCTTAAACAAAATTGTGCTTAAAAATTTGCCAGGCGGCGGCCCTTGAATCGACTGCGGGCCCGCCGCGCTGAAAAGGTAAAGAAGATGATAGAAGGCATTCTTGGAAAAAAAATCGGCATGACCCACATCTACTCCGAGGAAGGCGCGATGGTCCCCGTGACCGTCATAAAGGCCGGCAACTTCGTCGTCCAGAGGAAGACCAGGGAGAAAGAAGGGTACGACGCCGTGCAGGTAGGGTTCGGCGAGAAGAAGGAGTCAAGGGTGAATAAACCCATGAAGGGCCACTTCAAGAAGGCCGGCACCCCGTGCCTGTACCGTGTCATGGAGTTCAAGGGCACCGAGCTTGACAACTACAAGCCCGGCGCTCTCGTAAACTGCGCGGATGTCTTCAAGGTCGGGGACTTTATCGACGTCTCGGGCGAGAGCAAGGGAAAGGGCTTCATGGGCTCGATGAGGAGGCACCACTTCAGCGGAGGGGCCGAATCGCACGGCTCGATGCACAACAGGGCCCCCGGCTCCATCGGCTCAAGCTCTGACCCTTCGAGGGTTTACAAGGGCATGAGGATGGCCGGCCACATGGGTTCCGACAACAAGACGGTACAGAACCTGAAGGTCGTGGGCATCAGAGCCGAGGAGAACGTCATCCTTGTGAAGGGAGCCGTTCCAGGCGCAGTAAACGGGTATGTGGTCATCAAGAAGGCCCTTAAGAAATAAGTTCGTTTTTTTCAATATAAGGGTTGAGAAAACATTCCGGATTGTATATAGTAACAGTTTACAGAAAATTAAGGAATCGGGCATATGATGATAGAGGTTTTGAACAAGAAAGGGACAAAGGTATCCCAGATCGACCTGGACGAAAGCATCTACGGCGGGGAAGTGAAGGGTCACCTCTTCTACGAGGTCGTGAAGATGCAGCTCGCCAAGAGGAGGGCCGGCACGGCTTCCACCAAGACGAAGGGCGAGGTAAGCGGCGGCGGCATCAAGCCGTGGAAGCAGAAAGGCACCGGGCGGGCCCGCTCAGGTTCCAACAGGAGCCCGGTCTGGAGACACGGCGGAACGGTCTTTGGTCCGCACCCGAGGGACTACTCCTACGCTCTGCCGAAGAAGGTCATGAAAGAGGCGCTCAAGAACGCCGTGGCCTATAAGGTAAAAGAGGGCAAACTTAAGGTATACGACGCGATAGACCTGGATGCCCCCAAGAGCAAGCTCGCTCTGGAGATACTCAAGAATTCTAATCTCTCAAACGCTTTGATCGTCATCGACGGAGCAAACCGCAACCTGGAGCTTGCCGTAAGGAACCTTAAGGACTACAAGCTCATCAACGCGCGCGGGGTCAACGTGTACGATATCCTGAACTACGACACTCTCGTCATGACAAAGAGCGCTTTTGAGAAAGTCGAGGCGATGATTCAATGAAGAACTATTATTCGATCATAAAATCCCCCGTTATCACGGAGAAATCGACGGCGAGCGTCGCCCAGGACAACAAAGTAGTCTTCTGGGTCGATGTAGATGCCAACAAGGGCGATGTGAAAGAGGCCGTCGAAAAGATTTTCAGCGTGAAGGTCTTGAGCGTCAACACACAGAGGGTACCCGGCAAGATCAAGAGGATGGGCAAGTACGCCGGCCAAAAGCCCACCAGGAAAAAGGCCTACGTGTCACTCAAGGAAGGCGACAAGATAGAGATATTCGAGGGCGTTTAAGCCCGGGTTTTAAACGAACATAATTCATAAAGAAGAGACAACCAATGCCAGTAAAAAAGTATAACCCGACATCACCGGCCATAAGAGAAAAGACGACCCTGGTATTCGAGGGCCTGACCAAAAAGCGCCCCGAGCGCAAGCTCACAAAGGCGGCCGTAAAGCGCACCGGCGGCAGAAACAGCTACGGAAGGGTCACCGTCCGCTGGATAGGCGGAGGCCACAAGAGGCTCTACAGGTTGATAGACTTCAGAAGGGACAAGAGGGAGATCCCGGCCAGGGTCGCCGCCATCGAGTACGACCCGAACCGCACTGCCAACATAGCCCTCTTGAATTACGCGGACGGCGAGAAGAGATACATAATCGCACCCAACGACCTTAAGGTCGGGGACACCGTAGTGGCCGGGGCCGAGGCGGACATCAAGCCCGGTAACGCCCTTCCGTTAAAATCGATCCCGGTCGGCACCTTCGTCCACAATATCGAGATGAAGGTCGGCAAAGGCGGCCAGCTTGCCAGGACTGCGGGCGCCTACGCCCAGCTAATGGCCAAGGAAGGCAGCTACGCCACGATAAAATTGCCTTCAAACGAAGTGCGGTACGTACTACAGGACTGCTACGCGACAGTCGGCCCGGTCGGAAACCTCGACCATGAGAACGTGACGATAGGTAAGGCCGGAAGGTCCCGCTGGCTCGGCAGAAACCCCAGGGTGAGGGGCGTGGCCATGAACCCGGTCGACCATCCGCACGGAGGCGGCGAGGGCAAGAGCAAAGGCGGCAACCATCCGACCAACCCGTGGGGAGTACCCACTAAGGGATACAAGACCAGAAGACGCACGGATTCGGACAAGTATATAATAACCAGGAGGAAGTAGCTGTGCGTTCCTTAAAAAAAGGCCCGTTTGTAGACGCGCATCTGTTAAAGAAGGTTGAAAACGCCGGAGACGCCAGGACAAAGAAGGTCGTCAAGACCTGGTCCAGAAGGTCGATGGTAACCCCCGAGATGGTCGGGTTTACGATAGCGGTGCACAACGGCAAGAAGTTCGTCCCCGTTTTCGTCACCGAGAACATGGTCGGCCACAAGCTCGGCGAGTTTTCTCCGACACGCACCTTCCACAGCCACTCAGGCATCAAGAAGGCCAAGGTGCCGGGCGCGAAGGGTTAACGGTTTGCGTTCGGTCGGCTGAAAACAGCCACTCAGGCATCAAGAAGGCCAAGGCGCCGGCGCGAAGGGTGTTCGGTCGGCTGAAAACAGAAGTCACTCGTAAAAGGAGCAGGAAGCAAGAAAATGGAAGCTAAAGCTATCGTGAGATATTTAAAGACTTCGCCGCAGAAGACTCGCCTTGTGGTGGACCTTATAAGGGGCAAGAAGGTCGACGAGGCCCTTACCATACTGAGATACAACGACAAGGCCGTAAGCCGCGACATATTGAAGGTCGTAAAAAGCGCCGTGGCCAACGCCGAGAACACCAAGAACCTGGATGTGGACAAGCTCTATGTCTCGAAAGCCTTCGTGGACTCGGGCCCGACGATGAAGAGAACCCACTCTAAGGCCATGGGCAGAGGGGCGCTCATAAGAAGAAGGTCAAGCCACGTTACCGTCGTTGTCGCTGAGAAGTAAGGGGCCGCTGGCTTGCGCGGAAACTGTTAAATACCAATAAACTTGAGTTTGAATGGAGGCTATTTTTGGGTCAGAAGGTTCATCCGATAGGTTTTAGGCTTGGGATATCCAAGGGCTGGAGTTCAAGGTGGTACGGAGAAAAAAACTACGCTGAATTCGTTCACGAAGACCTGAAGCTCAGGAAGTTCGTGAAAAAGAAGCTCTTCCACGCGGGGATTTCCAGCATCGAGATTGAAAGGACCGCGAATAAAGTAAAGGTGATTATCAGAACGGCCAGGCCGGGGATAGTCATCGGCAAGCGCGGCGCCGAGATCGATGTGATGAAAAAACAGCTCGCAAAGCTTACCGGCAGGGACGTCGACCTTGAGATAGTGGAAGTAAGAAAGCCCGACACGGACGCCCAGCTTGTAGCTGAAAACGTCGCTCTGCAGCTTGAGCGCAGGGTCTCTTTCAGAAGGGCGATGAAAAAGGCCGTCACCTCGACGATGAGGATGGGCGGGAAAGGCATCAAGATAATGTGCGCCGGAAGGCTCGGCGGGGCCGAGATCGCGAGGTCAGAGTGGTACAGGGAAGGCAGGGTGCCTCTTCACACTCTGAGGGCGGACATAGACTACGGTACCGCTGAAGCGCTTACGACTTACGGGATAATCGGCGTAAAAGTTCTGATATACAAAGGTGAAGTATTGCCGCAGTCAAAGGCTGTGGAAGAGAACGTCGCTCAGTAGGAAACGGGGAATATAGCCATGTTAATGCCAAAGAAGATAAAATTCAGGAAACACCAGAGGGGCAAAAGAAGGGGACTCGCCCAGACAGGCTCGACCCTTTCCTTCGGCAACTACGGTCTTCAGGCCACCGTGTGCGGATGGCTCTCGACCAGGCAGATAGAGGCCGCAAGGATAGCGATGACCCGTTTCATCAAGAGGGGCGGAAAGATCTGGATAAGGGTATTCCCCGACAAGCCTGTGACAAAGAAGCCCGCCGAGACCAGGATGGGCAGCGGCAAGGGAGGCCCGGAGGACTGGGTATCGGTAATAAAGCCCGGAAGGATACTTTATGAGATGGAGGGCGTGACCGAGGAAGTGGCCCGTGAGGCCTTCAGGCTCGCGGCCCACAAGATATCGATCCCGACCAAGTTCATAAAGAGGGACCTGTTCTAAGCCTGCTGACGAGATTTAAAAGAAGACCCGAAACATAACCGAAAAAGGGAAATTGATAATATGAAACCGTCTGAAGTAAGAGGTATGTCTCCTGATGAGATGAAGGCGAAGGAGACGGAGCTCGCAAAAGAGCTTTTCAGCCTGCGCATGCGTCACACGACAAACCAGCTTGAAAACCCGCTTAAGCTCAGAGCGGTAAAGAGGGACATAGCCAGGATGAAGACGATCATCGCCGAGAAAGGGAGGGCCAAGTAATGGCGGAGGCAAGGACAAACAGAAAGACCCTCATCGGCAGCGTCTTAAGCGGCGGCAAGATGGGCAAGACCGTCGTCGTGGCTATCGAGGAGTTGAGGAAGGACCCGTTCTACGGCAAGTACGTAAAGAGGCGCGTGAAGTACATGGCCCATGACGAGAAGAACGAGTGCAACGCCGGCGACAAGGTTATGATCGTAGAGTCACGCCCGATAAGCAAACTGAAGAGATGGCGTGTTAAAGAAATACTGGAGAAGGCAAGATGATACAGATTCGGTCGATACTGGGCGTGGCTGACAACTCAGGCGCTAAAAAGGTCTCTTGCATAAAGGTGATCGGGGCGTCCAACAAGCTTTTCGCCGAGATTGGCGATATCATCGTCGCCAACGTCAAGGAGGCCATATTCGACGCCAAGGTTAAAAAAGGCGATGTCGTCAGGGCGGTGGTCGTCCGCACGGTAAAGGAGACCAGGCGCATCGACGGCTCTTACATCAAGTTCGACGAGAATTCGGTCGTCATCATAAACAAGGACAATGAGCCGATAGGCACCAGGATATTCGGGCCCGTGGCGAGGGAACTGAGGGCACGGAAGTTCATGAAGATCGTCTCGCTCGCTCCCGAGGTACTTTAGGTACAGGAACATAATTTAACTATAAGGGTCTATAAAGATGCCATTCAAGATTAAAAAGGACGACCAGATAATGGTCATGACCGGCAAGGAAAGAGGAAAGACCGGCAAGGTTTCCAGGGTCAACCCTGAGAAGGCGACCGCCCTGGTCGAGAAGCTCAACATGGTAAAGCGCCACCAGAAGCCGTCTGCCAAGCACAAACACGGCGGAATCATCGAGAAGGAGGCGCCCATAGCCATCTCCAACCTCATGATCCTGTGCGAAAAGTGCAAGGGACCGGTGAGGGCGGGCTATAAAGTATTGGACACCGGCAAAAAGGTAAGATACTGCAAAAAGTGCGGCGAGGTGCTCGACAAATGACTCCCAGGCTCAAAGAGAGATATACAAAAGAAGTCGTCCCGGCGATGATGAAAGAGTTCAAGTACAAGAGCGTCATGCAGGTGCCGAGACTTGAGAAGATCGTCGTTAACATGGGATTGGGCGAAGCGGTGAAGGAAGTAAAGGTCATCGACGCGGCCACCCGCGACATGAACATGATCACCGGGCAGAAACCCGTCGTGACGAAGGCCAAGAAGTCGATCGCCACCTTTAAGCTCAGGGTCGGCATGCCGATAGGCTGCATGGTGACGCTCAGAGGCCCCAAGATGTACGAGTTCTTCGACAGGTTCGTGAACTTCAGCGTCCCGAGGATCAGGGACTTCAAGGGGATGCCCGACAGGTCCTTCGACGGGCGCGGCAACTACACGATCGGGATCAAAGAACAGATAATATTCCCGGAGATCGAGTACGACAAGATCGACAAGCTGAGGGGCATGAACATCACAATAGGCACTACGGCAAAGACCGACGAGGAAGCCAAGGCGCTCCTCAAGAACATGGGCATGCCGTTCAGAACCAAATAATAAGCGCTTTTTAAATCAGATTGTTTTATACCGGAGGTTTTTAATTGGCTAAAAAGTCACTCATAGCGAAAGCCAAAAGAAAGAAGAAGTTCCAGGTCAGGGAATACAACCGCTGCCCGATCTGCGGCAGGAGCAGGGCCTACTACAGAAAGTTCGACATGTGCAGGCTTTGCTTCAGGAAGATGGCGCTCAAAGGCGAGCTTCCGGGCGTGATAAAGTCCAGCTGGTAGTCTTTCCACTGGCGCGGACGACCCCCGGTACTCCGGGGAGACCAAGTCAAGTTAATCTGAGACGAATGGAGAATTAGACAAATGTCGATGACAGATCCGATAGCGGATATGCTAACCAGGATTAGAAACGCGATAAGGGCGAGGAAGAGCGATTTTACCTTGCCCGCCTCAAACACGAAGGCCGAGATCGCCAAGATACTCAAGGAAGAGGGCTATATAAAGGACTTCAGTGTCCTCAAGGAAGAAAGCCGCTCCCTCATAAAGATACAGCTCAAGTACACCCCTTCAAAGAAGAGCTCGATATCGAACATCAAAAGGGTCAGTAAACCCGGCCTCAGGAAGTATGTCGGGAAAGAGGATATCCCGAAGGTCTTAAACGGCCTTGGGATCGCGATAATCTCCACTTCAAAGGGCGTTATGACCGACAGGAAAGCAAGGGAACTCGGGGTAGGCGGAGAGCTTATCTGCACGGTCTACTAAGATAACAGGGTTTAGAAACCAAGAGCTAAATATAAAGGGTCTGAAATGTCAAGAATAGGCAAAAGAACAATCAGCGTTCCATCAGGCGTAAAGGTCTCCGTTGCCGGCGGGTTGGTAAAGGTGAACGGACCCAAGGGTTCCCTTGAGATGCCGTTAAGGCCTGAGATAAAGGTCGACCTTAAGGACTCCGTTCTTGAGGTAAAGAGGGCCGATGACAGCAGGTCGGCGAAATCCCTCCACGGCCTTACCAGGACCCTTATCGCAAACATGGTCAAGGGCGTGACCGAGGGCTTCCAGAAAAAGCTCGAGATAATCGGCGTGGGTTACAAGGCCGATGTCCAGGGCTCGAATGTGAACCTCTCGCTCGGGTATTCGCATCCGGTAAAGTACACCCTTCCCAAAGGGGTGACGGCCGCGGTGGACAAGCAGACGCTCATAACACTGAGCGGGGCGGACAAACAAGCAGTCGGGCAGGTGGCCGCCGACATCAGGGCGTTCCGCAAACCCGAGCCGTACAAGGGCAAAGGCATCAAGTACTCTGATGAAGTCATAAGAAGAAAGGCCGGCAAAGCGGGTAAGGCCGCCGGAGGTAAATAATGGAAGGCAGAATAGTAAAGCTTAACGGCTTACAGAGAAGAAAGATAAGAGTCAGGAAGAAGGTCAAAGGCACTACCGAGAGGCCGAGATTGAGCGTGTTCAGGAGCAACAAGAACATATACGCCCAGGTCATCGACGACACGGCGGGAAAGACCCTGGCCGCGGTGTCGACCAGGAGCAAGGCCTACGCCGAGGCAGCCGGCAAAGACAGCAAGAAGGTCGGGGCCGCAAAGCTTGTCGGAAAGCTCATCGCAAAGATCGCTCTTGAGAAGGGCGTTACGAAGGTCGTCTTCGACAGGAGCGGCTACATATACCACGGCAGGGTCACTGCCCTGGCTGAAGGCGCCAGAGAAGGCGGGCTTCAGTTCTAAAGGCGGTAAGGGATCAAGGTCCGGCGGATTTAAGAGGAACATCATCTGAAAATGTGGTTTTTCTCCAATTCAGAATGTGCATTGTGCAAGGAGGTTTTTTTTGGACAAGATTGACGCAAACGCCCTGGAATTGAAAGACAAGCTCGTATACCTCAACAGGGTTGCGAAGGTTGTCAAAGGTGGCAAGAGGTTCAGCTTCAACGCCATCGTCGTGGTCGGAGACGGCAAAGGCCATGTGGGGATCGGGCTCGGTAAGGCAAACGAAGTCCCGGAGGCCATAAGAAAGGCTATCGAGCAGGCCAAGAAAACACTCTGCCGCGTACCCGTCGAGGGAGGCACGATACCCTACGAGGTGACCGGGTGTTACGGCGCCGGCAGGGTATTTTTAAGGCCGGCTTCCGCCGGTACCGGAGTAATCGCCGGAGGCGCGGTGAGGGCGGTCATAGAGGCGGCCGGCATCCATAACGTTTTGACTAAATGCATCGGCACCAGCAACCCCCACAACGTCGTGAAGGCCACGATGGAGGCCTTAAAGCTGCTGAGAAGCCCTGAGACGGTAGCCGAACTCAGAGGCAAGCGTGTCCAAGAGGTAAGGTAAAGATGGAACAGACATCACAGATAAAGATAACCCAGAGACAGCGCCCTTCCACTGAAAAGCAGAAGATCACGCTTCTTGGCCTCGGTTTAAGGAAGATGAACAGGTCGAAGGTCCTCAATGACACTCCCGCGGTAAGGGGCATGATATACAAGGTGGCGCACCTCGTGACCGTTGAGACGGTGAAGTAGAAGGTACCCGGCTTTTATTAAGCCGATAAAAGACCAGACTCCTGTCTGATGATGAATAGGCAGCCAGAAGGGCTCGATTGAAAATCGTAACAGAAGAAACCGCCGACTCCTGTCGGCGGAGTTTCACTTTTTTAACGGTCTGGCTACCCTGAGGATTTAAGCCAGGGTGGGTCCATAAAGAAAGCTTCAAAGGACGATAAATATCATGTTAAGCAAGCTCAAGGCTCCCGCGGGGGCGAATCAAAAAAAGACAAGGCGCGGCAGAGGCGAAGGAAGCGGTCTTGGAAAGACCTCGGGCAGGGGCGGCAAGGGCCAGACCGCAAGGTCAGGCGGGAGCATCAAGCCTGGTTTCGAGGGCGGACAGATGCCGCTTCAGAGGCGTCTGCCCAAGAGGGGCTTTACCAATATATTCAAGATCGATTATCAGATCATAAACATAGGCGATATCGCCGGGGCCTTCAAGGCCAACGAGATTGCCGACCCCGCCTCCATCCTCGAAAAGGGGCTCCTTAAGAGGAAGAAGCTTGTCAAGGTCTTGGGCGAGGGCGACATAAAGGTGCCGCTGACCGTAAAGGCTCACAGCTTCAGCAAGTCAGCCGTCGAAAAAATAAAGGCTGCCGGTGGAGCGGCGGAGGTAATTTAATTGGCGGCTTTAACCCCGAATATAAGCAAGGTCCCGGAACTTAATCGCCGCATTATCATTACTTTAGTGATGCTCGCCATATTCAGGGTCGGCGTGTTCGTCCCCACTCCGGGCATAGACGCCGAGGCTCTGTCGGGTTTTTTCAAGGCTGCCAGCGGTACGCTGCTTGATTTCGCTACGATGTTCACGGGTGGCGCGCTCGAGCGTTTTTCGGTCTTCTCGCTCGGCATAATGCCGTATATCAGCGCGTCCATCATCCTTCAGCTTCTTCAGGCCGTGGTCCCGCAGCTTGAAAAGCTTTCCAAGGAAGGCGAGGCCGGAAAGAAAGTAATCACGCAATACACACGGTACTTGACCGTCGCCCTCTGCGTGGTCCAGGGCTTTATGATAGCCGTGGGACTTGAATCGATGAGGGGGCCGGCCGGCGAGCCCATTGTCTTGAGCGTGGGCTGGAGTTTCAGGATCATGACGGTTGTGACCCTGACGACAGGCTCGGTCTTTCTCATGTGGCTCGGCGAGCAGATCACCGAGAGGGGGATAGGCAACGGCATATCGCTCCTTATATTCGTGGGTATCATCGCCAGGATGCCTTCGGCGGTCAACAACACCATACAGCTCGTGAGGAGCGGTGAGATGAATTTTCTCTTCATCGTCGTCCTTATAGCCGTCATGGTCGGCGTGGTCGCCTTCATAGTTTTTATGGAGATGGGGCAGAGAAGGATTCCCATACAGTATCCCAAGAGGGTAGTCGGCCGCAAGGTCATGGGCGGAGGGACCCAGCATCTGCCTTTAAAGGTGAACTCGGCCGGGGTCATACCGCCGATATTCGCCTCTTCGATAATCGTCTTCCCCGCAACGGTAGCCAACTTCGTACCGTTCATGAAGCCGGTAGCCCAAAGCCTGAACCCGGGGGGCGTGCTCTATAACCTCCTTTATGTGGCTTTCATAATATTTTTTACGTATTTTTACACGGCCATACAGTTTAACCCCAAGGAAGTGGCCGAGAACCTCAAGAAATACGGCGGGTTCGTCCCGGGTATAAGGCCCGGCGCGCATACCGCCGACTATATAGACCTTGTACTGACCAGGCTGACACTCTGGGGCTCTTTATATCTGGCCGCTGTCTGCGTTCTGCCATCGCTTTTTATCTCGGAGTTCAACGCCCCGTTCTACTTCGGCGGTACGGCGCTCCTGATCGTCGTGGGAGTCGCGATGGACACGGCACAGCAGATAGAATCCCATATGCTCGCCAGGAGTTACGACGGACTCCTTAAAAAAGGTAAAATAAAAGGCAGGGGTCTTTAGTCTATGAACCTGATACTTCTCGGGGCTCCCGGCGCGGGCAAAGGCACGCAGGGAAAAAACCTCTCGGAAACCTACAGGATACCCCAGATATCGACCGGTGACATCCTTCGCGCCAATGTCAGGAGCAAGACGCAGCTCGGCGTAAAGGCCAGGGAGTACATGGACAAGGGCGTGCTTGTTCCGGATGATGTCGTAGTGAACATGGTGGTAGACCGGATACAGCAGGAAGACTGTGTAAACGGTTTTATACTCGACGGGTTTCCTAGGAACCTGAACCAGGCCGAGGTCCTTGAATCAACGCTTAAGAAGATGGGTAAGAAGATTGACTTCGCCATCGGGATCGATGTCGAGAGGAAAGAGCTCGTAAGGAGGCTGTCCGGCAGGAGGGTCTGCAGGAAGTGCGGCGCGAGCTACCATGTCATATTCAACCCTCCGGTAAACATCGGCATGTGCGACAAGTGCGACTCGGAGATATACCAGAGGGATGACGACAAGGAAGAGACGATCGGGGCACGGCTTAAGGTCTATGAAGAGGAGACCTTCCCGCTTATAGAGTACTATACCGGAAAAGGCCTGTACAGGTCCGTCGACGGCATAGGTTCCGTTGACCGGATAAAGAAAAGCATAACGGACGCCATTGCGAAAGGAAGCGATAATTCTTAAGTCTCGCGAAGAGATAGATATAATGAGGCGGAGTAACCTTATAGTAGCCGAGGTACTCCACGCGCTCAAGAACAACGTCAGGGCTGGCGTAACGACACTGGACCTTGAGCGCATAGCCGAAGACGAGTTAAGCGGAAAGGACGCGAAGCCTGCCTTCAAAGGATACAGGGGTTACCCCTGGTGCCTGTGCACCTCGGTCAACAACGAGGTCGTCCACGGCATGCCTTCAAAGAGGGTTTTGAAGGACGGCGATATCGTAAGCATAGATTTTGGGGTCCTCCACGACGGGTTTTACGGGGACTCCGCCATAACGGTGCCGGTCGGCGCCGTTTCTCCGGACGCGGCAAGGCTTGTAAAGGTCACAGAGGAGTCGCTCGATAAGGCGATAGAGGCCGCGGTAGCAGGCAACAGGCTCCTTGACATATCGGCCTCGGTACAGAGATGCGTTGAGGCGCAGGGCTTTTCGGTGGTAAGGGAGTTCGTAGGGCACGGCATCGGAAGAGAACTGCATGAGGCGCCTCAGGTCCCGAACTTCGGTCTTCCAGGCAGAGGCATAAGGCTTAAAGCCGGGATGGTTTTGGCTATAGAGCCCATGATAAACATGGGCGGCCCGGATGTTAAGATACTCGATGACGGCTGGACGGCCGTCACCGCCGACGGAAGCCTGTCGGCCCACTTCGAGCATACCGTGGCTATAACCGCCGAAGGTCCGTACGTGTTGAGCAGGCTGTAGATGGCGGCGTTTCAAAGCCGGTAACCTTTAATAGAAAGAACTAAATGGCCAAAGAAGAGGCGATACAGGTAGAAGGAACGGTTATCGAGACACTGCCCAACGCGATGTTCAGGGTGGAGCTGGATAACGGGCACAAGGTCCTCGCACACGTCTCCGGCAAGATGAGGATGCATTTTATAAAGATACTCCCGGGCGACAAGGTAACGGTTGAGCTTTCCCCGTACGACCTTACGAGGGGCAGGATAACATACAGGGCGAAATGAACCGGCGGACTCAAAAAACCGGTACAGTCTAAGCGTTAAAATAAAGGCCGGCCAGTCAGGGCCGGCGGCTAAAGCGAAAGAGGGATGCCATGAAGGTAAGGAGCTCGGTAAAAAAGATATGCGCAAAGTGCAAGATCATAAAGCGCAGCGGTGTTGTGCGCGTGGTCTGCGTCAACCCGAAGCACAAACAGAGGCAGGGATAACCCCCGGCCTATAAGTCGCTGTCGTGAGCCGCGGCAAAGACGGCGAAAGCAAGGAGGAGTAAGAGTGGCAAGAATCGCAGGTGTAGACCTTCACAAGAACAAGAGGATCGTGACAGCGCTGACCAGGATCTACGGTATCGGAGACGCCTCCGCCGCAAAGATCGCCAAGAAGGCCGGGGTCGATCCCTCTATAAAGACCCAGGACTTGACGGAAGCCCAGGTGGCCGCCATAAGAAAGGTCATCGACACTGACTTCAAGGTCGAAGGAGACTTGAGGAAAGAGGTCTCCATGCATGTAAAGATGCTTATCGACATGGGTTGCTACAGAGGGGTCCGTCACAGGAAGAACCTCCCGGTAAGGGGCCAGAGGACACACACCAACGCCAGGACCAGAAAAGGGCCGAGGAAGGGTGTAGTGACCGCAAGGAAGACCGAGTAGGCTTCCGGTAACTGCTCCGCACCCTTTAAAAAAACTGTTGCAAATCCGCTTTTATTTAAGGCATAATATTGGTTTACGGTTCACAAGCCGCCGGAATCAATAGAAACGATTGATTTTGTTTCGTTTTTAATTTTTTTATTTTAAGGTAACAAGAAAAGCGAGGTTGGAGGCCATCGATGGCGAAAGTCAAGAAGGAAAAAAGAGCAGTATCAAAGGGTGTCGCCCATATAAAGTCTACATTCAACAATACTATAATCAGCATCACCGACCCCGCCGGTAACGTTATTGCCTGGTCGAGTTCAGGTGGGCAGGGGTTCAAAGGCTCAAGGAAAGGCACCCCGTTCGCCGCGCAGGTGGCTGCCGAAACCGCCGCCAAGAAGGCCATCGACAGCGGCGTGAAGTCCGTCGATGTTTACATAAACGGTCCGGGTGCCGGAAGGGAGGCCGCTTTGAGGTCTTTGCAGGCCGCCGGTTTCAGCATAAGCCTCATAAGGGACGTCACCCCGCTGCCGCACAACGGCTGCAGGCCCCCGAAGAGACGCAGGGTCTGATGGCCTTCCCGGGTTAAACCCGGGCGTGTCGGAACATTGGAAGGTTATGAACTCAAGCGTTCTATCCGGCGCTTTTGTCAGTACGGTATAAAGAACCCCAAGAGATTTAAAGGGAGGAGAAGTTGGCCAGGTATATTGAATCAGTTTGCAAGATGTGCAGGCGTGAAGGAGCAAAGCTCTTTTTTAAGGGCGAGAGGTGCTACACGGACAAATGCGCCTTCGAGAGAAGGAGCTACGCTCCGGGGCAGCACGGGCAGTCAAGGGGCAAGATATCCGAGTACGCCCTCCAGCTTCGTGAGAAGCAGAAGGTAAAGCGCGTATACGGGCTTCTCGAAGACCAGTTCAGGACGACCTTTTTCGACGCCGACAGGGCAAAGGGCATCACAGGCGAAAACCTGGTCTCCCTGCTCGAAAGAAGGCTCGATAACACCGTGTACAGGCTCGGTTTCGCCGGGTGCAGGAGCGAGGCCCGTATGATGGTCACCCACGGCTTTTTCCGCATAAACGGCAAGAAGGTAAATATCCCTTCTTACAGGGTAAAGGCCAATGACGTTATAGAAATCTTCGAAAGCAAGAAAAAGACCGCAAAGCTCGCCGAGAATCTCAAGGCTGCCGAAAGGCACGGTATGCCTGAGTGGCTGAGGATAGAAAAGGAAGCCATGAAGGGCACCGTCGTAAGACTGCCGAGAAGGGAAGACGTCACGATCCCGATGAACGAACAGCTTATCGTTGAGCTGTATTCGAAATAATTAATATTCAAGGCAGGTTCTCTTAAGTCCCGCACGGATATCTGCCGCGCCGGGAGCCTTTGTTCCAGGTCATATATTTTCCAAATAAAATGATGGGGGCACCATGCAAAAAAACTGGCGTGACCTTATTAAACCTAAAAAACTCGAGGTTGAAAAGGAAACACTTACTAATACTTATGGTAAGTTCGTGGCAGAGCCCTTGGAAAGGGGCTTTGGCGTTACCGTAGGTAACTCGCTAAGAAGGATACTGCTCTCTTCTCTGCAGGGCGCGGCTGTAACCAGCGTCAAGATAGACGGTGTGCTTCATGAGTTCTCATCGATACCCGGAGTAAAGGAAGACGTATCGGATATAATCCTTAACCTCAAGCAGGTTAAGTTAAAGATACACGGAGAAGGCCCCAAGACTTTAAGGATAAAAGGCTCAAACGACGGGAAGGTAGCGGCCGGGGATATCATCTGCGACAACACGGTGGAGGTCCTTAACCCCGACCAGCACATCGCCACCGTCTCCAAGGACGCCAAGTTCGACTGCGAGCTGATCGCCAATACCGGCAGGGGCTATGTCCCTTCCGAGAGGAACAAGCTCGCGGAACAGCCCATCGGGACCATCCCGATCGACTCCGTCTTCCAGCCGGTCTCAAGGGTGAACTTCAACGTCACAAACGCCAGGGTCGGGCAGAGAACGGACTACGACAAGCTTGTGCTCGAGGTATGGACAACAGGCGCAATAGACCCGCAGAACGCTCTTGCCATAGCCGCCAAGGTGTTTAAAGACCAGCTGAGCGTCTTTATAACCTTCGAGGAGAAGGAAGATGAGACGGCCGGCGAGAGGGGCGAGGCGAAGCCCGCCTTCAACGAGAACCTCTTCAAGACGGTCGATGAGCTTGAGCTCTCCGTGAGGTCAGCCAATTGCCTTAAGAACGCCGATATAAAGTATATAGGCGAGATGGTACAGAAGAGCGAGCAGGAGATGCTCAGGACGAAGAACTTCGGCAGGAAATCTCTCAATGAGATAAAAGAGATACTTCGCGGCATGAGCCTTGACTTCGGGATGAAGATAGACGGCTTCCCGTCCAGGAAAGAGCTTGACGCGATGCACATAGAGCACAAAGAGACCGCGTAAGGGGTAGTTATGAGACACAATAGAGACGAAAAAAGGTTTGACAAGACATACAGCCACTTAAAGAGCATGATGTCAAATATGACAAACGACCTCATCATGGCAGGCCGCATCAAGACCACGACCCCGAGGGCGAAGGTCTTGAGAAGCTGGGCCGAAAAGATGATAACCCTCGGCAAGAACGGCTCGGTTGCCTCGCGCAGACGCGCCATGGCCTTTTTGAGGAACAAGAGCTCCGTGACCAGGCTCTTTGCCGAGGTGGCCCCGCAGTTCAAGGAAAGAAACGGCGGATACACGAGGATACTGAAGCTGGGGAACCGTCCCGGAGACAACGCGGCTATGTCGATAATCGAGCTTGTCGAGGGCGCCGGAGCCCAGGCTGAGGCGGTGGCGCCAAAGGCGGCAAAGGCCAAAAAGGCCCCCGCAAAGCCAAAGGCGGCCCCGAAGGCAAAGGCAGAAAAGACGGAAAAGGCCGAAAAGGCTCCGAGGAAGGTTTCTGCCAAGAAAGAGACGGCCGAGAAGACAGATGAGAAGAAGGCCCCGGCCAAAAAGACCAAGAAAGAGGCAAATCCCAAGGAATAGTCTGAAAAATCAAGGGTAAGGGACCAGGGGGCAGGGGCGTAAATCTCCCTGCCTCTTTTTTTATTGTGGAACCCCGCCATAAACGACGGGGGTTCTTCACGGTAAGGCGATTGTCATTTTTATGGCTCGCCTTACCCGCTTATAGAGCGGCGGGTTTGCCGCGAACGCCAGTTCTAAACCTTTCTACATACCCTGTGAAAAACAGGAATTTACTTGCATTTTTTTTGAACTTGGATAATAAATAGTAAATAGATAGTCCATCCGTAGATATAAGTCTCTGTCTTAAGCACCTCGCAACAGTAAACCCGATAAAAAGCGCCCCAAGGCATTTTTTTTATTTCAGGCCGCACATTTTGTTTTATTAATTAAAAATAACGGAGGGTGAAAATGGCAAAGTCGATGACAAAGTCTCAGGTGGAAGACCATATAGCTAAAAAGACCGGTGTGCCCAAAAAGACGGTCCGCGAGATATTAACCGAGATGGCTGAGCTTTCTTACGCGGAAGCGAAGAACGCCTTCACCATACCGGGCATAGGAAAACTGGTGCTCGTGGACAGGAAGGCGCGCACAGGCAGAAACCCCAGGACCGGAGAGCCGGTTGAGATCCCGGCTAAAAAAGTGGTCAAATTCAGGATAGCCAAGGCCTGCAAGGAATCGATCCTTAAAAACGTCTGAGACCGGGTGCATGACCGGGGTAGCCGGGTGCGATTTTTTTATCACAAAATTCCCTGTAGCTTGCTAGAGGGTTTCCTTATAAAAATCCCCCCCCTCGATGGGGGAGGGTAGGGTGGGGGTGAAAACAGGTTTTCACCCTCCCCGCTTCCCGTTGCATCGGAAGAGCGCAACGGGAGCCCAGCCCTCCCATCAAGGGGGGGGAGGTTTAAGGTGATACCCCGGAGAAAAGCTCCAGGGTGGTTTATTCAGCGCCCATTTGCCCCTGTTTAGTCCGGATCGTCATCGGTTAGCCGACCGGGCCGCCGGTTAAACTCCGTATACGAATTTGAAAACCCCATTGCGCGCGGGTCAATGCCTTTATAAAGAGGCCGTCAGTTCTCCGAGCTTTTGAACCTGTAGGAATAGACGATGTCGTTCCTCAGCACGAGTTCGAGGGTGGTGACGGCCTCTTTGCTTTGCACCTCGCTCTCCACCATGCCGCCCAGGTAGCCGGGGACCTTCTTCTCCTTGAAGACATAGATGAGCTTTTCCTCGTTGTTCTCGTGAACGATGTCAGTCGGCGCGCCGAAGGTGTTTAAGACATCCTGTCTGGTAGTCTCTCCGGTCTTTATGTTGATGACCTTCTCCCGGTCTATCTTCACGCCCTGCGTCCGCACTACCGTCGTGCACCCGGCAAGGAGCACGAAAGCCGTCAGCAAAAATATTCTTTTCATCACTCCTCAGACCTCCTTGATGTTTTGCGTCTGAACGGGTCCCGGTCTTCCGGGCCGGTCAGTTCACCTGGATCCTTGAACGGGCAAGCCATAGAAATAACAATAACCTTACCGTGAAGAACCCCGCCATAATATCCATATCTCTCCGCCCGGAAAACTCTAAGCCTTCGCCACGCCGTCTTTTGTCGTGGTCTTGACCTTGTACATGGCGTTGTCCGCCATCTGTATGAGGCCGTCCTTGTCGCAGGCGTCTTCAGGGAAACAGGCCACCCCGAAGCTCCCGGTAAGGCGTACATTGATGCCGTCGTCTCTGAGGAAGGTAGCCTCTCTTATCGCCACCCTTATCTTCTCGGCTACGACGACGGCGTTCTCCTTTTGGGTCTCCGGCATCATTATTATGAATTCGTCCCCGCCGTACCGGCAGGCCATGTCCACATTGCGTATCAAGCCGATGATGAGCTGAGCCACCTCTTTAAGGAGCTGGCTGCCGCGAAGATGGCCGAAACTGTCGTTGACCTCCTTGAAGAAATCGAGGTCAAGAAAGATCATCGATACCGGGTTCTTGAACCTCTTCGCCCTTTCGACCTCGTACTCAAGGCGGCTGTGCAGGAACCTCGAGTTGTAGAGCTTCGTGAGATCGTCGGTGATCGTCAGCTCCTGGACCCTGTTGAAGAATATCGCGTTCTCTATGGCTATAGCGGTGTAGTCCGCAAGGGTGGTGAGCACGAGGAGGTCGTCCTCGACAAAGCTCTTCTCCTCGACCTCGTTTATGAGTTCGATGACCCCGAGGCATTTGCCGCGCGTTACAAGGGGGACGCAGATGATGGACTGGGTGGTGAAGTTGGAGACTTCGTCGGCCTTCTTCCAGAACCGCGGGTCTTTGCTTACGTCGGCGACAAGCAGCGGCCGTCTCTCCCTGGCCACCCAGCCTGCGACACCCTCGCCAAGCTTGAGCCTCAAATCCTTTATCTTCTCCGACCCGGGGCCGACGACTATCTCGAACCTGAGCTCGCGGGCCTCCTCGTTGAGAAGCAGCAGCGACCAGTTCTTCGGATGGAGAAGCTCGCGTATCTTGTCCATCACGATGTTTAGGACTTCCCTGAGGTCGAGAGATGAGGTGAGGGCCTTGCCTATTTCGTTGAATGTCGTGACCTGGAGGCGTTTCCTTTGAAGTTCCCCTGTGTCGGCTGGGTAGCAGTATTCAGAACGGTTTTGTCCTTTTACTGATTCCATGATTTGAATATAGCTTATAGCGGTCTAAAAATCAAGGCGGCTAAGCGAAGGCGGATCAGACCGTTACGAGGGTTTTTCAAAGCGCACTCTGCATAAGGCGCGCTACTTCGCCGGGCCTGCCGGAGCCGACCTTCTTTTTGTCTACGCTTATCAACGGCACGACCCCCCAGATGGAGTTCGTAAGGAAGGCTTCGCTGCATGAACGGAGGTCTTTCGCGCAGACCCGGGCCTCCCTGACTGAAACCCCTTTTTTTATCGCAAGCCTTATGACGGCCTTTCTCATGACCCCCGGGAGCACCCCTTCAGCCGTGTCTGAAGAGACCGGCGGGGTCAAGAGTACGCCTCCTGAGACGACAAAGATGTTCGAGGAGGTCCCCTCCCTGATGCTTGAGTCCGGCCCGATGAATATCCCCTCGACCGCGCCAGACCTTACTGCCTCGGCCTTCCCGAGCACGCTTGGAAGGTAGTTAAGCGATTTAATGCCCGGCAGTACGGGACAGTAGCCTCTGAGAGAGATTGCGCTTACGCCGTGAGTTCTGAGGCGTGAGATATAGTCCGTATCTATCGGCCTGGCTGCCATTATCACGGTCGGCCCGGATTTTTTCGGCAGATGCCCGTCCGGGTCTGTACCCCTTGTGACGGTGACCCTCAGGTAAGCCGTTTTCACCTGCAGCCCGTTTGCCTTGAGGAGCCTTTGGACGGCGCCGTCTTTAATATCATGCTCCAGGGCCTTTAAAGAGCCCGCCGGAAACCCGAGAAGGCTTAACCCCTTTTTAAGCCTTGAAAGATGGTCTTTGAGGAACTCGACTTTTCCGCCCGCGGCCTTCATCGTCTCAAAGAGCCCGTCCCCGTAGTTAAGCCCCCTGTCGAATACAGAGACCGCGGCCCTGTTCTCCGGCACTATACTGCCGTTCATATAGACCTGTTTTTTCATGTCGCCTTTCTTACGGCCCGCATACAGGCCCGGCGGATATTCCGAGGGAAGAGAGAAAGTCCTCCGCCTTGAGGAGCGTCTCTTTGTATTCTTCCTCCGGGACCGAGTCCGCCACAATACCGCCGCCGACATGGAGGTAGACGCATCCGTCCATGTATACCGCCGTCCTTATCGCCATGGCGATGTCCGTATCCCCGTTAAGGCTCATCCAGCCTATGCCGCCCGTGTATACGCCGCGCGCTGAGGGCTCAAGCTCGTCTATTATCTCCATGGCTCTTATCTTCGGCGCCCCCGTGATAGACCCTCCCGGGAATACGGCCTTGAGGGCTGAGGTCGAATCGACCCCCGGGTTGAGAGTCCCCCTGACGGTGGAGATCATGTGGTGAAGGTGCCGGTATGTCTCGACCTTCTCAAAGTCAACGACCTCCACGCTCCCGGCAACCGAGATCCTGCCGAGGTCGTTTCTCTCAAGGTCTACTATCATGACATGCTCGGCCCGCTCTTTGGCGCTCGCCTTAAGCTCTTTGATGAGCGCCAGGTCCTTCTCCATGGTGCTTCCCCTGGGCCTTGTCCCTTTGATGGGGGAGGTCTCTACCGACCGGCGGCAGACCTTCAGGAGCCTCTCCGGGGAGTTTGATATTATCTGGAAGTCCCCGAGGTCGAGATAAGAACTGAAAGGCGCCGGGTGGTTTTTATTGAGGCTTAAAAATAGCGCAAAGGGGTCTCCCTCCCACCGTATCTCAAGCCTCTGTGAGAGGTTTATCTGGTAGATGTCGCCTGAGGATATGTATCTCTGGGCACTGTTAATCATGCCGAGATACTCCTGTTTTGTCATGTTGGATGAGACACCGGAGGCCGCTTTCGGTATCTCCGGAGAAAAATCCATTTCAGCCTTTAGCAGGTCCCTGAACCTTTTTAAACGGACTTCATCTCCGCTTACGCTTACGAGGTACCCGGTTGAATCCGCCCTGTCGTACACGAAGAGCGGGTCGTAAAGGCCCACCATAAGCTCAGGGACTGCCGGGGCCCCCGGGTCGCGCCTGTCCGTCAGTACCCTCGGCTCTATCATCCCCTTGAGGTCGTATGAGAAGTACCCGAAGGCCCCGGAGTTGAACGGGAAGGCCGACTCGGCGCTCTTGAACCGCTCAAGCGTCTTTGAGAGCGCCTCAAAAGGGTCGCTGAAGACCTCTTGCCTGCCGCTATCGGCCACTACCGTGCGGCCCCCTTCGGTCTTTATCGTAACGAAGGGGGCCGCGCTTACATACGAGAAGGACTTTTGAGCGCGCCCCTCCATCCCCCCGCCCGAGAAGATAAAGGGCCGGGGAAGCCCCCTTAAGCGTACAAAGGCGTCTTCAGGGGATAGGTCTATCTTCTCTATATGCATCGCGTCCTGTCTTCTTCCGTCGTATGAAAATACCTTTGAAGAACCCCGCCATACATAAATGGCTGGGTTCTTCACGGTAAGGTTTTATAGCTCGCCTTGACCCGCTTATAGAGTGGTAGGATTGCGGAAAAGCACCCATTCAGGATATATCTTTTTAAGACCGCGGTCAAGACGCTGCGGCGGAGTGGAAAAATCGGGTGAAAAAAAACGCGGATTATAGTATATTTTCATATTGAGTATTTTAATCACAAAATTCCCTGTAGCTTGCTACAGGGTTTCCTTATAAAAGTTCTCCCCCATCGAGGGGGAGGGAAGGGTGGGGGTGAAAACAGGTTTTCACCCTCCCCGCTTCCCGTTGCATCGGAAGAGCGCAACGGGATCCCAGCCCTCCCATCAAGGGAGGGGACTCAGGGAGATACCCCTGAGAAAAACTCCGGGGTGGTTCATACGAAAGAGGCCCGTTAAAGTGACGAGAAGAAAGACCCGGCAGATAAAGGTCGGCCCGGTCAAGGTGGGCGGGGACGCCCCGGTGACCGTACAGTCGATGACCAACACCGACACGGCTGATGTTAAAGCTACCGTCGCCCAGATAAAGGCGCTGGAGGAGGCCGGGTGCGAGATAATAAGGGTGGCTGTCCCCGACATGGAGGCGGCCACGGCGCTGGGTTCTATCAAAAAGTCGATCTCGATACCCCTTGTCGCGGACATCCACTTCGACTGGAGGCTCGCCTTGAAGGCACTCGACGAAGGGGTCGATTGCCTGAGGCTCAACCCCGGCAACATCGGCTCGAAGGACCGGATAAAAGAGGTGGTAAAGGCCGCCGGGGACAGGGGTGTGCCGATACGGATAGGCGTGAACGCCGGCTCCCTTGAAAAAGACATACTCGCAAAGTACGGGCATCCAACGGCCGACGCCCTGGTTGAAAGCGCGCTGCGCCATATAGGGATACTTGAGGAACTGGGCTTTGCCGCCATCAAGGTCTCCTTGAAAGCCTCAAGCGTAAGGCTCACGGTAGAGAGCTACAGGAAGCTCGCCGAAAAAGTCGACTACCCTTTCCACATAGGCATAACCGAGGCAGGCACGCTCTTTTCCGGCACGATCAAATCCTCTGTCGGGCTCGGCGTCCTTTTGGCCGACGGCATCGGGGACACGCTCAGGGTGTCTCTTACCGGAGACCCGGTCGATGAGGTGAGGGTAGGCTGGGAGATAATCAAATCACTTGACATAAGGAAGCGCGGTGTAAATATAATATCGTGCCCCACGTGCGGGAGGGTCAAGCTCGACAGCATAAGAATAGCCTCGGAAGTGGAAAAGAGGCTCTCACACCTCAAGGAGTCGGTCAATGTCGCCATCATGGGCTGCGTCGTCAACGGCCCGGGAGAGGCCGTCGAGGCCGATGTGGGGCTGGCCGGCGGCGACGGCGTGGGCCTCATCTATGTGCGGGGCGAGGCCGTAAGGAAAGTGAAGGAAGACGAGATAGTCGAGGCTCTCTTAGAAGAGGTCGGCAGGGTCCTTGATGAGAGAAAAAGCCCATAAGATTGTGGCGTCAAGGGGCCGGATAAGGTTATAATAAAGACCGCGTGACGCCCGCCGCGGCGGCTTTCGGGCGGGCCAATAAAAAAGGGGTTGTTAAAAGATGGGGCTTTTGTCGAAACTGAATATCTTCGCCAGAACCGATGATCCCGGCGCCATGGTAACCGTGGATGATCTCAAGGCGATGATGGATAAGCATGAGGACATCACCATAGTCGATGTGAGGAACACCGCCAGGTTCGGGTGCGAGCATATCGCCGGGTCCGTCAACATCCCTCTTAAGCTCATCAGGAAGCACGACGATGTCTTGATAGGAGTGCTCGACCACGGAAACAAGCTCGTCGTCTGCTGCGAGGACGGCGATCAGTGCTGGGCGGCAAGGGATATCATCATGTCGCGCGGGGCGAAAATAGTAGTGTGCCTCAAGGGCGGGATGAAGGAGTGGGTAAGGTCCGGAGGGATGCTGATAGCCGATTAGGCGGCGTTAAACATACCGGCCCCGAGGAGGTCGCGGCCGTCTTCATCGATGTGTTCTCCACAGGCGTGGGGATGAACCGTAAGAGGACGGCAGAAGCACATATAAACCCCTCTTTCGGGAGGGGGATTTTTTTATCCGCTCTTTGTGAAGGCGGATTTGTTTTGGAGAGTGTTATGAAAGGCGTCTGCTCATTTTTTTCCGGTATCTTCGGACAGGATCACCGCCGATGAGCGCATGTCCGGGTAGACGGCAAAGAGAAGGTCACCGTAATAGACGTAAGGACTCCGGCGGAGTTCCATGGCGGTCATATCACCGGGAGCGTTTCGATACCCCTTAACACCCTTGATAACGCCAGGGTGGCGGCCAAAGGCAGGATAGTCGTCTGCTGCGCTTCGGGCATGAGGAGCGCCAGCGGCAGAGAGCTGCTGACCGCAAAGGGTTTTAATATTTCCTTCGGGTTGAATTAAGCGCGGCTTGCCGCGTATATAAAAACAGATTCCCCTTTGGGTACCCCGCTATCAATGCTTGCGGGGTGGCTCATGGATGTCGTGGACCTCAAGGGCGGCTTGAAGGCATGGGCAAACTCCGGGGGCAGAATAGTCAAAGGATAGAGGAGGCAGGCAAAGAGATATGTCGAGCGATAAGCAGTCAAACTGGACCACATTTGTCGCGCTCTCGACGGCGGCGATGGCCGTCCTGGCGGCGATCACGACCCTGTATGTCGGGAAGTATTCGTCTCGCACGGTGCTCTCCCAGATGCAGGAGAGCGACCAGTGGGCCTTCTATCAGGCCAAGTCGATAAAGTCGCACAGCTACGAGCTGCAGAAAGAGCTCGTAGAGCTTGAGTTCCTGGGCCAGAAGGGAAGGCTCCCGAAGGATATGGCCGAGAAGTTCCGGAAGACGGCCGAGAACTACGGGCAGAAAATCTTGCGCTACGACTCCGAGAAGAAGGAGATAAAGGCGAAGGCCGAGGAGCTCGACAGGCAAAAGCAGCTCTCGCAGGCGCACGGCGCGAACTTCGGCTACGCCCTTATATTCCTGCAGATAGCCATAATGCTCTCATCGATCGCGGCTATCACGAAGAAAAAGCCCCTCTGGTACTTCGGGCTTCTGACAGCCTCGGCCGGGGGATTTTTCTTCTTCGACGGGCTCTATCTCTTTTTTTGAGGATATGTGATGTTCACTCTCCATCAAAGGCTTGAAGGCGATACCGTCGAGGTCGCGGACCTGCGGGTGAGCGTTGTCAGGCTGATGAGGGACAGGACGCTCCCGTGGCTGATACTCGTTCCCAAAAGGGAAGGGGTAAGGGAGGTGTACGACCTCTCTAAAGACGACAGGGCCGTCCTGATGGAAGAGATGACGCTGGCTTCAAGGGTGATAGACGCGCTTTACGGGCCTGACAAGATAAATATCGGCGCGCTCGGCAACCGTGTCCCTCAGCTCCACGTGCATGTGATCGGGAGGTTTGAAACAGACAGGGCGTGGCCCGGCCCGGTATGGGGAAAGGACGGGTCAGAGCCTTATACCGAAGATGAGCTTTGTAAGGCCGTACACGAGCTTAAAGAGGCGTTTAAAAGGATTTCGTCCGGCGCGTAGCTTTTGAAAGACCCCGTCCTTAACATCCTGATAGATAATGTCGCCTTTGTTTAAAAAAAACAGTTTTAAAAACTCCCAGCATCAAGTAGAATATAAAGTTACGCGGGAGTTAAAATAACAGCGAAAAGGAGCCTCAGGGTCAGGAAAAGATGCTTAAGGTAAATAATATTGAAAAGTCATACGGCGGACAGGTCATATTCGAAGATATAAGCTTTGCCATGAGCCGGGGCGAAAGGCTCGGGCTTGTCGGAAGGAACGGCCACGGCAAATCCACCCTCTTCAGGCTGATACTCGGCGAGGAGACGCCCGACGGCGGCACCATAAGCTTTCCCAAATACTACAGGATCGGGCATCTCTCCCAGCACATCCGTTTTACGGAAGAGACGGTATTGAAGGAGGCCGCCCTGAGCCTCCAGAAGTCGGAAGACGGGATCGACGAGACCTACAAGGTTGAGACGATCCTCACTGGCCTCGGGCTCTCGGAGGAGTCTTTCGGTTTGCACCCCTCGGCCCTCTCCGGCGGCTACCAGATAAGGCTCAATCTCGCCAAGGTGCTCGCCTCGGACCCCAACCTCCTGCTTCTGGACGAGCCTACGAACTACCTTGACATCGTGTCGGTGCGCTGGCTGCAGAGGTTTTTGAGGAACTGGAAGAACGAGCTTGTCATAATAACCCACGACCGGGACTTCATGGACAGCGTCACCACGCACACGATGGCGATACACAGGTGCATGCTGAAGAAGGTATCCGGCTCCACGCACAAGCTCTACGCCCAGATTCTTCAGGAAGAGGAGATCTACGAGCAGACAAGGGTGAACGACGAGAAGAAGAGGAAGGAGACGGAGAAGTTTATAAACCGCTTCAGGGCGTCCGCAACTAAGGCAAGCGCCGTGCAGTCCAGGGTCAAGGCCCTTGACAGGATGGACAAGCTCGACAAGCTCGAAGAGATACGGACCCTGGACTTCGAGTTCAACCCGGCGCCTTTCCCCGGCAAATTCCTCATGGAAGCCGATGGCCTCTCCTTCGGATACGACAACGGTCCTCTGCTGATAGACGGTCTTAAGTTCTCGGTAGGGAAAAAAGACCGCATAGCGATAATCGGCAAGAACGGCAAGGGCAAGACCACCCTCTTAAACATACTCGCCGGAGAGTTTAACTCGACAGGGGGCGCCGTGAACAGGGCGGACAACCTGAAACTGGCATACTTCGGACAGACCAACATAAGCCGCCTGAACCCGGACAACACGATCGAGCAGGAGATAATGGAAGCGCACCCGGACTACAACAGGGGCGCGGCCAGAAGGATCTGCGGCGCGATGATGTTCGACAGGGACAAGGCCTTAAAGAAGATCGACGTGCTCTCGGGAGGGGAAAAGAGCAGGGTCCTTCTGGGAAAGCTCCTCGTAAGCCCCGCGAACATGCTATTGCTTGACGAGCCTACGAACCATCTCGACATGGACTCCATCGATTCTCTCGTCAGCGCCATAGAGGAGTTCTCCGGCGCGGTCGTGATAGTGACCCACAGCGAGATGATACTTAACTCTATCGCCAACCGCCTGATAATCTTCGACGGAGGCAGGGTCAGTCTCTTTGAGGGGACCTATCAGGACTTCCTCGACAGAATAGGCTGGGACGGAGAGGCCGCCGAGACACAGAAGCCCGAGACCAGGGGCAAGAACAAAGGCGTCAACAGGAAGGAACTCAGAAGGCTCAGGGCCGACATAGTGGCCGAGAAGTTTAAGGTGATTGGGCCGCTTCAGAAGAAGATGACCGAGGTCGAGGAAGAGATAGTCCGCATGGAAGAGGCCGTGGAGAAGGCGGAAGGAGGGCTCGCGGCGGCTTCCGAAAGGGGAGATTCACCCGCCATATCGAAATACTCGAAAGAGCGCCACGAGGCTAAAGAGAGGATTGAGAGACTTTTTGAGAAGCTCGAGGCCTTGAGCCGGGAAAAGGACGAAAAGACCATGGAGTTTGAGCAGAGACTGAGCGATACCGAGTAGTTTACAGCCTGTTTTAAAGTAAAAGGCCGACCCCAAAAGGTCGGCCTTTTTTTGTTTTTAACGGTTCTTAAGCCGGTGATTCATGGCCTGGCAGCTCACACCCCTGATATTTCCTGGAAACTACACCTGCCGTCGGGCTAAAAGAGGAACGGATACCTCAAGGTATAGATATTTCAAGCGGTTGCGTATATATCCGGTCTGTAACGCCTTTGTGATGCGTGTTACGAAAAAGTAATACGCTTAATACTATGAATTTATTGATAATTATCATAATCAGGTCAAAGATATTACCGAACCGTAACATTTCCGGATGTTGCAACCGTCTCCCATCCCTCTCCAGAAAAAAATATTTCGGCATAAATATCAATAGCTTTAATTTTAATTTCCATACCGCACTTTTCTTTGGTACGCATATTGCTTATTTAAGAATGGATAACATTCAAAAGGTGAAAGGATCATCGGAAATTGGAAGCGTTGGTCTGCCCATAACTTTTGGTCTCCGAGATACTGACCGGTCAACGCCGCCTTCAGGGCCGTGGTGTGTGTCCGGGTTGTTAGCGGCTGCCGGAAGATTTGATGATCGTATTCCTTGCCGGAGAGGAGTTTTATGGATAGAGGGCTGAGTAAATCGCGCCATCCGCCCGTGTTGAAGATTTCGGTTGCAGAGTCTTTCTGAACTGAATAATAAAGCCTCCGTTGATTGGCATAATACCTTTTAACTAATTTCAGGGGCATAGCAGGAAAAGGAGAGAGTTATAATGAACCTCAAGGCATTCATGAAATCCGGGCACCCGCCCACGCTGTTTTGCGCGTTTCTGTATTTTGATTTCTGTTTCGCGATCTGGGTAATGAACGGCGCGATGGCTCCTTTTATAAGCGAGCAGTTCCACCTTACGCCCATGGAGAAGGGGTTCATGCTGTCAGTCCCCGTTCTGGCCGGCGCCTTTATGCGCTTTCCCACCGGGCTTCTGGCGCAGTACATCACCCGTAAATGGGCTGCGATGTTTGAGATGGGGCTTATCACTATCGGACTTCTCTACGGCTACTTTTTCGTCGATTCTTACGCAGAGGTCATCTATATGGGCATCCCGCTCGGTATAGCCGGAGCGAGCTTTGGCGTTGCCCTTTCCCTCGGCGGCGGCTGGTTCCCGCCCAAATATAAAGGGCTGGCCATAGGCATTGCCGGGGCCGGCAACAGCGGCGCGGTAATAGCGATGCTCTTCGCCCCCCCGCTTGCCGTCAAATACGGATGGTCGTCTGTTTACGGCTACGCCATCATATTGATGCTTATACCCATGGCCCTGATGCTTTTCTTAGCCAAGGAGCCTCCTGATCTGGAAAGAAAGAAGCTCAGCGACTATCTTAAGATCCTCGTCGAGAAAGACGCATGGGTCTTTAATATAATCTATATAGTCAGCTTCGGCGGCTATATCGGTTTTACCATGTTCCTGCCGACCTTCTTCCACGACCAGTTCGGCATACCGAAGAGCCAGATGGGGCAGTACGCCGCGGTCATCGCCATCATGGCCAGCGTCCTGAGGATAGCCGGCGGCTGGGCGGCTGACCGCTGGGGCGGCATACGCATGCTCAATACGCTTCTTATACTCATAGCAGTCGGCGCCTTTGCCGCAAGCTTATTGCCGTCTGTCTTAATCACAACGGCAATCCTTATCCTCATATTCTCGGCCCTTGGGGCCGCCAACGGCTCCACCTTCCAGTTAGTGCCTTTGAGGTTCGCCTACGCCACGCCAATTGCCATGAGCCTTGTGGGAGAGGTAGGCGCCCTGGGCGGAGGGCTCCTCCCCAACGCCATGGGAATTTCCAAACAGTATCTCGGAAGCTTCAGCGGCGGGTTCATCTTCTTCGGCGCGATGAGCATAGTCGCCCTGATAGTGCTCCGCGTCGTTCAGCGCAGGTGGACGACCTCATGGGTTGGCGAAGGCGGCAAGGCCCTCCATCACGAGGAGAAGGCCTACGAAGCCTGAGCCGTTTAGGTCCCGGCGGTATTCTGGATACACTAACTGAGCGAGGTTGAAATGAAATATAAAAATATAATATGCCCCGTAGACAGCTCCGAGTTGACCGAAAAGGCGGTGGAAGTGGCGGCGTATCTGTCCAAAATCTCGGACGCGAAGCTGATACTGTTGAATGTGGTGGAAAAATGGTACCGTTCAGAACCAATAGTCACCAATTCCGAGGAGTGGACCGCCATTCACGATGAGTGGCTCAACGAAGGCAGGGAGTTGCTGGAAAAAGAGGCTAAAGCCCTTCAGGAAGGCGGGGTCAAGCATATGGAGACGGTACTGAGGGAAGGGGACGCCGCGTACGAGATATTGTCCCTTGCGGGAGAGCGGAACGCCGACCTTATAGTCATGGCGACGCACCGTTATTCCCCGGTAGGAAAGCTCTTCATGGGAAGCGTTACGGACAGGGTAACGAAGAAGTCGCCGTGCCCTATCTTATGGGTCTTTAAATAAGGCCGTGTCCATCAGCGCCCGTCTTTTCATCCGGGCAGTTAATGAAGGGATAAAAGACGTGTATCGATGTGATGGGCTTAAAAGGGTCTGCCCCGGTATCTTTGAAGCGGCTGGCATCGGGGGAATCTGATAAACCGGGTTGATTGCCGGCCTGTACTGAATGGGTGTGGCACTCTGCAATCCCGTCTCTTTAGCGGCGGGTCAAGGAGTGGCAAATATAAATGATTCTTCCTTATAAAAACCCTCCCCCTCGATGGGGGAGGGTAGGGTGGGGGTGAAAACAGGTTTTCACCCCCACCGCTTCCCGTTGCATCGGAAGAGCGCAACGGGAGCCCAGCCCTCCCATCGAGGGAGGGGAGGCATAAGGAGATACCCCGGAGAGGTCGAAGGGGTGGTTCATTGCTTGACCGGCGTCCAGAAAAAACGCGAAATTTTTTTGAATCTTTGCGAAAAATACTGGACAGTGTTACCCGAATCTGGTATTTTACGGGCCTGCTTACAAAAAGGCCGGTGTGGCAAGTTCGGTTTTGGGCGATCGTAGCTCAAGGCAGGCGCTAATCTCCATAAAACAACCCTGCGTCAAGGCTGTTAAATACTTGAGATTCGGAGGGCTCTGCAACAGATGAGTCAAAGGGTCAAAAGAGATATAAGACGCCTCTGCCAGTGTTTGCTGTATATGACAGCCCTGCACCTGTGCCCTGCCTTCAGGAAGAAGGCGCAGAGGGAAGGCTATAACGCTGTCCTTGACCAGTACAGAAGCCTTCAGGATGAAGGCCGCGAGGTCCTTAAAGAGCCGGTGACCGAAAAGACGATAGTCCGGGCCTGGTCTCTTTTCGGCAGGGTCCTTGGTTCACTGCCGGCCACTCCTGTTCAGCCGGTCGGCGGCATGGAAGTGGTTGTATTTAAGTTCCGGGCAAGGCTCCTGGAGTTTGTAAGCAAGTACAGGACTGAAAAACCTGACGCTCGCCTTCACGGCAGGAGTGTGGAGAGGTCGCAAAAGACCGGTTTTGATCTTCTTAGAGCGACGCAAAATCTTGCTAGAGGTGATCTGGAGCATATTCTTCTTTTTCGTTAATCGTTCCATGGCTCGCTGAACAAAAAATCCCATTGAAAGATGGATAGTGATTTGCGTCAGTAACGCCCGGTCTACAAGGACGCGCGGTACTGTTTTCCCTGAAGCGAAGCCCCCTGTGGCAGGAACGGATGACGGTTTAATGTCGGTTTTAACCCTATCTATGGCATCATAGATAGATATATAAAACAAAAAAAGTAAAGCAGCAGGTAAAGGAGGTGTAGGGTATGGTTTTAAAGAGTTGTAAAAGAATGTTGTGGAGAGGGTTGCAACTCGGATTGGCTTTTTCCCTTGTTGCAGGGATTCTGCCGATAGCGGCCACTGCGGCTGAACAGGCTGTGGCTCCGGCCCCGGCGGCTGAACAGGCTGCGGCACCGGCCGGCCCGGCGGAAAAGGGTAATGCCGCCGTCGGCAAGACGCTGTTCACCGGAGAGAAGAGGTTTACAAACGGTGCACCGCCTTGCATCTCATGTCACAGCGCCGGCGTTGGCGAGCTTGGCGGCGGAGTGGTCGGCCCCAACCTGACCAAGATCTACGCTGACGCTTCAAAAAACATGTTCGTAAGCGGCGCCTGGATCAACGGCGGCGGCTCACCGGTCATGGGTCCTATCTTCTCGAACAAGAACGTGACCGATGAGGAAGTGGACAACTTAAGGGCGTTCTTCGAGCAGCAGAGCAAGACCGCCGTTGCCCCTTCGCACACCGGCACGTTCACGGTAATCGGGTTAGGCGGTTTCGTAGGTATATTGATAATCTTCAACATTATCTGGAGCGGCAGGTACAGGAACAGGAACAACGGTACCGCTCACGATGCCTTGTGGAGAAATTACGGCGGAAAAGGAGGACGGTAAATGTCTAACTGGATACAAGATGAAATCAACCCCGGAAAAAGGGGATGGGAAGAGTTTTACAGGAACCGCTGGCAGTACGACAAGACGGTAAGAAGCACGCACGGTAACAACTGCACAGGCGGCTGCTCATGGATGGTCTACGTAAAGGACGGGGTCATCACATGGGAGCTTCAGGCCGTTGACTATCCGAAACTCGATCAGTCACTGCCCCCGTACGAGCCCAGGGGATGTCAGAGAGGAATATCGGCTTCCTGGTACGTATACAGCCCCGTCAGGATCAAGTATCCTTACTGCAGGGGCGTACTCCTTGATGCCTGGAAAGAAGCCAGGAGCAAGCACTCCGACCCGGTCGACGCGTGGAGGAGCATCGTTGACAACCCGGAGCTCTCCAAGAAGATCAAGTGGTCGAGGGGCAAGGGCGGATTCCGCAGGTTCGACTGGGACACCGCCTGCGAGATAATCGCTTCAGCCCAGATCCACACGATCAAGAAGTACGGTCCGGACAGGAACATCGCCTTCTCACCGATCCCGGCGATGTCCCAGATCAGCTACGTTTCGGGCGCCCGCTACAACCAGCTTATAGGCGGCGTGCATCTTAGCTTCTACGACTACTACACCGACCTTCCGAACGCCGAGCCCGAGGTATGGGGCGAGCAGACCGACTCCTGCGAGAGCGCCGACTGGTACAACGCGGGCTATGTCGTCATGAACGGAGCCAACCCGAACATGACAAGGACCGCGGACTGCCACTTCGTCTCCGAGCTCAGGATGGGCGGCGCCAAACTCGTGGTATGCGCCCCCGACTACTCCCAGGTCACCAAGTACGCCGACCTGTGGGTGCCGTTAAAGACAGGTTCCGACACGGCCTTCTGGCAGGGCGTCAACCACGTCATCCTGAAGGAGTTTTATGTCGACAAGAAGACTCCGTACTTCGAGGGCTACGTAAGGAGCTACACGGACCTTCCGAACCTCGTTAAGCTCACGAAGAGCAAGGACGGCTACGAGATAGGCCGCTACTTAAGGGCCTGCGACCTCGCCCCCTACGCCGATGAGGACAACCCGGAGTGGAAGTTCTGCATGTGGGACGTAAAGACGGGCAAGGCCCGCGTGGTAAACGGCGGTATGGGCTACAGGTACCCCCAGAAGCACGAGAGCCACGGCAAGTGGAACACTCTTCTCAAGGACGGCAAGACCGGCGAGGACATCGATCCGGCCCTTTCCATCCTTGACGTGAAGGACGACGCCATTGAAGTGAACTTCTACGAGCTCGATAAGCCCGAGAGGTACAAGAGGCAGGTCCCCGTCAAGTACGTGGAGACAAAGGAAGGAAGGGTACCGGTAACAACCGTATTCGACCTTAACATCGCCAACCTGGGCGTGGCCCGCAAGGGTCTTGCCGGCGACTACTGCAAGAACTACGACGACGACAAGGGCAACTCACCGGCGTGGCAGGAGAAGTACACAGGAATCGGCCGTGACACCATCATCCAGGTAGCCCGCGAGTTCGCCGGCAACGCCGAGGTGACAAAGGGCCGCTCGATGGTCATCTGCGGCGCCAGCTTCAACCACTGGTACCACTCCGACCTTATGTACAGGGCCTCGATGAACGCCCTGATGCTGTGCGGCTGCGTCGGAAGAAACGGCGGCGGTTTGCAGCACTATGTCGGTCAGGAAAAGCTCGCTCCGTTCGATTCATGGGGCCAGATCGCTCACTCGCTCGACTGGGTAAGACCCCCGAGGCTGATGAGCAACCCGATCAACTGGTACATCCACACGCAGCAGTTCAAGTACGACTCCGCGATAACCGACTACCACAATGTGCCGGACAAGTCGCAGCTCGAGTACCAGCACACCGCCGACTACGCCGTCAGGTCCATAAGGCTCGGCTGGATGCCCGGTTACCCGCAGTTCAACAAGAACAACATCACTCTCTATGAAGAGGCCCAGAGGTCCGGCGCCAAGACGGACGCCGAGGTCGTGGACTATGTCGTAAAGCAGCTCAAGAGCGGCACGCTGGACTTCGCCATAGCGGACCCGGACGCTCCCGAGAACTACCCAAGAGTATGGTTGATATGGAGGGCCAACGCTCTTGGTTCAAGCGCCAGAGGTCAGGAGTACTTCTTCAAGTTCCTCCTCGGCACGCACCACAACCTTATCACCGATGAGGTGGCCAAGCCATTCCTGAAGGAGCTCAAGTACAGGGAGTCCCCGCTCGGAAAGCTCGACCTCCTGGTCGACCTCAACATGCGTATGAACACCACGCCGACCTATTGCGACATCGTTCTCCCGGCGGCCCACTGGTACGAGAAGGAAGACATCAACACCACTGAGCTCCATTCCTTCATCCACCCGATGGGCGCGGCCGTCCAGCCGAACTGGGAATCGAAGAGCGACTGGGACGCGTACAAGTTCCTTGCCGAGAAGTTCTCCACGATAGCGAAGAAGCACTTCCCGAAACCCGTTAAGGAGATCATGACCGCTCCTCTCAACCATGACACGCCGGGCGAGATAGCGCAGCCTGCCCTCAACGGCGTACAGGACTGGAAGAAGGGCGAGTGCGAAGCCATCCCCGGCAAGACGATGCCCAGCATCTCCGTCGTTGAGAGGGACTACGCCAACATCGACAAGATGTACTCGGCCGTAGGACCGCTCATGAAGGGCAAGTACGGCTTCCACGGCATCATGCTCGACGGCAAGGACCTCTACGAGAACTACGCCGATCAGGAGCACATCGACACCGTTCAGCACAACGGCCAGAGGCTCATCGCCCTGAACACCGCCAAGGAGGCCGCCAACTTCGTCATGGCCTTCTCCGGCACGACGAACGGCGAGGTCAGCTACAGGCAGTGGCACGAAGAGGAGCACCACACGGGCCTCCATGCCGAGAACTACGAAGCCGCCAAGAAGGCCGTCAAGGCCATCTACGGTGAAGAGGTTGAGTTCAGGGAAGGCGCACACGGTCTCGCCGAAGAGATCGCCGGGCCCGACAGGAACTTCACCGTCACCTACGACGACATCGTGGCCCAGCCGCGGCGCTGGCTCACCAGCGCCCTGTGGACGGGCGACAACAGGAAGGGAAGGGCTTACGGCACATGGACCATCCAGACGGAACGCAGGGTGCCCTGGAGGACATTGACCGGCAAGCAGCACTTCTACCTCGACCACCCGGTTTATCTCCAGTTCGGCGAGGCCCTGTGCGTGCACAAGTACAAGCTCAACCCGGCGAAGATGAACGAGCTCCAGAAGTCCGACAAGACGGACGCTCTGGTGCTCAACTACATCACGCCTCACGGAAAGTGGCAGATCCACTCCACCCACTATGACAACCTGAGGATGTTGACCCTTTCAAGGGGCGGCAACTCCGCCTGGATCAACGACAGGGACGCCGAAAGCGTTGGTATCAGGGACAACGACTGGATCGAGGCCTACAACGACAACGGTATATTCGTATGCCGCGCGGTCGTCAGCGCCAGGATCCCGACAGGCACTTGTTTCGCCTATCACTCACAGGAAAGAACCGTTAACATTCCCAAGGCTGAGCAGAGGAACAAGATCAGGGGCGGTTTCCACAACTCTCTTACCAGGCAGCGTCTCAAACCGACACTCATGACCGGCGGTTACGGACAGTTCTCCTACGCCTTTAACGGCTGGGGCCCGATCCCGATCATCAGGGACACAACAGTGTTGGTGAGAAAAATGAGAAACCAGGAGGTGAAGTGGTAAAATGGATATAAGAGCTCAACTTTCAATGAGTTTTCACATGGACAAGTGCATCGGCTGCCACACATGCAGCGTGTCCTGTAAAAACGTCTGGACAAGCCGCAGAGGCGCCGAGTACATGTGGTGGAACAACGTAGAGACTAAACCGGGCGCCGGTTATCCTCTTACCTGGGAAGACCAGGAG
>JACRCH010000034.1 GCA_016219115.1 Deltaproteobacteria bacterium
AGCCGCGAATCATTCGGGTTCAATCTGCAAGATTGAACCCGCCAGTAGAAAGATTTATTTTTGGATTTTATTATTTTTTGGCAGTAGAGCTTTTTACGCCCTGCCGGGCGTTTCTTGGGGGTAGGGTTCTGGCCGCTTTCTCCCTCCCCAGTCCCGTGCGCTTCGCCCGCTTAACCGCTGCGCTTAATTCCTCCCCGCTCGCGCACCCGCCTACGCCTTAGGCGGCCTCACCCTACGCCCCGCTGGGGTTTGGAAAGACAAGACTAAACAAAACAGGTTGTATTTAACCCGCCGTGCGCCAGCACTTTTGCAGGAGCAGGTTTGTAACCTGCTCCGAAACATTTGGTTCAGGTTACAAACCTGAACCCACTAAAAGACAAAAAAATCCCCTCCCTTGATGGGAGGGTGAAAACATTTTTTCACCCCCACCCTGCCCTCCCCCATCGAGGGGGAGCATTTTACAAGAAAACCCTGCTAGCTCGCTACAGGGAATATTGTGATTAATCTGTCAGCCGCATGAAAGTACAGGTAGTCTATCTTTACGCCGTGCGCAAATAAAAAAAGGCATGTCCTTTAAACATGCCCCGGGGCCATATCGCTTTGGCGGTTTTACTCGACCACCGTCACTTTTCCGTACATCACCTTATGGATAAAACAGATGTAGTAGTACTCTCCGGCCTTATTGAACGTGTACTGCCAGGTACTACCCGGATCGATAGTAGGCGAGAAGATGCCGCCGCCGCCGATAACGGGGACCGAAGCCAAAAGATGCGCGACATTGTCGTTATTGACCCATCTGACGGTAGAGCCCTTTTTGATTATGATGTTGTCCGGTATGAAGATATTTTTGACTTTGTCGGACGATACGCTCTCCACCGTATAGACGCCGTCCTGAAGCGCCGGGTTGACCGGCTTTGAAAGCTTGGACTCGAATATCCTGACCTTCACGCTTTTAAGGAGGCTTATGTCACCGGTCTGATTCTTGTACTCGTCGGCCAGGAACTCGGCTACCGTAAACATAGACTCCCTCGTGTCGGCGGCCGCGCCCGGACTGAACGCCTCATCCACAAGGGCGTTTACCTCCGAGGGGATATTGTTCCTGTTCTTTTGTACGAGGATAGTCATTGTAGCGAAGTCTTTGGAGTTGAGCGCGCGCCTGAACTTCTTGACCAGCTCGGACTCCGCGTACGCCGCGCCGTTCGCTAAAACAAAGAACGTCAACAACACCAGTATCGCCGACACCTTAGCCTTCATGTACCCCTCCCTGATGCGACTGCGCCTTTTTTTCCGCGTTCTGGAAACCGAAGCGCCTTAAAACCAGCGGCGAACCCATCGAGCGCTACGCCCGCGGTTCCGAAGAATTATATCAGATTTTAGGAAAGAAGGAGAAATTTTTCAAGGGAGGAAGCAGGCCCTGTTGAACGGGTGAACGCCGCGATCCCGTCGCTCCATAAGCGGGTCAAGGCGAGCTGTAAAAATGACAAACGCCTTACCGTGAAGGGTCCCCGTACTTTATGGCGGGCCCCTTCAACCTATCGGCGTCTTGCCGAGGGAGTTCTTTGGAATGTAAGCGCGAAGTCTTCTATTCGCTCGCGCCCCCACGCGCTCGCGACGCATTTTCAGGGGGCCTGTCTCGACGGCGTCAAAAGGAGGTTCATGTACATCTGCGCCATCTTGTTGTCAGGCTGTTGCCTTAAGACCTTGAGCCATTCGGTCTTCGCCTTTTCGTGCTGGCCCATGGTGTAGTAAGTAAGGCCGAGCTGTATCCTGGCGGCCGTGTATTCGGGGTTGATCTTTATGGCATCCTCAAGCTCGCGTATCGCGCCGTGGTAGTCCAACATGTCCCTGTACGCGGACCCGAGGTCTGTCTTCAGGTCAACGAAATCGGGCCTCAGCTCAAGGGCCTTTTTGTACTCTTCGACGGCCTGACTGTAAAAACCGAGGTCCTTATAGATGGTGCCGAGTCCCGCGTGCATGTTGGCAAGCTTCCCCTTTACGTACGGGTCGAGGTAGGAGTGCGTGCCCTTGCGGGTCTCCTTTGCCATGGAGTATATCTCGCTCGATTTCTCGAACATGCCGAGTTCGTTGAAGACGACGGAGAGGTTAAGTGATACCTCGGTGTAGCTGGGGTTTATCTCAAGGGCCCTTTTGAAGGACTTGATGGCATCTTCAAACCTGGAGTAGTTGTAGTAGATGAGCCCAAGCATGTTGTATACATCGGCATAGTTGTTCTTCTCTCCGGTTACCTTCTCGAGGTACTGTAGAGCGGTGTCGTATTTCTTCTCCTCGAAGAACTTCTTGCCGAGGTCGTAGTTATGCTGCCAGCCCTTATCCATCAAGCCTCCTTGCGTCATCGACAATAACGGTCTGTATTCCATGAAAATGCAGAGCGCTCGCGTTCCTCGCAGCCTGGCCGGCGAGGTCGGCGAGCGCATGGAAATTCTAGACTTCCATACATTTCGGAGATTACCCGCGATTCCCGCGGTGAGCTTCAATGCCGTTTCTCCGTGCAGGCAACGCCGGGAAAGCCGTAACCGGGTCTTAAACTGATACTGCTTAAAGTGGCCTCGATAGTCTGTCTCTGGCGTCATTAACGAAGGGGCTGTCAGGGAAATTGGCTATAAGCGTGGAATATGCGTCCGAGGCGAGTTTTTTCTCCCCAAGCCTTGCGTATGATTCGCCTATGTAGTAAAGAGTCTCATCCGTGACCCCGGCGTCCGGGTAGTTCTTGAGGATGTCTCTGAACCTGGCGAGCGCGCCCTTGTAGTTCTTCCCCTTGTAGTAAAAACTGGCTATGTAGAACTCCCTGTCGGCAAGCCTTCTTTTCAGGAACCGTACGAGTTCCCTGGCCTTATCGCCGTAGGGGGAGTCGGGGTAGGCCTTGACAAGGTCTTCAAAGGCGAAGAGGGCCTTTTTCGTGGATGTCTGGTCCCGGTCGATTGTCAATACGTCTTTAAAGTGGCTCATCCCCTTCTGGAATAAGGCGTAAGAGGCCCTGGGATGAGAGGGATGGAGGGCTACGAAGTTGGTGTAGTACGAACCGGCGTCATCGTACTTCTCCTGGGCGTAACAAACGTCGCCGAGCAGGAGCTGGGCATCGAGTGAGTACGGGCTCAAAGGATGGTCTTCCATAAGCGCCCTGAAGTACTTCTCGGCGTCGTCGTACTTGTCCGCGAGATAAGCGGTCATGGCCTTGTCGTAAAGCTCTTTCGGGTCCCTCGTTGTCTGCGCCTCTTTTACTCCGGCGCACCCGGCGAGGATGACGAGAGCCGCCAATAAAAGGAAGAGCGTCGAAAGACCTGAACCTTGCTTTTTGTCTCGGGACTTTTTTATCAACTTCTCCTCCATTATTTTACGGTCAAGCCGGACAAATGCCCTATTGAAGAACCCCGCCATAAATGACTGAGGTTCTTCACGGTAAGGCGTTTGGCATTTTTATAGCCCGCCTTGACCCGCTTAAAGGGCGGCGGGATTGCGGCGAGTACCCGTTGAATGTTATATAATACCAAAAAAAGGCGGTTTTTTCAAGCCAATTTTGTCGCGGCCATGGCGCACCTCTCGGCTATCCACGCGCCTATGCCTGCGCTTGAGAGCACGCGGTCTACCCTGCCCGTGGAAACGGCGGCTTCGGGCATGCCGTAGACTACGGCGCTCTCTCTGGACTCGGCGAGAACGACCCCGCCGTGTTCCTTGATATTTACGATGCCTTTACTCCCGTCTTCGCCCATCCCCGTCATGACCACGCCTACGAGGCCCGCGCCCCAGACCCTGGCGCCTGATGAAAAGACCTGGTCTATCGAAGGGACATTGATATCCGTTCCTCCAGCCGGGGCAAGGCTTGTGAAGACCGACCCGTCCTTCTTGAAAAACGACATATGACAGCCTCCCGGGGCCACCAGCACTACCCCTTTCTCAACCGGCTCGTTGTCCCCGGCGACCTTGACAGGGAGAAGGGATTCAGCGTTAAGCCTCTGTACAAAAGGTACTGCCAGCCATGCGGGCATATGCAAGGATACCACAAAACTGGAAGAGAGGCCCGCCGGCAGCGCCTTTATCACCGAGGTCACGGCCCCGGGGCCGCCGCTGGAGGCGCCTATGATGACCGCCTCGGGAGAGCCCGGATGGATATCCGAGGCCTTGAACCGGCTTTTGCCGGGCGCGGTGGACCTCGAAAGCGGGATCGCGCTGACTTTTCTGGAAATCTCCCCTCTCAGCGTAAAGAGCTTGTCAGAGGTATGGTGCGTGGGTTTTTCGATATAGGCCGAGGCGCCAAGCTCCAAGGCCTTTGACGCGCTCTGCTCGGACTTTCTTCCCGAGACGACAATGACCGGGACACGGGAACCCCTCATGAGTCTTAAGAAGGTAAAGCCGTCCATAACCGGCATCTCAAGGTCGAGCATTATAAGGTCGGGAGCGGACTTGAGCGTCTGCCTGTAGCCGTCCAGGCCGTCAGCCGCCGTGGCGACACTGGCCTTGACGCCCGGCATCGTCTCAAGCATTCCCCTTAACGCGGCCCTGGCATAGGCCGAGTCGTCTATCACCAGGACTCTAAGTTCCACTGCTCATCCCTTACCCTCCGAAAATGGCGCCGACAGGAATGACTTCTCGTCGCGGGTCAGAAGCGCCGACGGGTCTATTATCCGTACCGTCACGCCCTGGGTCTCGACGACGGCCTCGACGCATCCGTTCCACGGCTCGGGTTCGGAGAGTTTGTCGGTCATCTGCGTGCCTCCGGCGGTAACGTCATTGACCTCATCGACTACCAGACCCGCTATCAGACCCTCGACCAGAATTATTATTATCCTGGCGTGTTCGGACTCTGTAAACGGAAGCGAAAACCTCTTTCTTAAGTCCAGGACCGGCACAACGATATTTCTCAAGCGGATGAAGCCTTCAAGGAACGGCGGGCAAGAGGGATCCCTTGAGGTCTCTCTTAAGCGTATTATCTCTTTGACCTTCTTTATCTCTATCCCGAACTCGCGTTCACCGAGTCTGAAGCGCGCGAACTGAAAATCATGGCCTATCTGCCTGGATTTTTTCTTTTCCATCTATGCTCGTTCTGTTTTAGGAAAACTACCGGGCGGCATGTCCGTGAGCAAGGAGATGTTCAGCAGCAGTATCGGCGCCTCGAAGGCGCGGATGACGCCCCGCAAAAAACGGGAACCCTTCTCATCCGGCGCCTCAACGGACTTTACCGGAACTTCCTTGACCCCGGCGAGCCTGTCGACCGTGAACCCGGCCTTCAGGTCATCCGCCGCGGTGATGAGTATCCTGCCGGCCGCGGGGCCGTCAGTGGCGAGGCCGAGCCTCTTTTTGAGGTCTATCACAGGGACCATCTCGCCCCGCACCGAAAGTATCCCGGATATGAACCATGGCGTCCTGGGTACCTCGGTGACCTGTCTCGACCTTAATACCTCTACGGCGTCCGTCACCTCGAAGGCGTACTCGTCTCCGTTGAGATAGAAAGAGACGATATGGAGCTTCTCCCCCTCCAGCGAGTTCCTCTCAAGGCTTTCGGCGTAATTGCCCTCGGTCGGCGCTACGGTCTCCTGGTGAGAAGCCGCGGCGTCGTTATGTAAGTTGTTCAGCTTTTGTTTTTTCATCGTTTTGATCCGGCGCGGATGACGGACGCTCCGGGGGCCCGGTCTTTCTCTCCTTGAGTACCTGGTCGAGTATCCCGGTTATATCGAGTACGAGGATCGTGCCTTTTTCGCCCATGTCGGTGGCGCCCGCGATACCCGGGACCTTCAGTATCCTTGGCAGGGGCTTGATGACTACGTCGAGCTCCTCGACGAGAGAGTCGACTATGACGCACAGCCTGTGCTCGGCGAGGCCAGCCACTATCCCGTAGCAGACATCCCTTGCCGAGCTCTTTTTGCCGAAGTACCTCGACAGGCGTACCGACGGGATCTCCCTGTTATGCACCTTTATGGACTCCATGTCGCCGGAGCGCTCCTCCGGGGACCTCAAGTCTATTATCTCGATGACCGCGTTCAGGGGCACGGCGTAGCGTTTCCCGGAGTCCTCGACTATCAGGGCCTGGATGATGGCCAGGGTTATCGGTATCGTAAGCATGAACCGGGTGCCCTTGCCCTGCACGGTCTCTATGTCTATTATGCCCGAGAGCCTGGTTATGTTCTCCTTTACCACATCCATGCCCACGCCCCTGCCGGAGGTTTCGCTTACCGTGTCGCGCGTGGAGAACCCGGGCATGAATATCAGCTCAAAGGCCTCCTGCCGGGTAAGCCCGGCCGCGTACTCCCTGGTCACGATCCCTTTCTCAACGGCCTTGCCCCTGATGAAATCCGCGTCCATCCCCGCCCCGTCGTCCTTCACTTCAATAACCACATGGTTGCCCTTCTGGTACGCGCTCAGGGTGATCGCGCCGGCCCTTGGTTTGCCGAGGGCCTCCCTCACGGCCGGCGCCTCTATGGCGTGGTCGATGACGTTTCTTATTATGTGCATGAGCGGGTCGGAGAGCTCCTCGACTATGAGCTTGTCGAGCTCGGTCTCATCCCCGTAGGTGACCATCCTGGTCTCTTTGCCGGATTCCCTGGAGAGCTTGTTTGTGAAGGTGTCGAACCTGCCGAAGAGCTGGCCTATCGGCACCATCCTCACGTCGAGGACGCTTTCACGGAGCTCCGCGAGTTTTCTCTCAAGGGACTTCTCGCTCCTGGACAGCTCCAGTCCGTAGACCGAGAACTCGCTGCTGCTCTTGAGCTCGGCGCTCAGGGAAGCGATGCTCGTTTTGAGGATCCCGAGCTCGCTTACGATGTTCATGATGTTGTCGAGCTTTCCGATATTGACCCTTACGGTGTTGCTGACCCTCCTTAAGGTCTCTTTCCCGTGCTGCCTTCCATGACCCGTTATCACCTCGAGGGAGGGCTCGGATTTCATCTGGTCATGCGCGGCGCCCCTGGAAGAAGGCTCGGCTATGACCCTTATCTCTACTTCGGCAATGTCTCTGAGAAAGTTTGAGATGAACGCCCTGTCGTTCTTCGTGCCTATGAGAATATCGAAAAAGAGCGTTTCGTGGCTGGTCTTGGCCGACGGGAGGGTGGCTATGACCTCCGAGTGGTTCTTCAAGGCCTCGATAAGGGCCGCGTAGCCCTTGTCGAAGCTTGTGATCGGGAACCTTACGTTTACTATGAACAGGTTCTTGCCCTCTCTGAGGCATTCCCTGAACCTGTGCTCCTCGTACTCGGTGAGGGCGGAGAGTACCTCCTTGTCTATCTGCTCCCCTGACCTGGCCTTCTTTACACGGTGGCTCTTGCCGAGGGAGTTCTTCAGGCGCTCTATCTCGTCCGTGAAGTTGGCCGTGCCCTTCGACGCCACTATCCTTACAAGAAGCTCATGGGCGGCCATAACGTTGTCGAGGACCTCGTCGGTAAGGACGGTCCTTCCGAGCCTCAGGAGATCTAAGGTGTCCTCCAGGGAGTGGCTCAAGGAAAACATGTCCGTGAAGTCGAATATCCCGGACATGCCTTTCAGGGTGTGGGCGGAGCGGAATATGCTGTTCAAGACCGCAGGGTCGATGATGCCGGCCTTGACCCCCTTGCCGAGCTTAAGAAGGTCTTTTCCCATCGAGTTGAGGATATCCTCTGCCTCTGCCAGGAATTCCCTTAAACGGTCTGATTGTATGTCTATTTTCGCCACTATTATTAGGCCTTTTTCCGGGAGCTTGCGTTAGTGTCTCAGGATGTGAAAAGGAGTCCGGGTGGAGACCATTCTATAATACAATATCGGCCGTGACAGGATTAAATTTGAGGAAAAGAGTTGAGCTGCATAGGCGGTGTGCATGGAAAGAGCCATATGATTTCTCTCCGTCACAGGAAAATGAGCGACTTGAAATATCCGATGCCGACCGTATCCGGCCATTACTCTTAGAGGCATGGCGGTAACGGATGAAAAAGATTATCGGCAAAGGCTGTAGCCGGTATTGAGTTTCATTTTACCAACCGCCTGGCATTTTGTAAAGGTTTTTAACCGGTTATGCGGTTTTCTAAGGGCGCCTGTGTCCGGGCGGCCATTTAGCGGCAGGCGGCGCCGGTCTTTCAGGGTGGGTACGGGCAAAAAACCTCCCAACCTGCTGATTTTTAAAAAAAAAGGGGCGGGTAAAGACCCGCCCCTTTTGAGAATCCGGATCTGTCAAGGGCCCTATGTGCCCATTTCCCATGAGGCGAGGTACTTTTTCTGCTCAGAGGTAAGGTTGTCTATCTTCATCCCGAGGGCGGCAAGCTTAAGCCTGGCTATCTCCTTGTCTATCGCCTCGGGGACGACATAGACCTGGTTTGAGAGCTTTTTCCCGTTCTTTACGAGAAAATCAGCCGCCAGCGCCTGGTTGGCGAAACTCATGTCCATGACGCTTGCAGGGTGGCCTTCGGCGGCGGCGAGGTTTATGAGCCTGCCTTCGCCCAGCACGCATACCTTGCGGCCGTTCTTCATGGCGTACTCCTCGACGAACTCCCTTACGACCTTCTTGCCCTTGCTTGCGGCCTTAAGGCCCCTGAGGTCAAGCTCGACGTTGAAGTGCCCGGAGTTGGACACCAGCGCTCCGTCCTTCATCTTCACGAAGTGCTCTTTCCTTATTACGTTCAGGTTACCGGTGACCGTGCAGAAGAAATCGCCGATCCCGGCGGCATCCGCTATCGGCATCACCCTGAAGCCGTCCATAACGGCCTCAAGCGCCTTCAGCGGGTCTATCTCCGTCACGACGACATTGGCGCCCATGCCTTTCGCCCTCATCGCCACACCCTTGCCGCACCAGCCGTATCCGCAGACGACGAAAGTCGAGCCGGCAAAGAGCCTGTTGGTCGCCCTGAGTATCCCGTCCAGGGTCGACTGCCCGGTGCCGTAGCGGTTGTCGAAAAAGTGCTTTGTCGAGGCGTCGTTGACGGCGATGACGGGGAACTTGAGTATCTTGTTGGCCGCGAGGCTTTTAAGCCTTATAACGCCGGTCGTGGTCTCTTCGGTGGAGCCGATGATCCCGGCGGCCAGACTCTTCCTGTCCGTGTGGAGGAGTGAAACGAGGTCGGCCCCGTCGTCCATCGTTATGTTGGGCTTCTTGTCGAGAGTGGCGTTCAGGTGCTTATAGTAGGTCTTGTTGTCCTCGCCCTTTATGGCGTATACGGGGATACCGTAGTCCTTTACAAGGGAGGCCGCCACATCGTCCTGCGTGCTCAGGGGGTTCGAGGCGCAAAGCGTCACATCGGCCCCTCCAGCCTTCAGGGTTGCCATCAGGTTGGCCGTTTCGGTCGTTACATGCAGGCACGCGGCTATCCTGGTGCCCTTCAGAGGCTTTTTCTTGCTGAAGTTCTCCTTCACCTTCCTTAAAACGGGCATGTCCAGCTCCGCCCATTCTATCCTCTTCTTGCCCATTCCTCTAAGTCCGATATCCTTTACGTGATAATCCATCTCTCCTCCATATTGTTTTAATGAGAACGCAAATCCTTAACAAAACTTTAGCAGGCCGCCTTACGACAGCCTGCTAAAGTGATTACGGCAAGTGAAACCTGTTACGCGCCGACCCCTGCCGCCTTTTTCAATCCCTCGGCCTTGTCCGTAAGCTCCCATCTGAAACCATCGCCGGATCTGCCGAAATGCCCGTAGGCGGCGGTGTTTTTGTAGATGGGCCTCAAAAGGTCAAGGTCCTTGATGAGTTCGGCAGGCTTCATGCGGAAATTCGCCTTGATGAGGTCTTCGATCTTCTCCTGGGGAATCTTCTCGGTGCCGAAGGTGTCGACCATTACCGAGACCGGGTCAGCCACGCCTATGGCGTAGGCGAGCTGGACTTCGCACTCGGAGGCAAGCCCCGCGGCAACGACGTTTTTCGCTATGTAGCGGGCGAGGTACGACGCGCTTCTGTCGACCTTGGAGGGGTCCTTGCCCGAAAACGCCCCGCCGCCGTGGCTTCCGTGGCCGCCGTAGGTGTCGACTATGATCTTTCTTCCCGTGAGTCCGCAGTCGCCGTGCGGGCCGCCCACTACGAATTTGCCGGTCGGGTTTATATGGTACTTTGTCTTTGCGTTGAGGAGGTTTGCCGGGACGACCTTTTTTACCACCTCTTCGATGATCGCTTCCCTTAAGACCTTCTGCTCGACATCCGGGCTGTGCTGGCTGGATACGACCACGGTATCGACTGCCGCGGGCCTGCCGTTTATGTATCTGATCGTGACCTGGCTCTTGCCGTCGGGCCTGATGAACTTGAGTATCCCCTTCTTCCTGACCTCGGCGAGCCTGTTGGTTATCTTGTGCGCAAGAGATATGGGCATCGGCATGAGCTCGGGAGTATGGTCGCAAGCGTAGCCGAACATGAGGCCCTGGTCTCCGGCGCCCTGCTCCTTCGCCTCGGAGCTGTCCACGCCCATAGCGATATCGGGCGACTGCCTGTCGAGCGTGATCATGACCGCGCAGGTCTTGTAGTCAAATCCCATGCTCGCGTCGGTGTAGCCTATGTCCCTGATCGTCTCCCTTACGACGTCCTGGTAGTTGATCTGCGCCCTTGTCGTTATCTCGCCGGCTATAAGGGCGAGTCCCGTGGTCACCAGGGTTTCACAGGCGACCCTGCTCTTGGGGTCCTCTTTTAAAATGGCGTCAAGTACCGCGTCCGAGACCTGGTCCGCTACCTTATCCGGGTGACCTTCCGTGACAGATTCTGAAGTGAATAAATACTCCCTCATTAATTTAAAGCCCTCCTTTTAGTCTTTTAGGGGTGCAGAATTGCATATTATTTAATCTTAGAGGTGATTTGTCAATTAAAAAAACTTTCCCGGCGCGGCCACGGCCCTTTGCACCGGGGACATGCGCGCCGCCTCAGCCCCAGAACTCTTCCCTGTAGAGCCCCGGCAGTTTCGCGTTTATGTAGTGTTCCACCTCCTTGGCGGTAGGCAGCCCGACAATAGTCTTGCAAATCTTTTTCGCCTCTGCGTAATTTATGGACCTGATAAGCCTCTTGACCCTCAATATGGAAAACGCGTTCATCGAGAGCTGCTCGATGCCGAACCCGACGAGTATCAGGGCGTACTCCGGTTCCCCGGCCATCTCGCCGCAGACCCCGACGGTCACCCCGGCCTTGGCCCCGGCGTCAGCCACGGTCTTTATGATCCTCAACACCGCCGGGTGGAACGGTTCATAGAGGTACGCCACGTGCTCGTTGACCCTGTCTATGGCGAGCGAATACTGCAGGAGGTCGTTGGTGCCTATGGAGACGAAGTTCACTTCTTTTACTATGAGGTCGGCTATTATCGCGGCAGAAGGCACCTCTATCATCGCGCCTATCTCTATGTTCCGGTCGAAGGGCCTGCCCTCGGCGCAAAGCTCCTCTTTTGCCTCTTCCAGGAGGGCCTTGGCCCTCCTCAATTCATCTATGCCCGAGATCATCGGGAACATTATCTTTATCTTGCCGTTGGCGCTCGCCCTCAATATCGCGCGCAGTTGCGTCTTGAAGATATCGATATTCTTGAGACAAAACCTTATGGCCCTCAAGCCCATCGCGGGGTTTATCTCCTTGGCCTGCTCGGCCCCGGCTATCGCCTTATCGGCGCCGATGTCGAGGGTTCGTATGATGACCGGGTCGGGGGCCATCCTCTTTACGACCTGCTTGTACGCGCGCACATGCTCGTCCTCGCTCGGCAGGTCTTTTCTGTTGAGATACAGAAACTCCGTCCTGTAGAGGCCTATTCCCTCTGCCCCGTGCTCCACAAGGGAGTCTATCTCCTCGACTATCTCCATGTTCCCGACAAGCCTTATCCTTCTCCCGTCCTTGGTCTCGCACGGGAGGTCCTTATAATGGAAGAGCGCTTTTCCGTAGTTCTCGTACCGCTCCCTCCTCCTCCTGTAGACCTCGACCACGCTCTCCGAGGGGTTTATTATGACGGTGCCGGTTGTCCCGTCAACGATTATCGTGTCCCCGTTCTCCGCCTTCCTCGTTATGGACTCAAGGCCTACTACCGCCGGTATCTCAAGGGAGCGGGCCATGATGGCCGTGTGAGACGTCCTTGCGCCGACGTCCGTCAAAAAACTGAGCACCATGCCCTTTACCATCTGCGCCGTGTCCGTAGGGGCGAGGTCGTGCGCGATTATGATGGAGGGGGTCTTCAGGTCGGCGATAGGCTCGTGCTTCCTGCCCATGAGGTTGATAAGGACCCTGTTGACGATGTGCTCGATGTCGGTGGAGCGCTCACGCAGGTACTCGTCATCCATCCTGTTGAAGTACTCCATGAGGTCTTTAAGTACCGTCTTCAAGGCCCACTCGGCGTTGACGCGATCTTCCTTGATGACCTTGATGGTGTCGTTTATGAGCATGTTGTCCTTGAGTATCATCAGGTGCGCGTCGATGATACGGATATGCTCCTTGCCCCTCTGGTCATCCTCCATCTTCTTCTTGATGCGGGAGAGCTGGTCCCTGCTCTCCTTGAGGGCGTTCTTGAACCTTTCTATCTCGCCCTCGGTCTCGCGGCTGTCAAGGTAGCAGAACTGGGCCGGTTCGACCACGCCCCTTTCCATGAAATAGGCCTGTCCTATTACGATCCCGGAGGATACGCCTATGCCCTTCATCAGCACGACCTGTTTCTTGGGGTCAGTCATCAATCTTCACCAAATCCGCCGTCGATGAGTTCCCCGAGCGCGTCCATGGCCACGGACGCGTCAGTGCCGCTGACCCTTACCGTTATCCGTGTTCCCTGGGCGGCGGCGAGTATGAGGATGCCCATTATGCTCTTGCCGTTGACTTCCTGGTCGTTTTTCCTGACCGCGATGTCGGAATCGTACTTGCTGGCGAGCTGTACGAACAGGGACGCGGCCCTGGCGTGAAGCCCCAGCTTGTTCTTAATAATGAACATCTTTTCAATCGCGTCCTGCATCTGTCCGATCATCTCCATGGGTTAATACCTCAATAATAGTCCGTATAGTATTAATGGCAGGGTTATTATGAATATAAGCTTCGATACCGACAGACCCCTTTTAAAAAGCAGACTGAGTACCAGCACGGCCGCTATTACGGCCGGCAGCCCGGCCCCGAGCCACAGCCACTTCCTGACCGGAGGCCCGGCCACCCCGAATAAAGACCCGAGCGCCACAACGGTGACGACCCCGAGTACTGCAGCCGAGACGCGTTTGAACCTCAGACCCCACTCAGGCAGGTCCAGCGACATTATGTACCCGACGACATCCTTGCCGAGGACGAGCCCCTCCTTAAGCCCGTGCCACCTCATCCAGAGGTGAAAAAGATTATAGACCAGAAGAAATACCAGCGGCCCCTTCCACCCCCAGAGGAAAGTCGACAGCACGCCGACGACCGATGCCATGGGTCTCACGGAACCCCAGAAAAAAGAGTCCCCGATCGCTCCGTAAGAGCCCATTATCATGGACTTGAACTTCTGGACCTGGGCCCCTTGCGCTTCTCCCTTTTCAGCCTTCTCCTCGAGGTTTATCGAGGCCCCGAGCAGCGGGGACGCCATGTAGGGATGGGCGTTGTAGAAGGCGAGGTGTCTTTTTAAAGCCTCCAGCCTCGGCTTTTTATCGTTGTAGAGCTCTTTTAAGGCCGGGGAGATCGCGGAGGCGAACCCCAGGCCCTGCATCTTCTCAAAGCTCCAGGAGGCCTGGATAAAAAAAGAGCCTAAAAAGACTTTGAGGAACGCGCTCCTTGAGATCATAGCCTCACCATCACCGCTGCAGCCGCCGCCAGTCCGGCCACGGAGAATATAAGAAACGACCTGTCGGCATATACGGCGTTCAATCCGGCCGCTATCCCCAATATCAGGCACCCGGCAAAAGCCGGATAAACGGCCGACGGCAGGATCAGCGGGCCGGCAAGCCGCGCCAGAGCAATGACGGGCAGCGTTGTCACGAAGATCGAGACAAAACTTGTAAGGAAAAACAGAGCCGCCCCCTTGAGATTTTCTCTCACAAGGCTTGCCTCTTCGCCGTTCTCCAGCAAGGTCATCGCGTTATCGAAAAACCTCGCGTTGACCCTCCTTACTATTGTATCAGCCTTTTGATAAAACGCCGATACGGGTATGGCAAAAAGAAGGACTACCGGCAGGACCCCCTCCGCCGGAAAAGAGACCGGTATGGCGTTTACGGTGGCTGCCGTCACAAGGACGGCCACCCCGGTCTCATGGACCGGGATGTAGCTGCCTACCGGCAGGTCCCCGATAAAAAGAAGTTCGAGGACGGCCCCGACTATAAGGGCGGCCTCGACGTTGCCGAGGAAGTACCCTATTACCGGAGAAGCCACTATCGGCCTTGAGACCATCGTCTGGAAGGCGGCGGTCCTGTCAAGCGACAGCGCGCCTCCGACGGAGGCCGCGACGAGGGAGCTGGAAACTATGCCGCTCAGCCTGACCTCCTTTTCGACTCATGGTAAGGGGAAGAGGAACTGGCCGGCACATCCCGTATCTCCACGGAGACGCCCATCTCCGTGAACCTCCCTATGATCTCTTCGTCTTCCGGGTTTACTGTCACGGACGGGGTGATCTTCTTGCCGTTGTCGTCGTGATGGATATTGCCGAGGTTGAGCTTTGAGAACTTGAGCCCTTTCTCATAGACCCGCATGGCGTCAGCCAGATTGCCCACGATAAGTATTATCCGCTCCTTTTCGGCCCCGGATACGCATCTTACGGCGTCGGCTATCTTCTTTACGCAGACGTTCAAGCCCTTGCAGCCGCACGACTCTATGATCTCGCTTATGAGACTGTCGCCTGCAGCCTCGTCAGAAGCCACGATGAGAGAGTCCGCCTTTACAAAGGGGACCCAGGCGCAGATTATCTGGCCGTGAAGAAGACGATCATCGACTCTTACTAAAGTAAGCATACCGTTGGATTGAATATCCACCGCGGCTTGCCGCGGTGGATATTCTAAATGTATGGAGGTTTACAATCCCTGTTCGCTCGCGTTTTCAGGCCCGGGGCTTCTTACAGCGCCCCTGTACGATCATTTTTGCCGTTTGAGCCGTGGAAACCTACTTCTTTTCCTTGAGCATGTCACCGGCCAGCACGATGCTCTTCTGCCCGTAATCCTTCAATAGAAGCGCCACCTCGGAGAGGCGTTTCTCCGTCCTGTTGCCTATGAACTTGATGAGCATCGGCAGGTTCACGCCCGTTATCACATCCACCTTGCCGTCTTCGAGGAGCGACAGGGCTATGTTGGTCGGGGTCCCGCCGAACATGTCGGTGAAGATGATGACCCCGCTGCCGGTGTTCACCTCCCTGACAAAACCCGAGAGGGCGCTTCTTATCGACTCTGTGGTATCGGAGTTCCGGACCGAAACTACCCTGACGTTCTCAATCTTACCGGTTATCGATTCGGCGACTTCAACGAGGCTGGCGGCGAGGCTCCCGTGCGTTACGACTATGGCTCCTACCATCATTACACTCCGGCTTTTTATTTTTAGCGCCCTGAGAAGCCAGGGGTAGCTCGCAGCCCGAAAAGACCGCGGCTGTAAAGCCCGGGTATCTATGCGCCCGGTCTTCCGGGCGGCCCGGCCTGCCTTCACCGGCGAAACGGCAGAACGCCCCGTTTATCACGGCGAAAGACCCCCGGCTTAAACCTCAGGTCTTGAATATGTCACGGTGCCTTATCCGCGGCACGATTATCTTCCTGTCTAGCTTTCCCGCAAGCTCATCGACCACGACAACTGACCTGTGCTTGCCTCCAGTGCAGCCCACGGCTATGGTAAGGTAGGATTTGCCTTCCTTCCAGTAAAGGGGTATCAGGTAGCCGACGAAGTCGGTGAACCTCTTTAGAAACTCCCTTGTCTCATCCTTTTCGAGGACATAGTCCCTGACCCGCTTATCGGTGCCGTCAAGGCTCTTGAGTGAATTGACGAAGAACGGGTTCGGAAGAAACCTTATGTCCATGACCAGGTCCGCGTCCGTCGGTATCCCGTACCTGTAGCCGAAGGAGATCAGGTTAACGGACATCTTCTCTTGCGAGACTGGCCCCGAGAAGAGCTCTTTTATCAGTTCTCTCAGCTGGTGGACATTGAAGTTCGTCGTGTCCACCACCCTGTCGGCATGCGCCTTTACCTCCTTCAGAAGGTCCCTCTCCTTGAGTATGCCGTCCAGGGGGCTGTCGGAGTCAGCCAGCGGGTGGCGCCTTCTTGTCTCGCTGAACCTCCTTACAAGATAGTCATCCGCGGTGTCCAGGTATATAAGCTCCACGCCGTACCCGGCTTCCTTGAGTTCGCTGAAGATGGAGCTGAACGCCTTTAAAAACTCCCTCTCCCTCACGTCGACAACGGCCGCGACCCTGGAGATCTCGCCGTTACGGTCCAATAGCTCCATGAACTTCGGCAGCAGGGTGACCGGCATGTTGTCGACACAGAAATAGCCAAGGTCTTCAAGAGCCTTTATGGCCGTACTCTTTCCCGCACCGGAAGGTCCGCTTAGAACGACTAACCGTATTTCCTTCAAGTCTTTACCTTCGCTGTGTTTGTAGGCCGCGTCGAGAGTTTAAATCGCCGGACCGGCCCTTACCCTTCTCTGCCAGTCTCTTTCATGACGCTCTTGAGCTCGGCCTCGAGGTTTTTCGCCGAATGGTGCCCCATAATCTTGAGTATCTGGTTCCTGGCAGCCACCTCCACTATCGGGGCCACGCTCCTTCCGGGGCTCACGGGGATCTTAAGGTACGGCAGCTGCACGCCCAGGATATTGTATGTGTTCTCCTCGAACCCGAGCCTCTCGTACTCGCTGTCGGACTCCCATTTAACGAGCTCGACGACCATGTCCATCTGCTTTCTTTGCCTTATGGCGGTGATGCCGAAAAGGTCTTTTATGTTGACTATCCCTATGCCCCTTATCTCCATGTGGTAACGGATGATGTCCGTCGAGGTCCCGAAGAGGATGGACGGGGGCATCTTCTTGACTATGACTATGTCGTCGGAGACGAGCCTGTAGCCCCTTGAGACGAGGTCAAGGGCGCACTCGCTTTTGCCGATGCCGGATTTGCCGATTATGAGGATCCCGACCCCGAGGACATCCACAAGCACGCCGTGCAGCGTCGTGGAAGGCGCGAGCCTCTCCTCAAGGTACTTTACAAAACCCTCTATGAAGACCGATGACGTGCAACTCGTCTTCAGCAGCGGGATGTCTCTGCGGTTGCAAATTTCGAGCAAAAACCTCGGCGGACCGAGCCCCCTCGTGAGTATGATGGCCGGCAGGTCCGGCTTTTCAAGCACGCTCAGGGCGAGCTTGAGCCTGTCGCCTTCGAGGCTGTTCAAATACCCTATCTCGGCGGCCCCGAATATCTGCACCCTGTCGGAGTGAAGCTCCTCTAGAAGCCCGGTGAGAAGAAGGCCAGGTTTCTGTATCCTGGAGGTCTCAAGCTTTTTATCGAGCCCCTTTCCCCCGCCCACCAGCTCCAGAGAGAACTCCTCCAGCCGCCTGGCCTCCAAAATCTCCTTTACTGGCACACCCATCTTTCTTTTCCGTCGTCCTTTCAGTGACCCGGGGCGCCGTCGGCGATCCGCCTTGCAACAGCGGCACGGGACTGTTTTTCCGCGTCTCTCTAACAGGATGTTGAAAAAGTCCATCCATGGCTTTTTCAACAACGATTTGGCCGAAGTGAATTGCAGTGCAACGCTCTGCCTGACAAGGAAATTTCAAATTTCTAAGGCTCGCCTTATCACTTCGTGAGTCGGCGAGCACCCGGTGGATAACCCGTCCATGGATTGCCGGGGCACCCACCAATAGGGTGGGTCGGGCTGTTTTTCAACAGCCTGCTAAACACCGGTTGCTTGCCCTGAGGCGTCTCGTTGAAACCTCCGCCGCTGCCCCGGGCCTCCCGGTATCAGTGGGGCCTGAAACCGCGCACAGCTGCCCCCGGCGCGCCAAGCGCCCGGTATCAGGTCCTTTTCTCGGCTTCGGCTATTATGCGGTATATCTCAGAGCCTGTAGAGGCCTTTAGGAGCTTTTCCCTGCAATCCAGGTTTTTCAAAAGGTGGGAGATGCTGGCAAGTATTTTAAGGTGGGCGGCGGCGGAATTCTCGGGAGTGATGATCATAAAGAAGAGGTGCACGGGTATGTTATCCATCGACTGGAAATCCACCCCTCTTATGCTCCTTCCGAAAAAAACCTTGATATCGCTGAGCCCTTTGATCTTGCCGTGGGGGATCGCCACCCCGTGCCCGATGCCGGTGGTGCCGAGCTTCTCCCTGTCAAGCAGCGCCTTGAGGACGGCCTGTTTATCCACCCCGTCCACCATCGACGATACCTCCGTGACCATTTCGTCGAGGAGATCCTCTTTTTTTCTGCCTTTAAGGTCCGTTAATATCTGTTCTTCCCTCAGAAAATCCGCCAGCCTCATCCGATTCACCCCGTCCGGCCGGGCCCCGTGAAGGGTCTGCTCGATGAGAACCGATCACGAAAGTCCCGGACAATTCTATAAAACCCATCTGCGGGCTTGCCGCCGAAAAGCGGTTTGAGGCAGGCTATTTGGTCCGGGTCTCGATCAGACCGTAATCACCGTCCTGCGTCCTGTAGATGACATTTATGTTGCTCGTCACCGAGTCCGTGAAGACCAGGAAATCGTTCTCCACGACATCCATCTGCTCGGCCGCCTCTTCAACGGACATGGGCTTTACGAACTGGTTGGTCTTCTTGACTATTCTGGAGCGCGCCACCGAGCCCTCTTCGGCGGCGCCGGGGGCGTATTTTACGCTCGAGGCGACGCTCTTGTGGTCTTTGATCTTTTCCTTGTGTTTCCTTACCTGCTTTTCAAGCTTGTCCACCACCGTGTCAATGGAGGAGTACATGTCCTGCGTGTCTCCCTGCGCCTTGATGGTGGCGCCGTTGGCCACAACGGTGGTGTCCGCTATATGCCTTATCTTCTCGACTGAGAGCACCCAGTGGATCTCGATCGGCTCGTTAAGGTACTTGTTGAGCCTCTCGGATTTCTCCTCGGCGTATTTCCTGAGGGCATCGGAAGACTCCATATGCCTGAATGTAACTGTGACCTGCATGTCCCTACCTCCGGTTAATGAAGATTAAATGTAAAAAATTATCTGAATCTTTTAAGCTTTACAGCTTAAAAAGTCAATAGCGATGAACCACCCCGCTAGCCTTGCCAGCGGGGTTTCCCGAAGGGAGATCTGTTTTTATATACGCGGCAAGCCGCGCTTAATTAAAATTCTCCGCCATAAATGACGTAGAATTTTGATGGTATGGAAGGTCATTTTTATTTGCCAGCCTTGACCCGCCGCTAAAGCGACGGGATTGCGGAGTGGCACACCCATTCAACCCGAAGGAAATATTAAAACCGTCAGGCCGGTTTTTTTACCCGGCCCATGCGGAAAAGCCGGACTCCGGCCACTGGAAGCCGTTATCTCAGAAGTGGGCCTTCCTTCTGCTCGATGACAATACCCCCATCGCCTCCCTGTATTTGGTGGCGGTCCTTCTGGCGACACTTATCCCCGACTCCTTCAGAAACTCCACTATCTGCTTGTCGCTTAAAGGGTTTTTGACGTCTTCGTTCTTGATGATGTTCCGTATCTTCTCTTTTATGTACTCTACCGCCATGTCGCTTCCGTCGTCGTTGCTCATGCCGTTAGAGAAGAAGTACTTGAGTTCGAAGATCCCTCTGGGCGTCTGGACATACTTGTTTGAGGTGACCCTGCTTACGGTGGACTCATGCACCCCGATCTCCTCGGCAACATCCTTCAGGACCAGCGGCTTTAAAAACTTCAGGCCCTTGTCCAAAAACTCCCTCTGGAACCTGACGATGCACTCAACGACCCTGTAGATCGTCCTCTGCCTCTGGTGGACGCTTTTTATGAGCCATACGGCGCTTCTGAGCTTGTCCTGGATGTAGCCCTTCGCCTGGTCATTGACCTTACCGCCGCCGTTACCGCCGCTCTTGAGGATCTCCCTGTAGTACGGGCTTATCTTGAGTTTCGGCATCCCGTCCTCGTTAAGCGAGATCACGTACTCGTCGCCGACCTTGTGGATGTAGATGTCCGGGACTATCGCCCGCGCCTCGTCATCCTGGCCGAACCCGGCGCCCGGAGACGGGTTTAAGCACTTGTTTATGACCTTTACGGCATCGTAGATATCCTCGATTGCGACCCCTACGGCCCTGGCTATCGCCTTGTAGTTCTTCCTGGCGAGTTTCTCAAGGTGGTTGGTTATTATCTCCTCGACGACAGTGTCCCTTACCGGGAGGTTTCTTGCCTGTAAAAGGAGGCACTCCCTCAAGTTACGCGAGCCGGCCCCTACGGGGTCGAACATGTGGATGGTGGAAAGGACTTTCCTTACCAGCTCTTGCGTGGCGCCGGTCATGGAGGAGACCTCCCTTACGGTAGCCTCCTCGGCCTCGTCGCAGCCCATGGCGTCCCCGTCAACGAGCCTCAGGTACCCGTCTTCGTCGATGTTGCCTATTATGAACTCCCCGACGCTTACCGCTTCTTCGGGCAGGCTGTTCATCCTGAGCTGCCACATCAGATGGTCGTGAAGGCTGCCGCCGGGGGAAGAGAGGTTGCCCATGAAGTCTTCCTCTTCCTCTTTCTGGTTGAAGTCGATGCCGCCAGCCCTGTAATCGCTCCTCTCCTCAAGGTACGCCTGCCAGTCGACCTCTGGTTTTTCCGGCTGCTTCTCGGGCCCGACCCTCTGCGCGTCAGGCGTGGCGCTCTCGGTTGTATCCTCGAGGACCGGGTTGGCCTGGACCTCTTCCCTGACGAGTTCTTCAAGCTCGATCCTTGAAAGCTGCAGCAGCTTTATCGCAAGCTGCAACTGGGGCGTCATCACCAGGCTCTGAGTAAGCTTTAGCTCCTGTTTAAGTTCATATCCCATCTTGGCGCTTACCTCTCGAAATCCGTTTCATTGTCTGACGGTCGGAAAACACTCCGGCTTTAAGACCATTGATGGTCCGAAATACGACTAACAGGCTGTTGAAAAAGTCCATCCATGGCTTTTTCAACAGCCTGCTAAAGCCTGAACTTCTCACCAAGATACACTTCCCTTACCTTACGGCTCTCGAGTATCTCCGCGGGGGTGCCTGCCTTAAGGAGCTTGCCGCCTCCGATTATGTACGCCCTGTCGCATATGCCGAGCGTGGCGCCGACGTTATGGTCAGTGACAAGGATGCCTATGCCCTTTTTTTTCAACTCCAGCATTATGTCCTGTATGTCGCCGACCGCTATCGGGTCGATACCCGAAAAAGGCTCGTCAAGAAGGAGGAACAACGGGGAGTTCACCAGGGCCCTGGCCACCTCCACCCTCCTTCTCTCGCCGCCCGATAGCGAATACGCCGTTATCTTCGCCAGATGCAGTACCCCGAGCTCTTCCATGAGCCCCTTGAGCCTTCCTTCAAGTTCGGTGGCCGGTATGTCCTGGAACTCAAGGATGCTTCTGACATTCTCCTCAACGGTAAGCTTTCTGAAGACCGACGGCTCCTGGGGCAGATAACTGATGCCTCTTCTGGCCCTCTCAAACATCGGCATACCGGTTATGTCTTCGTCGCCGAGCGTGACGCTTCCCTCATCCGGGCTCGCGAGGCCGACTATCATGTAAAAGGTAGTGGTCTTGCCGGCCCCGTTGGGGCCCAGGAGCCCCACGATCTCGCCGGGCTCTATGTGGATGTCAACCCCGTCCACCACCCTTCTTTTCTTGAAGGATTTAACGAGGCCTTTTACAGCGAGTCTCTTCACTCGGAGCGCCCCCCACTGTTTTGCCGGCCTCTGTGCATTTCTTTTCAGGCATTATCAACGCCCTCACCCTGCCGCCTCCGCCGCTCTCCACAATCGCCCTGTCCTCGTCCATAAAAACGGTGATCTTGTCGCCCTTGACGGTGTCCGCGCACTGAACGACCTGCGGGTCCTCGGTAAGGACTATCGACCTGTTTTTCCTGTCGTAGGCGGCCTTGCCGGCCGTGGCGGTCTTGTCCTGCTGGAATATCCTTACGTTTCCGTTAGCGACTATGTCCTTTACTTCCTTCTTATCGTCGTAGTAGACGTAGAGCTCGTCGGAGCATAAGGTGAAGTCCTCTACCGCCACGACATTGCCCTTGAATACCACCACGCTCGCGTTCTTGTCCGCCTCCATCTTGTCGGAGGTCACGTTGATCGGTTTTTTAGGCGCCTCCATGCCGGAGTCGTCCTTCGCAAACGAGCCGCCAGGCACGGCAACTCCGATGATAAAAGAGGCCACGACGGCGGCCAGGAGCCTTTTCTTATGTATCATTGCTCGTTGAGCCTCTGGAATATCGGTCTCTTAAAAGACAGCGTGCACATCTTTAAGTAGCCTGAACTTCTCTTTGTCTATCTCGCCGGAAAGCCCCACTCCGTCAACCGCCATATCCTTTGAAGTGATCCTGACCCTTACATCGCTTGTCACCATCTTTGTCTTCAATGAGTAGTTGAGGGTCTCGGCGGTGAGCCTGTAGCCGTTTGACGCGGAATCCACGACCACGTTCCCGTTCACGGCGACCTCGCCGGTGGATTCCCTGTAATTCCCCTCCCTGGCCGTCAGGAGATACTCTTTGCCGTCCCTGGAGTAAAAGGTCAATTTTACGGCATCCAGCACCAGAAGGTCTTCGTCTCTTGACCGCTTGGCGCTGTCGGCGTCGAGCACCCACTCTAAACGGCCGTCCTTTGTGCCTGAATAATGAACCCTGTCTATCCGTACGCCGAACTTCTTGTCCTCGGTTAGCGTTATTTTATAAATGTTTTTGGTCCGGTAGTGTATAAAGACAAGAACCGCCAGACCGGCTACGGACAGAGCGATGAAACTTGAAAGGGATACCCTGAGTTTACGGTTCATATCAGGTTATTTTTTCACCGGCAGCCGCCTCTTTAAAAAATTAAAAACAAGTAATTACAAAGGGTTACGCGATAAAATCATTTTCTTAGCAAGAATTATACCATCTGCCACAAAGGGTGTAAAGATTTTTAAAATTCTCCGCCATAAAATGACGGTGAATTTTGATGGTACGGAAAAATCATTTATATCTGCCAGCCTTGACCAGCCCAAAAGCGGCTGGATTGCGGAGTGGCATACCCATTCACCCTACCGCAGGTAATTCTTGAGGATTTCCTCCCATTTACCCTGTGTTTTGAGTATCAGCTCGGCTACTTCCCTTGCGGCCCCCCTCCCGCCGGGCTTACCGGCCACATAATCGACCCTCTCCTTGACCTCGTCCACCGCGTCGGAAACTGCCGCCGAAAAACCGGCCCTCTTGATAACAGGCAGGTCTATGATGTCGTCTCCGACATAGGCCGTCTCCGAGGGTTTGAGCCCGGTCTTTTCAAGTATATCCTCGAAGGCCTCAAGCTTGTCTTTTCTCCCCTGATACACCAGATCTATTCCAAGGTTTCTAGCCCTGTGCAACACGACCCTGGATTCCCTCGCGGTTATGATGGCGGCGTTTATCCCGGCCCTCATAAGGAGCTTTATGCCGTGGCCGTCCTTTACATCGAACGACTTGGTCTCTTTGCCGTCGTCGTCGTATATGATCCTGCCGTCCGTCAGGACTCCGTCAACATCGAATATGACCAGCTTTACTCCCCTGACCCTCTCTTCCACGCCTTTCTTAAGTACCGCCATCAAACCTCCTGAACCCTCCACGGCTAAAATCCCACGGCACAGGGCGCACGCAAACAATATTTTTGCTACGGCAGCTAAAACAGACCTTCTCGGGGAGGGCCGTCCCGCGCGGCTAAAAACCCCGGAGCTTGAGCCCTCCACGGATAAGAACCGTATCCATACCTTTTAAAGGGCCTCAGCGCTGACCCTCATGCCGGCTACCATCTCCCCGCCCTGATCGAATGCGTGTGGGAAGATGAACGCCAGACACGAACCCTGGTATATCTTCTCGAACCCGCCTTCCGAAAGAGAGACCGTATGCACCGGGAACCTCCAGAGGGTCACTGGGATGACGGCTTCTATCTTTAAAATCACCCCGGTATAGGTATCCGCGAGGGCCACCCCAACGATCCCTTTCAGCTCACCCGAGGAGCCGAGCCCTATGGGTTCGTCCTTCGCCTCGGGTGTGAACCTGTACTGGCACGCCGGGCCTTCGCAGCACGGCAAAAGGAGGTTAAGCTCAACGCAGAATCTACCCATTTTATCGG
>JACRCH010000039.1 GCA_016219115.1 Deltaproteobacteria bacterium
GGAGAGGCTGATCAAATACAACCTCTCCATCGACGACCTCCTGGCAGCGGCGCGGCGCGCAACCGGCGTGCGCGGGGCGGGGTTCATAGATACGGTGAACCAGAGGCTCACGGTCCAGACCGAGGGGCAGTCATTGACGCCTGGCGAGATCGCCTCAACTGTCCTCGACTACCGGAACGGGGCCGCGGTTACACTCGGTGATGTGGCTAATGTGGTTGACGCTTACGAGCCGCCCGTGGGCGCGGCCGCCGTCATGGGGGACCCTGGCGTCATGTTGATAGTCTCGGCCCAGTACGGAGCCAATACCCTTGAAGTGACCGGGGGTATCGAAAAGGCGCTGAAGGGACTCCGGCCCGCGCTGGACAGGGAAGGAATAACGCTTCACCCCGGGCTCTTCAGGCCGGCGAACTTTATCCGGACGGCCATACGCAATATAAGGGTGTCGCTCCTTATCGGGGCCTCTCTCGTGGTTGTAGTGATCATCCTCTTCCTCTTTAACCTTCGGACGGCGGCAGTATCCGTCGCGGCCATCCCGCTTTCTCTGCTTGCGGCGACCGCGGTGCTTGAGCGGCTGGGCCTGAGCCTCAACATGATGACCCTGGGGGGCCTTGCCATCGCCATCGGCGAGGTTGTTGACGACGCGGTCATAGATGTTGAGAACATATTCAGGCGTCTTAGAGAGAACCGCATGTCTGAAAACCCGAGGCCCGCGATACGGGTGGCCCTCGACGCTTCAGTAGAGGTGCGCGGCGCCGTCGTATATGCGACATTTGCCGTGATGCTGGTCTTCGTTCCGGTGCTGACGATGTCTGGCGTTGCCGGACGGATATTCGGCCCTCTCGGGGACGCTTACATACTCGCAGTCTTCGCATCCCTGATAGTGGCGCTCACCGTAACCCCGGCCATGTCTCTTGTCCTCCTCGCCTCAGGAGGCTTGAAAGAAAAAGAACCCCCTGTCGCAGAGTGCCTTAAAAAAAGATACCGTTCCGTCCTCCTCAGCGTGGAGCGGCATCCGCGCTCCGTAATGGCGGGAGTGGCGCTATTCACCCTGGCAGGGATCGCCATCCTGCCTTTTCTTAAGACATCTTTCCTGCCGGAACTCCATGAAGGGCACTTCATAGTGCACATGTCCGCTGTCCCGGGGACGTCCCTGAACGAATCGATGCGTCTGGGGAGGCAGGTAACGCTCGAGCTTCTTAAGGTCCCTTACGTGAGGTCGGTAGCCCAGCGGGCTGGCTGGTCTGAAAAGGCGGACGACATCATGGGAACCCATGACAGCGAATTTGAGGTTGACCTTAAACCCATGAGCGGCAGGCAGGGTGAGGCGGCACGCCAGGCTTTGATGGATGCGCTCAAGGGATTTCCGGGGGTAAACTTCGCGGTCAAGACTTTCCTCTCGGAGCGGATAGAGGAGACTCTAACCGGATATACCGCTACGTTCGTAGTAAACATCTTCGGCCCCGACCTCGGCGTTCTGGACGGCATAGCCAAAGAGGTCGCCGGTGTTTTGGCCGGGATCCCTGGCGCAACCGATGTAAAGGTACAGTCCCCTCCACAGGTGCCTCAACTCGTGGTAAGGCTTAAGAAGGACGCCCTTTTGCGCATGGGATTCGCCCCGGTGGACGTCCTCGACGATGTGCGTACGGCCTACCAGGGCAACACCATCGGCCAGGTCTTTGAAGGCAACCGGGTCTCCGGCGTCTCCGTGATACTGGCTCCAGGCGATAGGGAGGACCCGGCGGCCGTCGGGGAATTGCCCTTGCGGAACAGGACCGGGACATATCTCCGGCTTAAAGAGCTTGCCGACATATACGAGACCTCCGGACGCTATTCGGTATTGCACGACGGGGGCAGACGCGTGCAGACGGTGACCTGCAATATAAGGGGCGGCGGCATCGGCCCCTTTACCGCCGAGGCAAAGAGGCGCATAAGGTCATCCGTAGCCTCGCCCGCAGGGACATATTATGAATTTACGGGGGCTGCGGAGGCCCGGGCCCGCTCACAGCGGGAACTCATAGTGCATTCGCTTCTGGCTGGAATCGGCGTGATACTCATGCTGTCCATAGCGCTCGGAAGCTACCGTAACCTGCTTCTTGTCATGACGAATCTGCCTTTCGCGCTCGCGGGCGGCGTAATATCGGTCTTTGCCGTGGGGGGTGAATTTTCGGTAGGCGCTATGGTCGGCTTTGTCACGCTCTTCGGGATAACGCTACGCAATTCCATCATGCTGATATCGCACTTAGAGCATCTCGTCTCCTTCGAAGGTGCCGCCTGGGGGGCTGAAACGGCGTTCCGAGGCGCCTCCGAAAGGCTCACTCCGATCCTTATGACGGCCCTCATTACGGCGTTTGGGCTGCTGCCGCTGGCCATCGGCAGGCAGGCCCCCGGCCGCGAGATAGAAGGACTTATGGCCGTTGTGATTCTCGGCGGGCTTATTACTTCCACCGCCCTCAACCTACTTGTCCTGCCGACGCTCGCGTTAAGGTACGGCAGGTTCGGCGCGGCCAGCCGCGAAAATAATTAATGAGCAAAAGGAAAAATAGTTTATGCAACGCGGATGCTTTGACTCCAACTTCTTCAGGAAGTATCTATGGGTAGCGGCGCTCTTTATCTTCTTCTCCACGGCTATCGCGGGAAGCGCAATCGGTGCGGTATGGGGGGATGCCGGTTTGGGTTTTTATTTGTTTGGCAGCGACATCGTAGCTCCCAACGGACTCGTATACGACCCTTTGATGCGGCTCCAGATGAACCTTAATGTCGGCTCGAAAAACATCTACGGCTTTGCATACAACTCTTTCTTCACGGAGAAGCCCACGCCAGGGGTGACCACAAACTCCAATCAGGGCAGATTCGATTTCACCAAGAGGGAGTATGACCTCGTACTCGGACTCGCGGCAAGGCCTTTCAGCGGCCATGAAAATCTGGAGTTCAGGCTCTGGACCATATCTCTGGCGAACCTTAACAGGGGGACAGACACTAACAAACCGAACGGCTTTAAGGACGGCATGGCGGCCGAGGCGCTTTACTACCTATCAGGGGAAAGGTTATGGGGAAGCCTTAGCGTGGGATACTTCTTCAGCAAACAGCTTGTAGAACCTGATGGAGAGCCTTACAAACCCGGGGTTCTTTTAGGGGCGGACCTCAACTACGACATCCTCAGCAGCCCGAAAAAGCTCTATGCATTCGGGAATCTCCAGCTCGTAAACCTGAACAGCCGCTGGAATGCGGGCCTCGCCTGGAGGCCTTTCGACATACTCTCCCCGGACACGGAACTCCGGGCCACTTACGGAAAGTACATTAACCTCAAAGAGCAAACGGTGTCTCAAAGCATATATTTGGTCGAGATCAAATATTACTTTGAGACCATGAAAGGATTAAACCAATATGTCAGATAGCTTCCTGGCGCAACTTTATAATTTTGATTATATGTCGTCATTCCGTTAACGGCAGGCGCATAATAATGGTTGGCTACGCTAAAAAGGGAGTTAAGCCATGACCATAAAAGTGGAAAACCTGGTCAAGAGATATGACTGGCATACGGCGCTTGACGGCCAGAATTTCGGCGTAAAAAGAGGTAGATTTCATTGGTTTACTTGAGTCGTCAAAACACCAGGCTCCTGTCTGGTGATGATAGGCCGCCCGAAGGGGATCAGTAAAAATTGTACCAAAAGAAACCACTGACTACTGCCGGCTAGGGTTCATCCTTTTTTCGCGTTCATCTTCCTGTAATCTTTCCTCCGTTATAATGGAACCGTAAGCTGAAATCGAATACATCGCTTACGGATTTCACATGAAAGGAGGTGATAAAAATGAAAAGGATAATGACTGTAATAGGAGGAGTTGTTCTAACAGCCCTTATTGCCGTCGGTGGCGTTTCGGCCCAGCAGGCAAAGCACTCAGGCAGCATCCAGGTTAAGAACGAGGATGAGGCAGGTCTTGCAGGAATGGCAAAGATCTCACTTGATTCCGCCGTTAATGCGGCATTGCAGGCAGTCCCCGGGAAGGCGCTGAAGGCGGAACTCGAAAATGAGAACGGCTACCTCGTCTACGGTGTAGAGATTGCAAAGGCCGACCATCAGATAGCTGATGTTAAGGTTGATGCGGGCGACGGGAAGGTTCTCAAGATCGACACCGACCAGAAGGACAACGAAGGTCATGAACGAGAAGACTCAGATAATGGCCACGAAGAAGGAGGCGAAAGGTAATAACGAGCAGGGGCGGAAATTCTTCCGCCCCTGCATAAAAACGGAGTGGTCCCGGAACAGGTCAGCGGTAAAAAGCCGCCATGCTATAATTTTAAATAAAGAGGAGGACCGGCGCCATGATCATAAAAGTGGAAAACCTGGTCAAGAGATATGACGGGCATACGGCACTGGACGGACTGGATTTCGGCGTGGAGGCCGGCGACGTCTTCGCCTTTCTCGGCCCCAACGGGGCAGGGAAAACGACCACCATCCGCATCCTGACCGCCATCATCAGGGCTGATTCCGGAAGCGTCCTGATCGGCGGACACGATGTTTTCAAAGAACCGGCGGAGGTGAAGAAGATCATCAACGCTCTTCCGGAATCCAGCGGCTACTACGAATGGATGACCGGACGCGAGTACCTCGGGTTTTTTTCCGATCTGTACGAAGGAAAAACGTCAACACAGGATATCCGTGCGCTCCTGGAGGCGGTCGGGCTGCACGGGAAGGAAGATCATCTCATCAGCAGTTATTCACGCGGGATGAAGCAAAGGCTGGGCATTGCGCGCTCCCTTATCAACAGGCCGAAGCTACTCTTTCTTGACGAGCCCACAAACGGACTTGACCCGATAGGCAGAAGGGATATCCATGACCTGCTGATAGACCTCAACCGCAAGCACGGCACGACCATTTTTCTTTCAACCCACCTGCTCGATGACGTAAACAGGCTCTGTAACAGGATTGCCATCATCAATTACGGGAAGATAGTTCGAACGGGAGAGCTTGAGAAGATGAAAGGAAAAGGGACGATAGATGATATTTTCTTTACGTCCACGGAGGGTGGAACGCTATGAAGACGGCGTATATAATGCGGAAGGAAATAAGGGAGAGCGTTCTAACTTCGAAGGGCTTCTTATGGTACATCCTTACGTCCGTTATCCTGAGCGTCCTCAGTTACCTGTTCCTTACGAACAGCGAGCTTAGCCTTCTCGACCAGGGACAGATGCTCTATATGATAATGAACTTCGTCACCGCCCTCGGAATACTTATAGGGGTCGTGTCAGGGTCTGACGCCATTGCCGGCGAGATCGAAAGGGGGACGCTTGAAGCTTTGCTTTTAAGCCCGGCAAGCAAGACCGAGATCGCCGCGGGAAAACTCGCGGCGGCGCTGATGAACTGGTGCATTATCTTTGTCATCTCCATCCCATATCTCTTTGTCGTCGGCAAGGGCGGGCAAAACCTCCTTTCCGGCATCGTCTATCTCGCCGTCCTCGGCACGCTCCTCGCAGTCATTTTTTCCGCCTTTTCCATGGGGCTTTCCGCGAGGATAAAGTCCATGAAAAACTCGCTCATCGTCTCTTTCCTGATATTCCTGCTGGCAGGGTCCCCCATCTTTCTTTCTGCGGCCTTGAGGACGACATGGTTCGGCAGGGTCCTCGACCTTGTAAATCCCTTTGCCGACGCTATCAACACCTTTGACAGCGTGGTCGTAGACAGCCAGGGCTTCAGTTATCAAACAGGGCGGATCGCGATTATATGCGGCTATGCATTCTTATCCCTGTTGTTTCTGAAAAGAAGCGTATCAAGATTGGAAATGTGAGGTAATGAAATGATAAAGTCAATATTGACCGCGTTTGTAATTTTTCTGGCAACGACCGTGAATTGCAGCACCGTTTTCGCGGCAGGCCGGGTCGCCGTATCAATTGATCCGCCGTCTGTTCAGGCCAATATGGGGGATAAGATAACTTATGCGGGAGCAATAACCAACAACTCCGACAAGGCCGTCAACAACCTCATAGCCTACATTTCGCTGGCAAATGTCACTCCGGGCAAAGAGGCGCCCATGGACCTCGAGGACTGGAGCGCCAACAAAGCTGTCAAGGTAGATGTCATCCCTCCGCATGGGGCCTACGAGGGCAAATGGCCGATGCGGCTTATTGACTCCGGAAGTTATGTGGCTTATATTACTGTCGTGGACAAAGAGAGCGCCGCCCCTGTAACAAGCCCGGTATCCCGCCTCGACATAAAAAGGATACTCAGGCTCAATCCGAACAATGTGCTTCCGACTGCGATAGGCGAGCCTGTTATCATCGGCGCGGTTTTTTTGTTTATCTATTTAAAAAGAAGAAATAAGGCGATATGAACCATGCGCATATTGATCGTTGAAGACGAAAAACGCCTTGCCAATATCCTTAAGAAAGGCCTCGAGGAGGAGGGCTATGCGGTGGATGTCGCCTACAACGGCGAGGACGGGCTTTTCATGGCCGAACAGGAGCCTTCTGATGTGGTCATACTGGATATCATGCTTCCTGTTATCGACGGGTTGACGGTCCTCCGGAGCATCCGCAAATTAGGGATCAAGACCCCTGTTCTTATGCTTACCGCCCTCGATACGGTGACCGATAAGGTTTCGGGGCTGGACAGCGGCGCCGACGACTACCTGACAAAGCCATTCCTCTTTGAAGAGCTCCTTGCGCGCATAAGGGCGTTGTTGAGGCGCGATTCAGCGGTTAAAACCTCCGTCATCGAGATAGGTGACCTCGTTATTGACATGGCGACCCGCGAAGTAAGAAGGGGAGGAAGGGAGGTTCGGCTTTCCGCAAAGGAGTACGCCCTCCTTGAGTATATGGCGCTTAACAGGAATAAAACGCTCACGAGAACAGCCCTTTCCGAGCATCTGTACGACCATGACTTCGACCTCGACAGCAATGTAATAGATGTTTTTATCAACCGCATCAGGAACAAGATAGATAGGGGGTTCGGGAAAAAGATAATACGCACCGTGCGCGGGGCCGGATATATTTTACAAGGATAGGATGCCCTCTTCCATAAAGACAAAAATCATTATATTATACATCTCCGTCATGTTTACGGTTTTGTCGGTGCTGGGGATGTTTCTTTATATCAGCATCGGTAAAATAATTTACGATTCCATTGATTCAAGCCTCTTGTCCAGGGCCAAGGCACTGGCTACATTAATTAATGAGAACGCCAATGACAGCAACGGCGCGACGGAATTTAAGTTTTCCGACGATATTATGTGGGAGTACAGTTCGCCGAATGCCAGGAGTTTTTTTCAGATTCGTCGCCAGGACGGTACAATCGTAGAGAAATCAGAATCCCTGAAGGACCTGGAACTCCCATTCCATGAAGAAAAAAACAATATCGGTTTCGAGTCGATACTTCTGAACGGAACGCCCCTGAGGCTTGTTAATTTTCATGTCGAGGGAAGGGACGGCGCCGGGAAAGAGCATGCGTCAGAAAATGGCGGCCTTATCGTTCAGTGCGCCGAGGATATACGGGACCGCATAAGCCTTCTCAACAACTACAGGGTTGTCCTTGCCTCGGCCATCATTTTTATCATGATCATTTCCGTCTCCGGCGGTTTTTTACTCGCCGGGAAGGCGCTTTCCCCGGTAAAGGGAATTTCGGATACCATAGACAGGATTTCGGAATCAAATCTCTCGGAAAGGATAAAGACCGAAAATGTTTCAGGTGAACTTAAAGGCCTGGCGTCTTCCTTCAATAGAACCTTTGACCGTTTGGATAAGGCATTCAAGCGCCAGAGGCAGTTCTCTGCCGACGCCTCTCATGAGCTCAAGGTGCCGCTGTCCGTCATCCTGAGCCACAGCGAGATTATGCTTAGGAAGGAAAGAACGCTGGGGGAATATAAAGACGCCTTTACTGCCGTCATGGAAGCCGCCAAGATGATGTCGGAAATAGTCAGGAAGCTCCTTGCCTCGGCCCGTTTAAGCGATGACCGGCTCGATCTCAAGATTGAAAATATAAATCCAGTCGAGGTCATCCGTAACGCTGTTGCCCTGCTGACCCCCCTTGCCGTCAGGACGGGTGTCGATATAAATGCTCCGGCGGATGAAGATGTCATGGTTCCTGGAGACCATGCAATGCTGCTGGAACTTTTCGTGAATATTATAGACAATGCAATAAAATATAATGTCCCTCACGGGAGGGTCGATATTTCCGTTAAAAGAGAGTCTGATTTTATCGTGGCCGAAATAAATGATACCGGGGTAGGCATACCTGAAAAGGATTTGGACAGGGTCTTTGACCGTTTTTACAGGGTTGACAAATCCCGCTCGAAAGAGACCGGAGGCGCGGGACTTGGCTTGAGCATAGCGGACTGCATAGCAAAGCTGCATGGCGGCAGGATAGACATAAAAAGCAGGCCTGGCGCCGGCACTACGGTTTCAGTTTATTTGAAAAGGGTTGCTGATGCGGCACAAGCTTAGATTTTTCATCGTTGCCTTTTTAAGGATCAGCCAATTCATCCCTGTGCCAAGAGCACAGGGATGAATTGGCCATGCGCGAAGCGCCTCAAGTTTTTGTTTGTTGTTTCTTGTTTTTGGTTTTATTTACCATGACGCCCCGCGCTCTTGGCGCAGGGTGGTTCACAAATTAAAAAGGAGAGAAGGTCTCATGATATTGAAACGCATGCTCGAGCACTCGAGGTACCTGGTGTTGATAGGTGTGCTGCTTATGGTTTTGGCCTCTGCCGCCGCCTTTATATGGGGTAGTGCCGCGACCATCAGGACCCTTTACCATATATTCCACTCCGTTATTGCCGCAGAAGATATAAAGGCAAAGGTCGACCTCATCTCCATCATGGATACCTTCCTTATCGCAACGGTGCTGTTGATATTCGCCTTAGGCCTGTACGAGCTCTTCGTGGAAGACCTTGAATTGCAAAAGTGGTTGAAGATCCACGACCTGCGCAGCCTTGAGGCAAAGCTCGCCAGCGTCATAGTGCTCGTCCTTGTATTGACATTCCTTGAGCACCTCGCGGAATGGAAGGACGCCTGGGATACCTTTCTCTTCGCTGCGGCCATTGCTCTTGTCTCCGTGGCGTTTATAGCCTACGGACACTGGGGGGGCAAGGATTGAGCAGGACGCTCTTTTATGTAAACCGTTTTCTTAAGCTAAAAGTTAATGAGAGGATGATGCAGTGTAAAAAAATCTTTTTGTTATTCATAAGCGCATTCTGCGTCGGCTGCGCCGCTTATCGCCCGGCACCTCTCACGGATAGGGGGCTGGACGAAGCCATCGCCGCTCCTGACAAAAAAGAGCTTGCGCGTGAGGCCGCGCGCCTGCGCCACCCTGGAATACCGCCTGTAACGCTGGATTTCTCAAAGCCTCTAACGCCGGAGGAACTGTCCGTGGTCGCGGTGCTTGTCAATCCGGACCTCAAGGCAGTGAGGGCCAGAGAGGGGGTCGCAGAAGCCCAGGTCTTCAGCGCGGGGCTTCTGCCTGATCCTAAGCTCTCCGCCGGACTTGATCATCCGATAAGTCCGACCCATGGCCTTGTGAACGCCTACAACCTCGCTTTAAGTTGGAATGTCGCCAGCCTTATAACCCGTCCGTCCGCGCGCCGGGCAGCCGAGGCCGAAAGCGAGCAGACCCGCTATGATGTCGCATGGCAGGAGTGGATGGTGGCAAACAAGGCCCAGCTCCTCGCCGAGCGCATGGCATACCTTGAAAAAAGAGAAGCCGTCGCAAGCGAGGCTTCGGCCTCCGCTCTCCGCCTGCTGGAGTCCACGCGCAGAAGTCTTGCGCACGGGGACGCAAAAATCAACGAACTTGGGCTCCGTGAGGCCGCGTATATAGACCCGCGTGATACGGCCCTTGCCCTTGTAAGGGAAAAAGAAACGGCCCGGCAGGAGTTAAACCATCTCCTGGGGCTGCCCCCCGCCGAACCGGTATCCATAGCCGTGAAGCCGGTTCATGATATATCTTCTCTAAACGCCTCTGATATTTTTGCTTTCGCGCGCCGTGAGCGTCTGGATTTAATCGCCCTGCAAAAAGGTTATGACGCCCAGGAGGAAAGACTTTACGGGGCCATTCTGGGACAGTACCCGGGATTCAGCCTCGGCTTCAGCCGCGCAAGCGATACAAGCAAAGTCAATACCATTGGAATAAGCGTAAGTATCGATATCCCGGTATTTAACCGTAACCGGGGGGCCATCGCCGTTGCCAGGGCTACCCGCGCTCAACTCCGCGCGGAGTACGCCGCCCGGCTGCATCAGGCGCGCTCGGATATCTCAAGGCTGGAAGCGGACATTGAAAATATCAACCGCGAAAGAGCGGCACTGAAAGAAGAGTTGCCAGCGTTGAGACGCGCAGCCGAAGCCATGCGCTATGCGATGGAAAGAGGAGACGCGGATTTGGTCAGCTATGAGGCCGTGCGCGCAGCGCTGCTGAATAAGGAACTAAAGCTTCTGGGCCTTGAGCAGGCCGCTTCAGAGCAGCGGGTAGCTCTGCAGCTTGCGGCAGGCGCTCCTTTGCATATCATGGAGAAGGTGAAGACTGACAAATGATTAAAAAAATATTCTCAACGCTTCTGCTCATCGTTTTTGCATGCGCCTGGTTTTTTGCGGCTGACGCCGGTGCCGGGGATTGGCCCGGCACGGGGAGTACCGTCCTTGTCAGCCTTGCCCCCGCGCGCTCAATGCCGATGACACAAAGCATTACCGCATACGGCACTGTAGAGTCTTCACCGGAACATACGCAGGAGTTGACCCTGCAGGGCGAAGCCCTGGTAGAACGCGTCTTCGTCACGGCCGGGGAGCAAGTTCGTGAAGGCGTCCCCCTCATCACGGTCCGGGCTACCGCAAACGCCCGTCTGGAAATAGAAAACGCAAAAATAGCGGTGAGCTACGCCCGCAAGGAACTCGATCGTTTGACCGGGCTTCTCTCGCGCAATCTCGCCACCAATGCCGAGGTGCAGGCGGCAAAACAGAGCCTGGCAAAGGCGGAGGCTGCGCTTGAAAACACCCTCAAGCGTAACATAGGCCCCGCCGGGCTTACCCTGCGTTCTTGCATGAAAGGCGTTGTGGAAGCCGTTAATGTAAAAGAAGGGCAGATCGCCGCGCCGGGGGCAGCGCTGCTACGCCTGGCCGACCCGAACAGGCTGCGGGTCAGGCTCGGCGTGGAGGTGGAAGACATAGAGCGTGTCCACCAGGGCCAGCGCGTGGATATAAGCCCGATATTTTCCGGTGCTTCGCCGGTTCGGGGGGCTATCAGACAGGTCTACAGGAAGGTTGACCCCAATACGCGCCTCGCGGAAGCGGTTGTGCCGCTTCAAACCTCACCCGGGGTCCTGCCGGGGGCTATGGTCCGCGGTGAGATTTTAATAAAGTCGGACGTTAGCGTCCTTGCCGTACCGCGCAGTTCCGTCCTCTACAAAAACGGCAGGGCGTATGTCTTCGTGGCCGATAAGGGCAAGGCGCACCAGCGCTTGGTGGATGCCGGAGAGGACAACGGAGAGTTCGTGGAGATCCGTAAAGGTCTTTCCGCCGACGAGATTGTCGTCATGTCAGGCAACTACGAATTGGTTGACGGTATGTCGATACGTCAAGAGGGCCTTAAATGATTGGCCCGTGGCTTCAGCGGCATACCCGTTCCCTGCTTTTTTTCATCGCGGTCCTCGCCGTCGGCGGCGCCTTTGCGGCGTTGAGCCTGCCGGTCGCTCTATTTCCCGATATCCAGTTCCCGCGTATCGTCGTAAGCGTGGATTCCGGAGACCGCCCGGTGGACCGGATGGTGGTGGAGATTGTACAGCCTCTGGAGCAGGCGCTGAGGAGCGTCCCGAGAGTGCAGGGCATCCGTTCCACGAGCAGCCGCGGTTCTGCGGACCTTTCGGTGAATTTCGCCTGGGGAAGCGATATGACGGCGGCGCTTCTCCAGGTCGAATCCGCCGTTAACCGGGGGCTTTCGAGCCTGCCCGCAGGCACGACTTTCACCGCCAGGCGCATGGACCCTACCGTCTTCCCTGTTCTTGGCCTTGCGCTCACCTCGAACGGCCGCGACCCGGTAAGCCTTCGGGATTTCGCATACTTTCAGATAAGACCCCTGGTCTCGTCCGTACAGGGCGTCGCGAAGGTTGAGTTACTTGGCGGAAAGCAGGCCGAATACCAGGTGATAGCGGACCCGGCGCGGTTGCTGGCCGTGGGGCTAACCCTAAATGATGTGGCCAGAGCGCTATCCGCAAACAATGTTGTTACGGCCGTCGGCCGTCTCGAAGACCATTACCGCCTTTATCTCGCGCTTTCCGACACAAGCCTTAAAAACATCGAGGACATCAGGCACACCGTCTTGCGAAGCGGCTCAAACGGAGTAGTGGAGCTCGGAGACGTGGCGGAGGTGCGCGCGGGCTATCTCCCTCAGTGGTCCCGCGTCACGGCCAACGGCAGGGACGCCGTGCTCGTGAATGTCATGCAGCAGCCCGGGGCCAATACGGTCGCGATAGTGCGTGGTATAAAAGCCCGCTTGACAGATTTCAGCGGCCAGATACCGGCGGACATAAGGATAAAGCCTTACTACGACCAATCAGAGCTTGTGGTCTCTTCCGCCGTAAGCGTGCGCGACGCCATCTTCATTGGCGCGGCGCTCGCGGCGCTTATTCTCTTTGTCTTTCTGCGTAATCTGCGGCTCACCCTGATCATAGCCGTTGCCCTCCCGAGCGTGCTTGCTGCCACGGTGCTTCTCCTGCACGCGCTCAACATGAGTTTCAATATCATGACGCTTGGCGGCATGGCGGCGGCGGTCGGTCTGATAGTCGATGACGGGGTGGTAATGCTCGAGTACATAATGCGCCGGATGAGTGAAGGGAAAAAGGGAGAGGCGCCGGCGCACGGCCCGGTACTCGGCGCCGCAACCGAGATGCTCCGGCCGCTCTCAGGGTCTTCTCTTGCGACCGTCATCGTTTTTCTTCCTCTGGCATTTCTGAGCGGCGTAACGGGCGGCTTTTTTAAGGCGCTCGCCGTCACCATGTCCGCAAGCCTTGTCATATCATTTTTCGTGGCCTTTCTGGGCATACCTCTGCTCGGGAATATCTTATTGAAACGCAAGGAGGCCGAGCGCCTGGAGACAGCCGGCAGGGTTCTGAGGTATGTGCACAGGGCATACGGCCGGCTTATGAACGGTTTTCTGAAAAGGAACTGGCTGGTCCTGCCCGTCATAATATCGCTCTGCGCCGCCGGCTACCTCTCCTATGCGCGGGTAGGTTCTGGTTTCATGCCGCACATGGACGAAGGCGGGTTCATACTCGACTACAAGGCCGCTCCGGGCACATCCCTGACGGAAACGGACAGACTATTGCGTCAGGTTGAGGCGATCATCACCTCTACGCCGGAAGTGGACAGCTACTCAAGGCGCACGGGTCTGCAGCTGGGAGGGGGTCTGACGGAAGCTAACGAAGGGGACTTCTTCATCCACCTCAAGCCGCTCCCGCGTAGCGACATCGAGACGGTCATGTCCGAGGTACGAAAACGGATCGAGGCCAATGTCCCGGGGCTCAGGATCGAGACCGCCCAGCTAATGGAAGACCTCGTCGGGGACCTGACTGCTGTACCCCAGCCGATAGAAATAAAGATATTCAGTAATGACAGCGGTGTCTTAAGGAAGACCGCGCCTCTGGTGGCCGGGAGAATAAGCAGGGTCCGGGGCGTTGTGGAGGTCTTTGACGGCATAAGAATCGTAGGAGACGCTATCGAAATCCGCATAGACCGGGTCAAGGCGGCCCTTGAGGGCCTTGACCCGGATGCCGTAACCGGGCAGATCAGGGAACAGCTCGGCGGCGATGTCGCCAGCCAGGTGCAGTCCGGGGAAAAGATGGTGGGCGTGAGGGTCTGGTCGCCTTCGAGCCTGCGTGACCGCATACAGCTTATCGGCAGTCTCCTTCTGAAGTCTCCTGACGGCCACTACCTGCCCCTAAAAAGGGTGGCCGGGATAAGCATTGCCGAAGGACAGGCCCAGGTAAAGCGGGAGAACCTGAAGCAGATGGTCGCCGTGACCGGCCGCATAGAAGGGAGGGACATGGGCTCTACCATGAGGGAGATAAAGTCCGCCATGGGCGGGATAAAGCTCCCGGCGGGGACCTATATCGAGTATGGAGGGCTGTACATGGAACAGCAAAAGTCTTTCCACGACCTGCTGATGGTATTCGTAAGCGCGGTTCTCCTGGTGGCCATTCTTCTGCTATTCCTCTATGAACGCTTTGCGGTGGTATTGAGCATCCTCTTTACGGCCCTTCTTTCGCTGAGCGGGTCTTTTCTCGGCCTCTGGCTTACGGGGACCGAGCTTAACATCTCTGCGATGATGGGCATAACGATGATCGTTGGCATCGTGACTGAAATTGCCGTCTTCTATTTCGCCGAGCTCGACGATTATACAGTCCACGAACCCGGCCCGCTTATAACCGCAGGGACCATGAGGATGCGCCCCATCCTCATGACGTCCCTTATCGCCATACTCGCGCTTATGCCCCTTGGCTTAAAGATAGGCACCGGGTCTGCGATGCAGGCTCCTCTTGCCATAGCCATCATATCAGGGCTTTTATTAGCCGTACCTCTCGTTCTCGTGCTTATGCCCGCCCTTTATCTGTTTCTTAATTTTGCCTTACCTAAGAGAAAATCGGGTATTTAATAAATTCGAGGCCCTTCAGGCACTTCAGAACAGTACCTATAACCCGAATTTTCTGAACAGATAATACTCTATGCTCTCCGATATTGATGTATTACTTCTTTTGGTAAAACGGCTGTATTTTCTGAGGAACTACAGAGCCCCTTGATATCTTCAAAACTGCTTGCAAGGGTTGAATGCAGAGTATATAATCCTTGGTAAATACTCAGAAATTCACAAGGGATAACTGCTATTTCGTTTTACAGATCCCAATAATTAAAACGATCTGTATGACCCAACAAATTGATGATGATAGTTTTAAGATCGTGGAGGTGGAGTGTAATGGGAAGGGCAAGAATAAGCATACCTCATAACACGCTTGAAGAGTTTTGCATAAAGAACCGTATCCGCAAGCTTTCACTTTTCGGCTCGGTATTGCGTGATGATTTTGGTCCTGGAAGCGACGTGGACGTGCTTGTCGAGTTCGAGGAAGGACATGTGCCTGGGCTTATTAC
>JACRCH010000043.1 GCA_016219115.1 Deltaproteobacteria bacterium
CAGACAGGCTGGTTGAAAAAACGTTTAACATTATAGAAATTTTGGATGATCCAGATAAAAGGCAACATTTTTTTAACGAGCTTTTCCATCATACATTGAGGTTAATATAAATTTTGATGAGAAATTTATACGAAAAAATTTGTCCGATCTGGATAGACAGTAGGTCGGGTTAGCTTTGCGTAACCCGACATTTTGAATGCGAATTGAAAATAACACCCGCCCCTTTATCCCCTGCCATCAAGAGAGGGGATTTTTTTTCATTGTCTTTCCAAACCCCGGCGGGGCGTAGGGTGAGGCCGCCTAAGGCGAGGAAGTGGGGCGCGAGCGGGGAGGAATTAAGCGTAGCGGTTAAGCGGGCGAGCGCCTGGGGCGGAGAGGGAGAAAGCGGTCAGAACCCTACCCCCAAGAAACGCCCGGCAGGGCGTCAAAAGCTCTTTGGCAAAGGGCCGATTTTCACCCTCCCCGCTTCCCGTTGCATCGGAAGAGCGCAACGGGAGCCCAGCCCTCCCATCGAGAGAGGGGAAGTCCGTTGGGTTAGCTCCGCGTAACCCAATCTTATTCATTCAAAAAAACTGGTACAGCCACTTCCTCCTCACTTCCCAGCCATCCTCTTGAACTCTTCCTCGTCTATGATCTTCAGGCCCAGCTTTTTGGCCTTTTCGAGTTTGCTTCCCGGCTCCGCGCCTGCTACGACGAAGTCGACCTTTTTATTAACCCCGGCTGCCGCCTCCCCTCCCCCGGCCTCGATGAGGTCTTTGGCCTCGTCCCTTGTAAGGGACTCCAACCCCCCGGTGAATAGAAAGACCTTCCCTGCAAACCTTCCGCCCTCTTTTTTCTTCTTCACCGGGAACTCGACCCCGGCCATCTTCAGCTTCTCTATTACCGTGAGGTTGTGCTTCTCCCTGAAAAAATCCAGGATGCTCGCGGCCGTCTCCGGGCCTATCTCGTGGGTGGCGAGGAGATCCTCTTCGGTAGCCTCCATCAACGACTTCAGATCCCCGAACTTATCGGCCAGGACCTTCGCCATATGCTCTCCCACGCCGTGGATGCCGAGGGAGTAGATGAGTCTCTCTAAAGTCGGGTGCTTGCTCTTCTCTATCGCCTTCATGAGATTGTCGGCGGATTTCTCGCCCCACCTCTCAAGGGAGAGGATATCTTCCTTCCCGAGATAATAGAGGTCGGCGACATCCTTTATCCTGCCCGCCTCCACGAACTGGTCGACGTGCATGCCGCCGAGCCCCTCTATGTCCATCGCCCTCTTTGAACCGAAGTGTCTTATGGATTCCTTCAGTTGCGCCGGGCAGGCAAGCCCGCCCGTGCAAAAGTGTATGGCCCCGTCTTTTTCTACAAACGAGCCGCACACGGGGCACTTATCCGGCATGTGGAAGGGCTTGGTGTGCGCGGGCCTCTTCTCCTTCAACACATAGGCCACCTCTGGTATTACATCCCCGGCCCTCTGCACCACGACATAGTCCCCTACCCTTACATCCTTACGGTCCACCTCGTCCTGATTGTGGAGCGTGGCGTGCTCAATCGTCACCCCGCCGACGGAGATCGGCTCAAGGACAGCTACAGGCGTCAGAGCGCCGGAGCGGCCCACGCCGACCTCAATATCGACCACCCGTGTAGATTCCTGCTTGGGGGCGAACTTGTAGGCGAGCGCCCACCGGGGGCTGCGGGTCAGGACTCCCAACCTCTCCTGAAGCTCAAGGCTGTTGACCTTGATGACGACCCCGTCAAGCTCGTAGTCGAGCTCTTCTCTCTTCTTCTCCATCTCCTCGTGGTACTCAAGTACGGCCTTTATGCCCTTGACGACCTTAGCGAACGGGTTTACCTTAAGACCCATGGACTTCAAGAACTCAAGCGATTCAAAGTGCGTCCTGAACTCAGCGCCCTCGACGCTTCCCACGCCGTAGCAGAAAATATCTAATGGGCGTGCGGCCGTGACCTTAGGGTCGAGCTGGCGGAGGCTTCCGGCGGCGGCGTTCCTCGGGTTGGCGAATACTGGCTCGCCTTTTTTTTCCCGCTCGGCGTTGAGCTTTTTAAAGCTGTCGAGCGGCAAAAAAACCTCTCCCCTGGCTTCGAGCCGTTTTGGCGGGCTTACCTTCTTCCTTATGTCCGGGGCGAGCTGTAGCGGAATAGTCCTGACTGTTCGCAGGTTCTGGGTGACATCCTCGCCGGTGTAGCCGTCGCCCCTTGTCGAGCCGGCAGTAAAAAACCCGTCCTCGTATACAAGCTCCACGGCGAGCCCGTCCATCTTCGGCTCAACGGCGAACTCGATATCCGTGCCGGGGTCCGTCTTAAGGTAGCGCTTTATCCTCTCGTCGAAGTCGGCAACCTCATCTACCGAGAATGCGTTATTAAGAGAGAGCATCGGGAAGGTGTGTTTGAGCGTCCCGAACGCCTCAAGCGGGGCCGCCCCCACCCTCCTGGTCGGAGAGTCAGGCGTCACGAATTGAGGGAACTTCGACTCAAGCTCCTCAAGGCGTCTCATAAGGCGGTCGTACCCGGCGTCGGTCACCACGGGGCTGTCAAGCACATAGTACCGGTAGTTGTGGTAGTTTATATCGCTTTTGAGCCGCGTAATCTCTTTCTTCGCCTCTTTTTCATCCATGAGGATATGTGTAGCACAGAGAACCCGGCAGGTCAAATGGCTATGGCGGATTATTATGTTGCTTTACCCTGCCGAAGTGCGATATAAATTCCCTCTGGCCCGATCCCCGGCAAGGGGAGCCGGCGCCTGTTCTTTTGCGGAAATAAAAAGTCTTGACAAAGACGCTGAAATCATTTAAATTTTAGAATTCAAATCAACGCTGGGGTTTTTAAGATGAAGACATTTCTTCCAAAAGTAGACGCGAATACGAAAAAGTGGTATGTGATAGACGCCGAAGGCAAGACCCTCGGAAGGCTTGCCTCCAAGATAGCGGTTATCTTAAGGGGCAAACACAGGCCGACATACACTCCGAGCCTCGACACGGGCGACTTCGTTGTTGTGGTAAACGCCGAAAAGGTGCATTTTACCGGTAAAAAGCTTACCGATAAGATCTACTACCACCACAGCATGTATCCAAACGGTCTCAAGTCGGTCCCTCTCGAGAAGATCATGGCCGAATGTCCTGAAGAGGCCCTCAAGAAGGCCGTCTACGGGATGCTCCCCAAGGGGCCGCTCGGCAGGGACATGTTCAAGAAGCTTAAAGTATACACCGGCACCGAGCACCCGCACAAGGCGCAGCTGCCCGTGGCTCTATAAAAAATTTTCAGAATGATTGAAAGGAATCAACGGGGGTAAAGTAATGGCAGACGTATTCAGCGCGGTAGGAAGGCGTAAGACCTCGGTAGCCAGGGTAAGGCTGACACCCGGCTCCGGTGATATAACCGTGAACCAGAAGGCCATGGCGGAGTTCTTCAGCCGTGAGACACTGAAGGGTATAGTAAGACAGCCCTTTGAGCTTACAAACACGGTCGGCAAATTCAACGTGACAGCCAATGTCAACGGCGGCGGCGAGAGCGGCCAGGCCGGAGCGATAAGGCACGGGATCTCCAGGTCCCTTATAATCTTCGACTCGACCTTGAGGGGCGTTTTGAAGAAGGCTGGCCTTCTCACAAGGGACCCGAGGATGAAGGAGAGGAAGAAGTACGGACAGAAAGGCGCCAGAAAGCGCTTCCAGTTCTCCAAGAGGTAATCTCGAACCGCATTCAACCAGAGGGGAAGGCCGCCCGGCCTTCCCCTTTTTTATTTGTAGTCATTCAGACGGAAATATCTTAAAATACAGGCCGTCGGTCAGAAAACGGACAAGAGGTCAGGATGATAAATATCGCGATACTCGGGGCAAGCGGCTACACGGGCTTTGAGCTTCTAAGGATACTCGCCAACCACCCCAACGCCAGGATAACTGAGGCTACTTCCAGGCAGTACAAGGGCAAGACAGTGCCCGATGTATTCCCTTCCTTAAGGGGTTTTTACGACGGGCTGGTCTTTTCAGACCCGGAGGACTTCAAGCGGATCCGGGTTGACGCGGTCTTCAGCGCGCTGCCCCACGGGGCCTCCCAGGAGGTCGTCCCGGCCCTCCTTGAAGCCGACAACCGGGTCATAGACTTAAGCGCGGACTTCAGGCTCCGTGACGACTCCGTCTACCGGGCGTGGTACGGCGAACACAAGGCGGACTTTCTCCTGAAAGAGGCCGTCTACGGGCTGCCGGAGCTCTACAGGGAGCCGATAAAGGACGCTTTGCTGGTAGCCAACCCGGGCTGCTACCCGACAGGGGCGATACTGGCCCTCTCGCCGCTCCTTAAAGAGGGGCTTATCGACACTGACTCCGTTATCGTAGACTCCAAGAGCGGGGTCTCCGGGGCCGGAAGGGGCGCGAACCTCGACACCTCTTATGTGGAGGTATCAAGCGGGTTCAAGGCCTACAAGGTCGGCTCGCACAGGCACGCGCCCGAGATAGAGCAGGAGCTCTCGGTTCAGGCAGGCGTGCCGGTATCCGTCACCTTTACCCCTCACCTGATACCGGCTTCGCGCGGCATACTCTCGACCGCGTACGCGAACCTGAAAAAATCGGTTGCGACGGCGGAGCTGCATAATATCTACGCAGAGTCCTACGGCAAGGAGCCGTTCGTAAGGGTCCTGCCCGAAGGCAAATTCCCGGATATAAGCCAGGTCAGGGGCTCGAACTTCTGCGACATCGGGCTTTTCGCCGACGGGAAGAGAAAGAAGGTCATCGTCGTTTCAGCGATAGACAACCTCGTAAAAGGCGCCTCGGGCCAGGCCGTGCAGAACATGAACATCATGTACTGGCTCAAGGAAGATACCGCTCTGAATCTCCCGCCTATCTCCATTTAAACCATCGCCCTCCCCTCCTCTAAAATGGGGGAGAGGGCCTCTATTAATCAATACCGGGAAAAAACATGGCGCTTATAAATTTAAGGGGCGTGCGGCTCGCCTTCGGCGGCCCCCTGATCCTCGACAACATCGATCTACAGATAGAAAAAAATGAGCGGGTCTGCCTCGTCGGCCGTAACGGCGAGGGCAAATCGACCCTGATGAAGGTCATCAGCGGCGAACTTAA
>JACRCH010000044.1 GCA_016219115.1 Deltaproteobacteria bacterium
CTATTTTCCGGATTGCTCGAAAACGACCCACTGGTTCGAATGCGAGCGGCAGATGCTATTGAAAAGATAACAAGACAGAAACCGGAACTCCTCCAAAAATTCAAGAAAACCCACTGGCGGGTTCAATCTTGCAGATTGAAACCGAATGATTCGCGGCTGCTACACGAAATTCAGGGTTCAGGTTACAAACCTGAACCCGCAAGGGGGGCTTGCCGGTTTTTAGGGATTTAGCGGTTTTAATTCATCCCCGTTTCACCCTCCTCTTCATCCCCTCCCATCGAGGGAGGGGGATTTTTTTGTTTTGTCTTCAAATCAAAACCCTCTTCCTTATAAACACCACAAACACTCCTCACCATCCCTCTTCTCTGGAAATCGTCTCCCGTTTAGGATATAATCGCATGTTCAACTTGTATCAAAGGCGGAAACACCCGATCAATGGCAAAGAAAAAGGCGCAGGCCGTTCCAGATATAAACCCCTTCGACGGTCCGGTCCCGACAGACAAAGACGAGCTTATCGTAGAGGGCCTGAGACAGAACAACCTCAAGAACCTCTCCCTGCGCATCCCGCACGACAGGATCACCGCGCTTGTGGGGCCGAGCGGCTCCGGCAAATCCTCTGTCGCCTTCGACACCCTCTTTGCCGAGGGGCGGTGGAGGTTCATCGAGTCGCTCTCCACATACACGCGCCTTTTCCTTGAGAGGATGGACAGGCCGGACCTCGACCTCATCCGTAACATCCGCCCTGCCATCGCCGTCGAGCAGAAGAACCCCGTGCGGGGGAGCCGCTCCACCGTAGGCACCACTACGGAGATAAACGACTACCTGAGGCTCCTTTTCGCCAGGGTCGGAAAACTCCACTGCCCGGAGTGCGCACGTCCCGTGACCTCGTGGGACCCAGCAAGCGCCGCCGAAAAGCTCCTCTCGGAGTACGGGGGAGCGCCGGTGGTCGTAGGCTTCGACATCAATACCAACGGCAGGTCGCCATCAGAGATATCCGAAGAGCTTCTTAAGAAGGGCTTCATACGGGTAAAGGCGGAAGAAAAGGTCGTTGACCTCTCTTTCGAGGGACTCCCGGAGAGCCTCCCGGCGGCCTTACGGGTATTCGCCGACCGCCTCGTCATAAAGGAGCCGGAGCGCGACAGGCTCACCGAGGCCCTCGAGACATCGTTCAGGGAAGGCATCGGGGGGGCCTGGGCCGAGGTCCGTGACGGCGAGACGCTGCGGTTCTCGGGCGAACTTTTATGTACGGAGTGCGGGACAAAGGCAGAGCGTCCGACGCCGGTATCCCTCTCATTCAACCACCCGGTCGGGGCGTGCCCGGAGTGCAAGGGGTTCGGCAATGTCCTTAAGTACGACGAGGACAAGATAGCGCCGGACAAGAACCGCTCGCTTCGGGACGGAGCGATAGAGCCGTGGACAAAGCCGGCCTACGGCTGGTGGTACGAGGAGCTTCTCAAGTGGGGCCCCGGAGGCGGGATAGACCTCGACAAGCCGTTCTGCAAACTCACCAAAAAAGAGCGCAAAGTCCTCTTCGAGGGGACCGCCGAGTTCGAGGGCATAGACGGCTTTTACGCGTACCTCGAGTCCAAGAAGTACAAGCTCCACATCAAGGTGTTCATCTCAAGGTACAAGGGACAGGTGACATGCAACACCTGCGAGGGGGCGCGCCTCAGAAAGGCCGCCCTGAGCGTGAGGATAAACGGGCTCAACATCGCCGAGGTGAGCAGGCTCTCCATAAAGGAGGCGCGGGCTTTCTTTAAAGACCTGCCTCTTACGCCCTTCGAAAAAGCGGTCTCAAGGGAGCTTCTGAAACAGACCATTGTGAAGCTTGAGTTCCTGAACCAGACCGGACTCGGCTACATCACCCTCGACAGGCTCACGAAGACCTTATCGGGGGGCGAGGCCCAGAGGGTCACCATAGCCACGCAGCTCGCGAGTTCCCTCTGCGGAGTGCTCTACATACTCGACGAGCCTTCCATAGGGCTGCACCCCGTGGACATAGATATGCTCACCAAGCAGTTGAAGAGGCTCTCTGCCATGGGCAATACCGTCGTCACCGTGGAGCACGACCCCTCGGTCATAAGGGCGTCCGACCACATAGTGGAGCTCGGGCCGGGGGCCGGCGAGAAGGGCGGGAGAGTGGTCTACTCCGGGCCGATAGACGATTTTCTCAGGAACTCAAGGACGCTTACGTCGGACTACCTCACCGGCAGGCAGGTCATACATGTGCCAAGGTGGAGGCGTAACGGCAGCGGCAAGTTCCTCCTCCTCAAGGGCGCCACGGGCAATAACCTCAAAGACATGGAACTAAAACTCCCGCTAAAGACCCTGACATGCGTCACCGGGGTATCGGGGTCCGGGAAATCGACCCTAGTGGTAGACACACTCTACAATACGCTGGCGGCCCACTTCGGGGAAAAGTCCGAAAAACCGCTCCCCTGCGAATACATCGAGGGAACGGGCCATATAACCGGGGTCAAGCTCGTTGACCAGAGCCCCATAGGCCGGACCCCGAGGAGCAACCCCCTTACCTATATCGGCGGGTTCGACGACATACGCCGGATATACTCAACGCTGCCGTCGGCGCGCTCGGCCGGGCTTACGCCGGGGCACTTCTCGTTCAATGTCCCCGGGGGCAGGTGCGAGGCATGCAGGGGCGAAGGGGTGGAAAAACTTGAGATGTACTTCCTCCCGGATGTCTACATAAAATGCGCCGCGTGCAACGGCAAGAGGTACAAACCCCAGGTGCTCGACATAAAGTACCGGAGAAAGAATATCTACGACTGCCTTGAGATGACCTTCGAGGAAGCGAGCGCGCTCTTCCCGGCCGAAAGGGACCTCCAGAAAAGGTTCTCGATCCTCAAGGAGGTCGGGCTGGGGTACCTGAAGCTCGGGCAATCCGCCACGACCCTCTCTGGCGGAGAGGCCCAGAGGCTTAAAATCGCCAAGGAGCTTGTGAACGAATCCGGGAGCGACATGCTCTACATACTCGACGAGCCTACGACGGGCCTGCACATGGACGACACCAAAAAGCTCTTAAGCGTGCTCGGAAGACTGGTGGACTCCGGCAACACGGTCCTTCTTATCGAACACAACCTCGACTGCGTCAAGACGGCCGACCATATCATAGACCTTGGGCCCGGCGGAGGGTCTTCAGGCGGCTCCATCGTGGCCAGCGGGACGCCGGAAGAGGTAGCCAGGGCCAAACAGAGCCTTACCGGAAAATACCTCAAGAGATTCCTCGTTTAGCCGAAATTATTACTGGGTGCAGGGTGCGAAAACTGCCTGCCCCGGGCGTGCCTTTGCTCACATACTTAACAGCCTCAGGGCACTATAATGGGTCCAGGAGTCGGAACTGAGCGGGGCAAAGTCCCCAAAAAAACCTTTAAAAAGGCCGGTTTTTCAGGGTCTCTGGAGGGATTAAAAAAAAGGCATTTCCCTTGACATAGCTCTTTCGGGCACGGTAAGATGAGAACCATTTCATCTAAGAGGATAATTAATGCATAAAATAATCTTCATCGAGCCAAACCCGCCTGATTTCCACGTGTTTACCAGAGTGCCGTTGCCACGGTTGGGAACCGCGCTCCTGGCGACGATCCTGAAGCGGCACGGATACGAGGTAAAGAGCTATGTAGAGTCGGTGGGAGAGCTGGATCTGAAGGACGTGCTGAGCGCGGACGCGGTCGGGATCTCCACGATCACCTCGACCTCGCGGCGCTCTTACGAGATAGCGACACTTTTAAAGAAGGCCGGGAAAAAGGTCTTCATGGGCGGCCCCCATGTGACATACATGCCGGACGAGGCGCTTGAGTACTGCGACTTCGTCATGCGGGGAGAGGCCGACGACCAGATACTCAATCTCGTAAAGGCCCTTGAAAAGGGAAGAGGGTTCGACGCCATTCCGGGCCTCTCGTACAGACTGGACGGCAAGGTCTTCCACAACAAGACGGTCTCCTTCTGCAAGGACCTCGACAAGCTGCCCGCGCCGGACTACAAACTGATAAGCGGGCTGGAGGCGGAGGGGGCGAAAAAGTTCCCGATAGCCCCGATCATGACCTCAAGGGGCTGTCCTTATGACTGCAGCTTCTGCTCGGTCACCGGGATGTTCGGACAGAAGTACAGGTTCAGGAGTAAAGAACGGGTCATAGAGGAGCTTGAGAACCACAGGGAGTTCGGAGCGAACTGGATATTCTTCTACGACGACAACTTCTGCGCCCACAAGAAGAGGACCAAAGAGCTTCTGCACACGATGGTTCAGAAAAAGCTCACCCCTTCCTGGACCGCCCAGGTCAGGGTAGAGATAGCGCGGGACCCGGAACTCCTGGACCTCATGCGCGAGTCAAAGTGCCACACCGTATATATCGGCCTTGAGTCGGTGAACCCGCAGACCCTCAAGGCGTACAATAAAAAGCAGTCGGTAGAGGACATCACCTACTGCATAAAGACGCTCCACAAGAAAGGCATCAGGATCCACGGCATGTTCGTCTTCGGCTCCGACCAGGACACTACCGACACGATAGAGGAGACCGTAAGGTTCGCCAAGAAAAACGACCTCGATTCGGTGCAGTTCCTGATCCTAACGCCGCTTCCGGGCACCAAATGCTACAGGGACCTTGAGAGCGAGGGGCGGATAATAACGAAAGACTGGTCTCTTTATGACGCGCACCACGTAGTGTACGAGCCGAAGCTCATGAGCTACTACGAACTGCAGTCAGAGACGATGAGGGCCACCAAGGAGTTCTACTCCGTGATGCAGATAGCCAGGAGGGCGGTACGCTTCGACCTGTTCAATGTAGGCATAAAGACCTACGGACACAGTCTTACGAAAAAGTGGATAAAAAAGAACCAGTACTTCCTCGAATACACGAAGGCTCTTACCAACGCGGGCAGGACAATAGAGCTTGAGTACAAGAAGATAGCGGAAGACATCAAAGAGAAGTTTCACCAGCTGGAGCTCGCAGGGGCCATAGCGCACCCCAAGCCCTGAGAGCCCGAAAAAGAGGAAGTTGAAATGAAAAGAAAGTTCGTGTCGTTCTTTTTCAGCATCGCGCTCCTCGGAGCTGGCGCCCCGGCGGCCGGGGCCGAATCGTTCACCAGGCCCATGCGCTGCTCTACGGACGCCCTTGCAGCCTCCGTAAGCCCGGATAAGACCGCGGCGCTCGGCATGGTCACGGCAAACGGCGAAGAAGACGGCGCGGTATCGGGCTACGGCGCGGCGGACCAGGAGGACTCTGCCGGGTTCGGCAATGAGGCCGCCCCGTCCGCGCAACCGGAGATCAAGGCATACCTCTTCGAGGCGATGGAAGCGCTCTCATGCTCAAAAGAGGGCCGTACGGATGCGGAGCGGCTCTACCCGCAGGCAAACGGCTCTCCCACGCTCTGCCCGCCCGATAAGACGGCGCCCGAGTACTCTGCCGCATGGCTCAAGACAGCCGACGACACCATGGCGTTTCTCTCAACCGAGGCGGACGATAACTCAGACCTTCCGGAAGTCCCGGTAGTCGTGAACAAGAGCGTCCAGTCCTACATAAAATACTTCCAGACAAGGGGCAGAAAGCACTTCGAGCGGTGGCTCGGCAGGAGCCAGGACTACATGACGATGCTCAGAGGGATACTGCGGGAGAACGGGCTTCCCGAAGACCTCTCCTACATAGCCTTCATAGAGAGCGGGCTGAACCCGACCGCCAAATCGAGGGCCAAGGCCGTGGGAATGTGGCAGTTCATCAAAGGCACCGCCAAGCTCTACGGCCTCAGGGTAGACTGGTGGATAGACGAGAGGATGGACCCCGAGAAGGCGACGTACGCGGCCGCCAGATACTTCAAGAACCTCTACGACCAGTTCGGCTCATGGTACCTTGCCGCCGCCAGCTACAACGCCGGTGAGGGCAGGGTCGCCAGGGCCGTCAGAAAGTACAAGAGCGAGGACTTCTGGGTAATAGCCAGCCGCAAGAAGTCTTTAGCGAGGGAGACAAAGGAGTATGTCCCCAAGTACCTCGCGGCGATGCTCATTGCGAAGGACCCGACGTCTTACGGATTTGACGCCCAGGAGGAGCCCGGCGAAGGACTCGCCTATGACAAGGTGAAGGTCACGCAGGCGACCGACCTGAATGTCATCGCCGAGGCCGCCGGCACGACTGTGGAAGAGATAAAGAGGCTCAATCCGGAGCTATTGCGCTGGTTCACCCCGCCGAACTACCCGGATTACACGATAAAGATACCCGCCGGGAAGACCGAGGTGTTCGCCGAGAACATGAGCAAGATCCCCCCCGGCAAGAGGATAACCTTCCTCGCTCACACGGTAAAGCGCGGGGACACGGTCGGGAAGATCGCGAAGATGTACGGGACTACCGTAAACCCGATACTCTACATCAACAACTTCAAGAGCGCGAAGAAGACGAGGCTCAAACCGGGCTCCACGATCATGATACCGGTCAGGGCCGAAAACGGAAAAGGCCCTGTCGCGGAGGTCGTCGCAAAATGGGAGGCCCAGAGCTAAGGGCTTACGACTTTGAACCACCCGGCATGCCTTGCTAGCGGGGTATCCGTTGGGAAATCCGTTTTTATATGCGCGGCAAGCCGCGCTTAATTCAACCCGAAGGAAATATAAAAACATTGGAAGCCGGGAGGGGTATGTACCTCCCGGCTCTTTTTATTTCGGGCTTGGAATCAAACTAAAACCGATGAACCACCCCGCTAGCCTTGCTAGCGGGGTATCTCTTTAAACCTCCCCTCCCCCATCAAGGGGGAGGATTTTACAAGGAAACCCTCTAGCAAGCTACAGGGAATTTTGTGATTAAACAACGACGCCCGGCTTCTCCAAATCACGCCTCCCCCTTTTCACCCTCCCCCCTCTTGTCAGGGGAGGTATTCTGGCGTACCCCGCGCTGAAACAACTCTTTACCGCCGGAGACGGCCGCCTTTACAAAAAATATCTTTCTCAATGAAAACCATTTATGCTATCTTGTCTGACACGCGCTTGAGCGCGCAGCATCAGCGGTAAAAATCCGTTTTTACCGCTGTAATTGCAAAAAACAACTTAAGGGGCTGTAGATGATTTCAGTTGAATCGGCAAGCGAGACCATATTGAGGGAGATAAAGCCCCTGGACCTCGAAAGCGTCGAGATAGTCTCCTCTCTCGGCAGGGTCATCGGCGAAGACATCAGGGCCGTAAGGAACAACCCGCCCTGGGACAACTCCGCCATGGACGGCTACGCCCTGGTGGCCTCCGACACCGACAAGGCGAGCGACTCTGACCCGGTAACGCTGAAGGTCGTCTATGACCTTCCGGCCGGCTCGCTCCCGAAAGAGGCCGTAAAAAGCGGTCAAGCCGTGAGGATAATGACCGGCGCCCCGGCGCCCGACGGCGCTACAGCCGTGGTGATGGTCGAGAAGACTCAGGCCTTAAACGGCGCCGTCATCATAAAGGCCCCGGTGAAGGCCGGGGAGAACATCAGAAAGAGCGGCGAGGACTTCAAGGCCGGCACTACGGTCATAAAGGCAGGCTCCGTCGTCAGGCCAGCCGAGGTCCTCATGCTAGCCACCGTCGGCGTCCCCTTCGTCTTCGTCCGTAAAAGGCCCCGCGTGGCGGTGCTCTCTACCGGTGACGAACTCGTGGACGTCTACAATGTCCCCGCTGCCGGCAAGATCATGAACAGCAACGGCTACGCCCTGGCCTCCCTTGTGGCCGAGTGCGGGGCCGAGCCCATACAGCTCGGGATAGCCGGAGACACCAGGGAGAGCCTCCATGAAAAGCTCTCTAAAGCGATGAAGGCCGACTGCATCCTGACCTCCGGCGGAGTGTCGGTAGGCGACTACGACTTCGTAAAGGATGTATTGAAGGAGATGGGATCGTCCATGATATTCTGGAAGGTGGCCATGAAACCCGGCAAACCCCTTGCCTTCGGCGTCATCGGTGGAAAACCTGCCTTCGGGCTTCCGGGCAACCCGATCTCCTCGATGGTCGCCTTCGAGCAGTTCGTCCGTCCGGCCCTGCTGAAGATGGCCGGGAGAAGGGACATTTTCAGAAGGACCTTCTCCGCGAGACTTACGAAAGACGTGAAGACAAAGCCCGGCAGGATGAACTTCATAAGGGCCGAGCTAAGGCTGGACGGCTCCGGGGCGACTGTAGAGCCGCTTGAGGGGCAGGGCTCCGGGGTGGTCTCGACCATGGTCAGGGCCAACTCCTTCATAATCGTCCCGGCCGACTCATCGGGGTTTAAAAAGGACGATACCGTAAAGGTGCAGCCGTTCGACTCATCCGTGCTTTTAAGGGAAGGACACGGCTACTGATAATGAACCACCCCGCTAGCCTTGCTCCGGGGTATCTCCTTAACACTCCCCTCCCTTGATGGGAGGGCTCCCCCATCGGGGGGAGGGTTTTTATAAGGGCAAGCTATAGGGAATTTTGTGATTTAATTCGCCGTACGCCAGTACCACCGCCATAAACGACGGGGGCGCTTCACGGCAAGGTGATTGCCGTTTTTACAGCCAGCCCTGACCCGCTTATAGAGCGGCGGGGCCGCGGCGTCCACCCGTTCATCATGCTTTCGCTTGTGCTGAAAAGATAAAAAAAGACTGGGAGCCAGTGAACATGTTCAAGACGGTTGAATGGAAGAGTACCGGCGTGGTTATGATAGACCAGACGCTATTGCCCGAAAGGGAGGTCTACAGGACTTACAGGGACTACAGGGGAGTAGCCGGCGCCATCAAAGAGATGGTCGTAAGGGGCGCTCCGGCCATAGGCGTGGCCGCCGCCATGGGAATAGCCATCGGGGCCGTGAAGGTCAAGGCCAAAGACATGAAGGGCTTCAAGAGGGAGTTCGACAAGATCGCAAAACTCCTGGCCTCCACCCGCCCCACGGCCGTAAACCTCTTCTGGGCTATCGAGAGGATGAGACGGGTCGCCGCCGAGAACGAAGGGCTCGGGGTCGAAAGACTTAAAAAGAGGCTTGTCGCCGAGGCAAAAGAGATACACAGGGATGACATAGAGATAAACAGGCGGATCGGCAGGCACGGCGGAACCCTGTTAAAGAAAAACTCCACCGTGTTGACCCACTGTAACGCCGGGGCGCTGGCCACGGCGGGCTATGGCACCGCCCTTGGCGTCATAAGGGGCGCCATAGAAGCCGGCAAAAAAGTAAGAGTATTCGCCGACGAGACCCGCCCTTTCCTTCAGGGCGCGAGGCTCACGGCGTGGGAACTTAAGAAGGACAACATCGATGTGACGCTCATAACCGACAACATGGCCGGCTACATCATGAAAAAGGGGCTCATAGACGCGGTAGTGGTCGGGGCGGACAGGATAGCCGCCAACGGGGATGTCGCAAACAAGATAGGGACCTACACCGTAGCGCTCCTTGCCAGGGAGCACGGTATACCCTTCTATGTGGCGGCCCCGCTCTCTACCATAGACCTTAAGATAAAACACGGCGACAACATCCCTATCGAGGAGCGGGACTCGGCGGAAGTCACCCACCTCAAGGGAAGGCGCATCGCTCCGAAAGGGATAGCCGTGAGGAACCCGGCCTTTGATGTCACACCCAACAGGCTGGTAACGGGCATCATAACCGAAAAAGGGGTCGTAAGGCGTCCTTACAACAAAGGCCTCAAGGCCCTTTTTTCCAAATAGAGAAAGGATAAGCGGCAGATGAGCTTCATCGAATTTTTTCTGGTCATAGGGCTCTTTATCCTCATGATGGTCGGCTACAGGGTCGCCGACAGGTTGGTGAAAAAGCTCGACCCCAAGACCGTAAAGACCGTCAACTGGATAGGCTTCACAGTCGGTATCGTCGGCGGGATACTGTGGTACGCCTTCGCCAACCAGATATACATGTTCATAACCGTCCTTGGCACTATAACCTACTTCCTTTTCTACGGATACGACAAGATGGAAGAGAAGAAGGGGGAGTAAGACCCCCTGTCTTTTTCCCTCCCTATAAAAACGGGCGGCCTCTGGCGGGTTCAGGTTTGTAACCTGAACCCTGAATTCCGTATAGCGCGGCGAATCATTCGGGTTCAATCTGCAAGATTGAACCCGCCAGTAGGAAGATTTATTTTGGGATTTTCTTATTTTTTGGCAGTAGAGCTTTTTACGCCCTGCCGGGCGTTTCTTGGGGGTAGGGTTCTGGCCGCTTTCTTCCTCCCCGGCCCCGTCGCTCGCCCCTTAGGTCGCTACGCTCCCGCTCCCCGGCTCGCTCCCACCGTGCGGTGGCAATTATTTAAAACATCATCAAGCAAAGAGATGTCGTCGGTTATATGGTCAGCATTGAATTCGCCGTGCGCCAGCACCCTCGCCTTAGGCGGCCTCACCCTACGCCCCGCTTGGGTTGGAAAGACAAAACTCGAAAATCGAGAAGCATATTTTCTTTTAATCCGCCGTGCTCTGGCGGGTTCAGGTTTGTAACCTGAACCCTGAATGGGTATGCCAGCCGCAATCCCATCGCTTTAGCGGCGGGTCAAGGCTGGCAAATAAAAATGATTATCCGTACCATCAAAATTCTCCGCCATTTATGGCAGAGAATTTTAATTTCGTCTGGCAGCCGCGAATCATTCGGGTTCAATCTTGCAGATTGAACCCGCCAGTAGGAATTGATTACCATTGTACTTTCTCCGGTACTCCAAAACCATCTGCTGTTTCATATTTCTCCAATGACCCGGCTTTCCCTTGTATTACCATAAATATCATAGGTTGGTTTGTTGAATTTCTCCAAGTTCTTTTTCCTGTCGGAGCAACTTTTACAATAGAGCCTTCTTGAACATCAAACGTGTTGTGGTCAATCTGGAACTGCCCTTTCCCCTTAAGAAAAATATATATTTCTTCATGATCTGCGTGCTTGTGATAAAATGGAATTTCCGTGTTGGGAGGCAACATTTGAAATGATATTTCCATAGAAGAGGATTTCATTGTTTTGCCTACAAATAATTTAGCTTGGACTTCCCTTTTAAGTTGAGGATGTAAAAACAAGTACTCATTCAAACGATCGAAGTTTCCAATATTGCCTGCAACATAATTTGAACCTTCAGAGATGATTTCGATTTTTTTCATTTCCCCTCCTAACGCCCGTTTGTGTTTCGGTTGATTTGAAGAACAAAACCAACAATTCCCGCTGTTTTTTCGATTTATAAATCTCTGGCGGGTTCAGGTTTGTAACCTGAACCCTGAATTCCGTGTAGCAGCCGCGAATCATTCGGGTTCAATCTGCAAGATTGAACCCGCCAGTGTATGTAAATAAGTTGAAGGCGGTGTATCCTTCAGGTTCGACCAAGAAGCGGCATATAGGCCCAAAAAATATAAAGGGACAGATTTATTTTTCCGAAATATCGATTACCAGTAGTAACATATAATTTCTTGCCAAAATCCTCAAGCATTGACTTACAGGAAGTAAGTAATTCTTTATTCTATATTGACCGATAGACATAACTTTATCTCCTACGCTAAAGGTCTTTTATGCACCGCCGTGCGGCTGGCGTTTTAGAAAACTCCGACAAGCGCACGCGCCCCCTCACAGGTACTTCTTGAGCTTCGGCAGCGCCTCAACCATGTTTGGCACCAATACCCCCTCATCCTTGAACCTCTCCAGCTCGCCGTAGGTGTACCAGCCGAACCGCGGGATCTTATCCGGCTCAAGTATCTCCGGCTCCCCGTCGGTTATCTCGCAGAAGTACATCCGCACCATAAACTCGCCCTCCGGGGAGCGGGTGTCGTACTCGCCGAAGAGGCGCGCCGGACGCACCATCACGCCGAGTTCCTCCTGTACCTCCCTTATGACGGCTATGAGCCACTCCTCTTCCTCTTTCTTCTTCCCGCCGGGAGGCTCTATCCGGAGTCCATTTTTGGTGTTGTGGACCATCAAAAGCCTTCTGTCCTTTATGACAAGCGCCGCTGCCATCTCTTTTTTCATAGGTATCGATTATCGGACAAAGAGAGTTTTGGGGTCAAGGGATTCTTTTTTAAACCTGCCTTACCGTTGTTCGCCGGAAATAGTCCGGCGGCGA
>JACRCH010000041.1 GCA_016219115.1 Deltaproteobacteria bacterium
TCCGCACTGCCGTGCGGTTCTTGGGGGTAGGGTTCTGGCCGCTTTCCGCCTCCCCCACCCCGTGAACTTCGCCCCTTAGGTCGCTAACGCTCCTTTCTTCCTCGGCTCGCTCCCACTTCCTCTCTTAGGCGGCCTCACCCTGCGCCCCGATGGGGTTGGAAAGACAAGACTAAACTAAACAAAACAGGTTGTATGTAACCCGCCGTGCGCCAGCACCCGAGCACCCGTACGCCAGTACCCTCACCCTCTGCCCCGCTGGGTTTGTGTAAGACAGAACAAAAAGAGTGGTCTTTCAAACCCGCCGTGCGCCAGCACCCGAGCACCCGTACGCCAGTACCCTCACCCTGCGCCCCGCCTGGGTTTGTTAAAGACAAGACGAAAGCGGTAAAATAATTTAAAAAAACTAAGCGAGGTTCAAGGGGAGCCTTCCCGGCTCCCGCTCCGTCGCTGTCAGGAGTTCCCTGGCGTAGCGCGTCTCAACCCCAAGGCCGAGCTTTTTCGCCTTATCGTAAGCCACGGAGACGGTCTTTTTGCCTTTAGCCGGATTCTTTTTGAACTCCAGCATACCCTTCGAGATGAGGCAGTAGACAAGCCCTCTTCTGTCTTTTGTCGCCTTGAAAAGCTCCTCGGCCCTTTTAAAATCCTCTTCAGCGATGGCGTCTTTTCCGAGCATCTGGTAGGAGCTGCCCTCGCCCCAGAGGGTGTAGGCGTAGCTTACCTTGTCGCCAATCTTCCTGTAATTGGTCTTCGCCTTTTTGAAAAAGACGAGCGAACCCCTGAAGTCCCCGTTCATCCGGAGCGAATTCGCGATCCCGCAGTAGGAGTAGGCCACTCCGAAAGTGTCCTTCAGGCCCCTGAAGACCCTGTTCGCCTCGGCATAGTATCTGTTCGAGTCATTCGGCTTGCCGGCCACGCGCGAGGCCCCGCCGAGGCCAGTCAGGCAGTAGCCGACGCCGCTGCGGTCTTTAAGCTCCCCGAAGACCTTCTTCGATTCCTTGAAGCCCTCTATCGCTCCCTTGAGGTCCCCCTTTATGCGGAGCGCCCCGGCTTTAGCCCAGAGCGTGAAGGCTACCCCCGCCCTGTCGTCAAGCGCCCCGTAGCCCTTGAGGCTTTTATTGAAAAGCGCTATCGCCTCCTTGAACTCTCCGGTGGCGCGCAGACTCAGGCCCAGACCCACAAGTGAATCCAGCGCCCTGGTCTCGTCGTTGAGTTTCAGGACCAGCCTGTGAGCTTCCCTGTAGCATTTGCCGGCCTTCGTGAACTCCCCGACCATCCTGTAGGTGTCCCCGAGAGAGAAGTAACAGGCGCTCCTAAGCTCGCTGTCCATGGGCGCGAGCCTCCTCGCCTCAAGGTACAGGGGTATGGCGTCGAGGAACTTCGACAGGGACCTTTTCATCTCTGCCCTGTCAAACAGCGTATACGGGTTGGCGGTCATCTCTTATCCCCAAGGTTTTCGGAGTGACCATTATAGTAATATCGCTCTGAGTTGTAAAGGGGAGATGATGGCCGCCGGAGCGTCGCGTACTGAAAGCGTCTAAAGATGAAAGTAAAACCTTTTTTCACGCTCTGCTTTCAGCCGCTTCGCTTTCAACCTCGCCCGCCAGCTTTCTCTTACTGCCTCAGGCTTGCTCACATTGACGCCCCCTTGTTCATTAAACACAAAAAGACCTTTCTCCGCCGCACTCCCGTCACGGGAGAAGCACCGGCGTACGCCGGTGCTTTTAACCCGCCGTACGCCAGTACTTTAACCCGCCGTACGCCAGTACTCTCCTCTTTACACGAAAGAGACCTTTTGATAATCTCTACCCATGAGAACGCTACGGATAGCGATGGCGCAGATAAACCCGACCGTCGGGGACCTTTCGGCGAACGCGAAGAAGATACTCGCTTACGCACAGAAGGCCAAAGCCAACGGAAGCGACCTCGTGGTCTTGCCGGAGCTCGCGGTTACGGGATACCCTCCGGAAGACCTCCTTCTCAAGCCGGGGTTCATCTCGGACAACATCGACACTCTTCACAGGATAGCCAAAAGGATAAAGGGCATAACCGCGGTAGTAGGCTTTGTCGACCGGAAGGCCGACATATACAATGCCGCCGCCATCATCCAAAACGGAAAGGTCGTCGATGTCTACCACAAGATGTATCTTCCGAACTACGGGGTCTTCGACGAGCGGAGGTACTTTCAGGCCGGCAGCGAGCCCCTTAACTTCGTCCTGAACGGCGTTACCATAGGGCTCGATATCTGCGAGGACATCTGGTACCCGGAGGGACCGGCCCGCGCGCAGGCCCTTGCCGGAGCCGAGCTTATCGTCAACATAAACGCCTCGCCGTACAATACGGGCAAGGCCCTCGTGAGAGAGGAGATGCTCGTCACAAGGGCCCTTGATAACGACTGCATCATAGCCTACAACAATACGGTCGGAGGCCAGGACGAGCTGGTATTCGACGGGCGCGGGCTTATTATCGACGCCACCGGCAAGGTCATAGCCCGCGGCAGGGCCTTCGAGGAGGACCTGATAATAGAGGACCTGGATATCGACGCAACCGTTATGGCGCGCCTGCATGACACGAGGCGAAGGGAAGCGCTTCTCAAGGCGGAGGCGCAAGGGGTAAAAGAGATCACCCTCAGGGAGGCTTTCCGAAGGAAAAGGCCGAGTCTCCCGAAAAGAAGCATCATTCAGCCTGACGCCGCGGAAGAGGTCTTGAAGGCCCTGGTGCTGGGCACGCGCGACTATGTAAGGAAGAACGGCTTCAAGCATGTGGTTATCGGACTCAGCGGCGGTATAGACTCTTCGCTTGTGGCGGCCGTCGCCTCTCTCGCCCTCGGAAACAAAAACATGACCGGTGTCTTCATGCCCTCGATGTACAGCTCCGCGGAGAGCAGGTTTGACGCGGAGAAGCTCGCCAGGAACCTCGGCGTGGAGCTTCTCACCATCCCAATCAACTCCACCTTCGAGAGCTACCTCAAGATGATGAAGGGGCCTTTCGCGGGGACGAAGGAGAACATAACCGAGGAGAACCTCCAGGCAAGGATACGGGGCAACATCCTCATGGCTCTTTCAAACAAGTTCGGATGGCTTGTTTTGACCACCGGGAACAAAAGCGAGATGAGCGTCGGGTACGCCACGCTCTACGGGGACATGGCCGGCGGGTTCGCCGTCATCAAGGACCTTCCGAAGACGCTTGTCTATGAGGTGTCGAGAAAGGTAAACGGGTCGGCTGGCAGGACCATTATCCCCGAGAGGGTCTTTGTAAAAGCCCCTACGGCCGAGTTAAAGCCCAACCAGACGGACCAGGACACGCTGCCGCCATATGACATCCTCGACCGTATTCTCAAGGCCTATGTAGAGGAGGACAAGAGCCTCGACGAGATCGCGGCGATGGGGTTTAAGAAGGCCCTCGCGAGAAAGGTAATAAGGATGGTCGACAAGAGCGAGTACAAGAGAAGGCAGGCCCCTCCGGGGATAAAGATAACCCCGCGGGCCCTTGGTAAAGACAGGCGTATGCCCATAACAAACGGCTACGACGATGAAAGCTCGAAGTGACCTCCGTCTGTATCCGAAGTCGCGGGAGACGGCATATCAACGAAAGACCCCGATAGCCAAGCTCCTGGGTATCTCCTTAACCCTCCCTTGATTGCGAGGGCTGGGCTCCCGTTGCGCTCTTCCGATGCAACGGGAAGCGGGGGGGGTGAAAACCTGTTTTCACCCCCCCTCCCCCTCGACGGGGGAGGGTTTTTATAAGGAAACCCTCTAGCAAGCTAGCAGGGAATTTTGTGATTAAAGCGTCAGGGCCGAGCGCCCCGGAGCCGGCGACCTTCAGGGACGCTTTTGATCTGCTCAAACGGTACGGGCTGGTGCCCCGTTAAAGGTATTAAGGAAGATAAAGACCGGCGTCAGGGGAGAATACCCGGAGACCCCGAGGCCGGATGACCGTGCGTTTAAAAGGTGTGAACAGGTCATAATAGCGAATAATATTGCGGCCCACGAAGCCGCAAAAAAGAAGCTGTCTCAACAGGTTACAGCACCCTCATACTCTCAGGGACAGTTATCGGCCCAACCCGCTTTACAGCCTCTTTTTTCTCCGATATCCTTATGGAGGTGAGGAGGTCATGTAACCCTGTTGCCACGCAGGAGTGCCTGCTCTTCGGCTCCATAGCATCAGACTTTTTTCAGTCGTTCAACAATTAAACGGAGGTATATGAGAATGAAAAGAAGGATCGCGGCAGCGGCAGTTATTTCGGTATTCCTTTTATCAGCCGGTTTGACCCGGAGCGCTTTTGCCCAGAGCGCCGAAGAGCACGCCAAAGAGGCGTCAACGCATCTGCGTGAAGGGATCAAACACATCGATGTGGGGATAACGCATCTCGAAGCGTCGATAAAGGCAGGAGGGGACAAGCACGCAAAAGAGGCCATAGCCCACGCTAAAGAGGCCATCAAGCACGCCGAGGAGGCGATAAAGCACTCAAATCAGACCAAGGGCAAATGAACCCTTTACGGGCTTAAGACCCGGGTGTTTTCAGACCGATGAACCTCCCCGCTAGCCAAGCTGCGGAGTATCTGAAAACAGCCAATGTCCTGTTTCAGAAGGTCTTTTGTATTTTTTAACAAAACACCAGGGGTATTGCGAAGCGAGCATAAAGGAAAGCAAGCGAGCAAGCTTCTGTATTTATTGCGAGCGGGCTTGCAAACGAGGAGCAATCGCCCCGAAGCGAGCGGCAGCGCGCAAGAAGGCCTAATGTATTGCGCGGCAACCCGCGGGGTATTTACCCTAAGAGAGAATAAAAAAGCAGACCTGGACCGGGAAGAACTTCCCGGCCCAGGTCTTTATTGAAGATTCCCGGCGGCAGACCGAGGGGAAGCGTCGAAGTTGATGGAGGTTTTAATTTCCATTCGCCCGCGTTCCCCGGCGGCTTTCCTAAAGCAACTTACTTCTTCTCAAAGCCCGCGGGCTGGTGCGTGGCTTGCGACACTATGAGGGTGCTCTTGGCGACGATCTTGTGCCACACGTTCTTGGGCGCAAGCACTATTACTCCCGCCTTAAGCTCGGTCTTCTCTTCCTTGCCGTCATCCGTGTAGTATGTCCCCTCGCCCTCGTGCACGAAAAATATCTGCTCCCCCGTGGGGTGCCTGTGGTAATCGAGTACCTGACCGGGCTTGAAGTAGTAGGTGTCCGAAACGAGCTGCTCCGTCTTTATATAAGTCACCTTGTTGACAGCGTCGTCCTTCAATTCCTTTTTAGCCGTTACATTTGCCTGCTGCATACCAACCTCCTGGTTTTTAGTTTTTTAATTTTTTGAACTCACCGGGTTTTTCACCCGAGCAGAGTCCATTCTAATTTTTCCGCCGTGAGCAAAATGGCGAGTCACTCGTTTTTTAACATATACGACAAGGCAATGCAAGAACTATATTGGACTATTTAGGTCTAACTTATCCTAAATAGCAAAATAGTAAGTATCCCCCGGCAAAGCCGGGGGCTTTACGATTGCTGGCCCCTCAAAGGGGCCTGACCGCAATCGGTTAAAATCAAAACCTATCGGGGGAGCCAGTTGATACCAAGACAGTCTTTCATCGCTTGGCGACTCCGAA
>JACRCH010000047.1 GCA_016219115.1 Deltaproteobacteria bacterium
GCTAAGAACGGCTGCGGCTCGGTTGAGATAAAAAAGACGGTATCCTCCGAGGAGACGGCGATAGCCACGGTGTACGACTACCAGGTATGCCGTAATACTGCCGCCAGGCTCGAAGAGAGGGCGGTAAGACCCGGTTCAACTGGAAATTTGTACGCCAGCGTCTTGATAGAGACGATGAAGTAAAGTGAGGCCGTAAGAAGGTTAGCCCCTTCTGAGCGGAGCGGAGCGGACCGGTTGGTCCGCTCCGTTTTTTTGCGCCGTTGCGGTCGAAGAAAGGCGCACGGCGGATCAAGAGAGCGCTTGAGCGCATGACAGCGCGCGTAAAATTCCGGCGTGAGAGCGCCGTTGGTCCCGAGAGGCGTAAGCCCGCCGCTTAAGTCCTCGGCAACTCCGGCATTCGGCGGTCATGGGAAGGATGGCGTAGAGCCGCGGGTTTGTTTCGGAGCGATGAAGCTAAAGTCCCTTATGAAATCTTTTCGGCTGAAAAGAGCTGGTAGTTCCCGCCGAAATATGTCTTCTTTGAAAACTCCCATTTGCAGGCGGCGTCCTCGTTCAATACCTTCACTGGATCGAAGCCGTCCCACATCTCTCTTGCGTAAGGCTCGAAGACCTTGAAGAAGAGCTTCCCGGAGGCCCTTAAAAGCCACGGCCCCGGTTTGTGAAACTCGCCGAAGACTATCTTGCCGCCCGGTTTTAAGACCCTCGCGGCCTCCTTCAGAGCGGCATACTTCAGGTGAAGAGGCAGTTCATGAAAGAGAAAGAAGATGACCACATAGTCGAAAGACCGGTCCAGATACGCGAGGGCCGCCGCGTTTTCACGCACAAAGAGACAACTTTGCCCCGTCGCGGCCTTTGCCAGCTTTTTGCGGGAATGCCTTATCTCAGTGGCTACAAGGTCGGAGATGACGAGCCTTTTGGCCCCTTCCCTGTGGCACTTGGCGGCTATCTTCTGTGAGATATCTCCAAAGGCGCACGACGACTGCAGTACGCTCTTGCCCTCAAGAGACGGGTTAAGGTCTCTTACCAGGTCATCGACAAGCCTGCGGTAATTGAAAAGGAGTATCGCCGAGATTATAAAGGGCCTGTCCGTAAGCCAGATGAGAAACCTGTTTCTGTATATCCAGTAGATATGCGCCGTGCCGTCTTTGCTTGAACGCAGGGACTCAAATATCAGAGTGCCCCTTGTCACCAGAAAGAAATAGACCCCCGCCGCGAGCGCCAATGCCGCCGCGGCCTCGAGAAAGAATAAAAGATATTCCATAGACCCCTTATATAAGGTTATACGCGTCTCGACCGACGGAAAGACGCCTGGCTCGACTTTACATCGGGGCAAGCCCGGTCATACGGTCTTGAAAATGGACCGCGAGCGCTTTCCCCTCGGATTGTATTGCGGGGAGTTTGAAGAACCCCGCCATAAATGGCGGGGTTCTTCAAGGTAAGGTGATTGTCATAACTCTTGGCCAGCTTCCGGACTCAGCCGCAATTGAGGGCGCCTGCTGGGGCGCTGAGAGCCGGCTGACCCCGATAAGCCCAAAGCCCCGGTTCAGATATTGCCTTTTCATGCTATTGGCTGCTTGTTCTCCCCTCACAGGGTTTGTAAGGAGTGTCTTGACGGATGCGGCATGTCAAAGGGACGGGCCTGGAACGGCCGCGAGTTGCAGTCTGAAAAAGCACCATAAATAGCATACCATATTTGATAAAAAAAGCCGTAAGAGGATACCGACGCTTCCCTGGACCTGAACCGAAAACAGGCCATCTTTGCACCGGTACGCGGCCGATGAACCACCCTGGAGCAGCTCCGGGGTATCTTAAAGATCTCCAAATTTCATTGAAGAAGGTCTTTGTATCATTCTTTAACAAAATACCAGAGGGGTATTGCGTAGCGAGCATAAGGAGAGCGAACGAGCAAGCTTCGGTATCTATTGCGAGAGAGCTTGACAGCGAGCGTAGTCCAATACCCCGAAAAGCGCGCGGCAGCGCGCGAAAAATCTTTTACAAAAGCGCGGCAAGCCGCGGGGTATTTTATCCAAAAAGAAAAAAATAAAAGGCTGGCAAGGTCTTTAGACCTGGCCAGCCTGAATGTGATATTTACTATTTTATCTGCGCCCATGGACCGGAGTTTCGGGCCTCTCGGGCCTGCCGTGCGGCTCAGGCCTCTCCATCTTTTCAGGCCTTTCGCCCTTTTCGCCCTTCTCTATTTTTTCATGTTTTTCTTTCTTCTCTCTTTGCATCTCTTCGCGTTCGGCTCTTTTCATCTCTTTGTTGGTCTCGGACCTCACCTTCTCGACACCGCTTACCACGGGGCCGAGCTTTACGCCGAGCTTCCTGGCGACATTGCCCCAGCCTTCCACCGGGGGGCCCTGACGCATCGTCATGATTTTATCCACGTTCCCGTCGGTGATCCCGCCAGGCAACTTCTCGGCGAGAGAAAGCGCTATCGCTATCTCTCCGTAGCCTAGTTTCTTGTCCCTCAGGCTTTTTATCCGCGCCTCATCGACGCCGAACTGCTTCTCAAGCCGTTCCGTGACGGCCTTCTCTCCCTTTGCCTCGCCGCCCAATTTGTTGATCTCGGCAGCCTTCGTCCCAAGCCCGGTCTCTTGCTTTGTCTCGGCCGCCCCGGCGACCGTAACGGCGAAGACGAAAAATATCGCCGTTAAAAGCATGAATAACTTTTTCATTTTGTTCTCCTTGTTTGTTTGTTAAAACCTGACGCTCAAACCGCCGTTTAGCCCGTAGTCCTGGCTTGTACTGTTAAGCCCCATGCTTACTCCGCCGAAGATATGAAGGTCTTTTGTGACCTCATAGTCGACGCCGGCCGAGACATCCCTTATGGCGGATGAGTCCTTTACGAGGGCCGAGCTCTGGGCGTAGGATACGCTCGCCGTAAGAAAGGGGTCTATGCGCGCGGAGACACCCACATCGAAGGATAACCTGTCCCTGAGGTCGGTCCCCGGAGGGTCTCCGATGAAGGTATAATAGGCGTCGAGGAAGAAAGACCAGTCCGGTCCGAGCTTTTTGCCGAACTCAAGACCGACCCCCTCGTCGAACTCCCCGGTGCCGAGCCCTTTCTTGTCATCGGCAGTCGGCAGCTTTATCTTCCCTGCCGCCGAGACATCGAAGGGGTCCTTTGAACCCTCGGTGAGGATGTAGTAGCTGCCCTTGAGGATCATATCGCCGAGGCCGCTGTTCGTAGTCGTGGGGCCGGCCTTCTTCCTGAACCTGGTGACCGTGCCGCCTACGTTCGTGACCTCGGGGCCGCTCTTCTGGCGGATGTAGGGGACGGTGAAGGAGATATCCCCTCTGTCGAAGTAACGCTTGAGCGTGACGGGGAGATACCATGCGTCGGTGCGCTCGCCGCTGCCGTATGTGCCGGTCTCGTATTCAGCCGCAGCGCTCAGTTTCCAGAGGCTTTCAGCGGACGCTTCAAAAGCCGCGGCCAAAAAGATGAAGTTAAACAAGGTCAAAGCTGTAAGGATTTTACGCATCGGGCCCTCTTTTTTTATTTTTTTCAATCTGACTGCACGCTACAAAGTATACCGGAGTTTTGGAACCGTACCTGAAGCGCGCGTCTGCGGCAGTCTCTTTAACGGGATAGAGGCATGCATATTTCATTTTATCCTGAGGCCGCGCTCTCTATCCTTTCACTGCCGCCTTGACCCACCTCCACGCCCTGCCGGGACCGGGGCTTATCCTGAAGGCGGCCCAGAGCGCCTTTCTTCTCTTCTCAGCGGTCTTTCTTTCGGCAAGACCGTCAAGGAGGTCTAGCGCCTCTTTCTTCCGTCCCGTCTTTGAAAGGAGCCCGGCCAGCGCGTAGGTCGGCTCAAAGAACCACGGTTGAATGTCAAACGCGCCTTTAAGCAGCTTTACCGCCTTGTCCCTGTGTTTGCGCCCCAGGAAGTTCAGATGCCCCTTCATGAGGACGCCGGCGGCGTCGGCCTTGAGGCCCTGGGTGAGATACAGAGAGCAAAGCGCCTCCCATACGGAGGTCTCTTTCGGCATGCACCTTGAAGCATGCGTATAGACGCCGACGGCCTTGTTAAAAAACCCGCCCTTTTCATAGCGTTCGGCCGCGGCCTTAAAACTCTTCCACGCCTCCGGGTAGTTCTTCGCCTGCGCCAGAAGCGGGGCGATCTTCATGAGGACGGCCTGGTCCGCCGGGTCGGCCGCGAGGATCTTTTTGTACTCGGCTATCGCGAGTTTGAGCTTGCCCTTTGTGCGGGCCTCTCCCGCGGTCTCGATAGAGATGGCGCGGTTGTAGGAAATGGTCCTTTTAAAAAACATACGCCCGTCGTCCTTTTCACCGTAACAAGCCGAGTCTGCCCGCTATCTTTCCATTTTTCAGGGCCCAAAAAAGTGACTTTAGACACATTGACGAAAAAATAGGCAGACCCCTCAGGGGTCCGCCTCAATTATGCCTTTATGTCCCTTCTTTTTTTAAATTCCATCCCACCCCTGCCACACCCGTTGTCCAAACGGTTTTATCACAAAATTCCCTGTAGCTTGACATGGTTTCCTTATAAAAACCCTCCCCGCTTCCCGTTGCATCGGAAGAGTGCAACGGGAGCCCAGCCCTCCCATCAAGGGAGGGCTGGGCTTAAGGGATACCCCGGAGCTTGCTCCGGGGTGGTTCATGCCGCCCGGCAGGGATGAATATACGGGAGGGCAAAACTCCTGCCCCACGGAAGGGGGGAGGACGAGAAAGATGATCAACTACAGAGAAGACTCAGTACTTGGATACGTTCATCTCTTCCATCTTCCCGGTGACCATGTAGACGACACGCTCGGCGATGTTGGTGACCCTGTCGGCTATCCTCTCGATGTTATGGGCCGCCCAGATTAGATATGTGGCGTCCTTTATGATCCTCGGGTTGTCGATCATCAGGAGGACAAGCTCCTTGTATATCGCGTCGTAGAAGGCGTCGACCTCGTCGTCCTCGTCGCATATCTTCCTGGCCGTCTCGGCGTCCCTGTCCATAAAGGCCTGCATGCACCTCTTAAGCATGGAGAGCGCCTTGTCGGTCATCACGGGCATGTCTATAAGCGGTTTGACGAGCGGCTCGTCCCCGATGGCGACGCTTATCTTGGCTATCCCCTCGGCGTGGTCGCCGATCCGTTCAAGATCGGTTATCACGTTTATTATCGCCGCCAGGGTCCTCAGGTCCACCGCCATCGGCTGCTGCGTGGCTATGAGGCGTATGCACTTTTCCTCGATGTCGAAACGCTTCCTGTTTACGAATATGTCGTTCTTGACGATCTTCCTGGAAGCCTCGATGTCCCTGTTCTTCAAGGCCACCATGGACTCCTTTATGGCTGCGCCTACCATGGAAGCCATCGACTGCAACTCGTCCTGGACTTCCTTCAGGGCCTTGTGATAAGCCTCGCGTGTCATTGCCGGTCTCTCCTTTATGCCCGCGAAGGGCGTACCTGCCTTATTATTTTTTTATGTTTCAAAAGCCCCATGGCGGACATCCCATGACAGGTCATATTTTATCATAAAGGTCTTTTAAAAGACAGCGCCAAGGATTACCCGAACCTTCCGGTTACGTAATCTTCCGTGAGCTTGTTCGAAGGCGCGGTGAATATCTTCTCCGTGATGTCGAACTCGACGAGTTCGCCCATCATGAAAAACCCGGCATACTCCGAGACCCTCGCGGCCTGCTGCATGTTGTGGGTCACTATGACGACCGTGTAGTTCTGCTTCAGGTCGGTCATGAGGTCCTCTATCTTGGCGGTGGCCACCGGGTCCAGGGCCGAGCACGGCTCGTCCATGAGGATCACCTCCGGCTCGACGGCCACGGCCCTGGCGATGCACAGCCTCTGCTGCTGGCCGCCGGACAGCGACAGGGCGGACTCATGGAGCCTGTCCTTCGTCTCTTCGAAGATGGCCGAGTCCCTCAGCGCCTTTTCGACCCTGCCGGCCAGCTCCCCCCTGTTCCTTATGCCCAGGAGCTTCAAGCCGAAGGCGATGTTGTCATGTATCGACATCGGGAACGGCGTGGGCTTCTGGAAGACCATCCCGACCTTGCTCCTCAATTTTATGAGGTCAAGCCCCTTCTCCAGGATGTTCCTGCCGTCGAGTATTATCTCCCCCTCGTAGCGGTTCCCGGAATAGAGGTCGTGCATCCTGTTAAGACACCGCAGAAATGTCGTCTTGCCGCACCCGGAGGGGCCTATCAGGGCCGTTACGACCTTCTCCTTTATCGGTATGTTGATGTTTTTGAGGGCCTGCTTGGCGTTACTGTAGTAGAAGTTCAGGTCCTTTATTATTATCTTGTCGCTCATTGCGCGGATCTCCCCCCGAGTATGACCCTGGCGAACACGTTTACCAGAAGAACGACCGACGTTATGAGGAGCGCGGCCCCCCAGGCCCTGGCGTGCCAGTCCTCGTAAGGGCCCATCGCGTAGTTGAATATCGTGACCGTCAGGGTCGCCGTAGGCTCGGTAAGCTTGAAGTTCCAGAAGGCGTTGTTGAAGGAGGTGAACAGAAGCGGTGCGGTCTCGCCGGAGACCCTCGCCACGGCGAGCAGAACACCGGTCGTTATGCCCCTTATGGCCCCCCTGTATACGACATGGACCGTTACCTTCCAGTGCGGAGCCCCGAGGGCCAACGCCGCCTCCCTTGTGGCGTTGGGCACCAGCTTGAGCATCTCCTCGGCGGTACGCGTGACTACGGGCAGCATTATTATGGCCAGCGCCACGGCTCCGGCTATCGCCGAGAAGCCCCCGAACGGCCTGACCAGTATCGCGTACACGAAGACGCCTATTACTATCGAGGGCGCGCTTACGAGTATGTCGGAGATGAACCTTACGGTGTCTGCCACCCTGCTCTTCCTGCCGTACTCCGACAGGTAGGTGCCGGCGAGTATCCCCGCGGGCACGCCGATGGCGGTGGCGATGACCGTTATCATGAAGGTCCCGAGTATGGCGTTGGCCAGCCCGCCGCCCTCGGTCCCGGGAGGGGCCGGAAGCTCGGTAAAGAACGAGGCGTTTATCGCTGGAAGCCCCATTACAAGGACATCCTTCAATATCCAGAATAGAAATGCTATGCCGAAAGCGGCTGAGAGCGCCGAGGCCGTCAACGCCATGATGTTAGCCGCCTTACGCGTTAAGTAGTGGAGGTTCATCTCCTGCCCCCCTCTAACGCGGTCCTCTTGATCAAGAGCTTGGCCAGGGCCAAAACGACGAAGGTTATCGCGAACAGTATGAGCCCGAGCTCAACGAGGCTTGAGAGGTACAGGTCCTCGACGGCCTCGGTAAACTCGTTGGCGAGGGTCGCCGAGATCGAGGTCGCCGGGTTCAGGAGCGCGAGGCTTATTTCGTGCGAGTTCCCGATGACGAATGTGACGGCCATCGTCTCTCCCAGGGCCCTGCCGAGCCCGAGTATCACCGCGCCGATTATGCCTGACTTCGTATACGGTATGACTACCCTGCTGATGACCTCCCACTTCGTGGCCCCTACCGCGTAGCCGGACTCCTTCAATATCGAGGGGACCATCAGGAAGACATCCCTCGCCACGGACGAGATGAAGGGTATTATCATGATGGCGAGTATGAAGCCGGCCGGGAGCATCCCTATGCCCATCGGGACCCCCCTGAACAGGGGGATGAAGCCCAGGTAATCGACAAGAAAAGGCTCTACGTACTCGGACAAGAGCGGGGCGAAGACGAAAAGCCCCCACATCCCGTAGATGATGGAGGGGATGGAGGCCAGAAGCTCTATGGCCGTCCCTATCGGGCCCTTCAGCGGTTTAGGCGCCATCTCGGTTAAAAAGACGGCTATGCCGAGGCTTACGGGCAAGGCTATCACTATGGCGATAAGCGACGAGACGACCGTTCCCCAGACCGCCGGCAGAGCGCCGAAGGAGCCGTTTACGGGGTCCCAGTCGGATGAGACGAAGAACTTAAAGCCGAAGGTCTTCAGGGAGAGCCATGATTCCTTGATCAGCACTATGAAGATCAAGGACATCAGCAGGATGACGGAGAGCGCGAAAAAATACGAGACGGACTTGAAGAGGGCGTCTCCGGCCTTGTCAGCCTTATGTCTGTCGTATAATTTCATTCAATCCGTTTTTAAGAGTAGACTGCCGCCGCCCGAAGGCGGCGGCTTTGAACGGGTGAACGCCGCAATCCCGCCGCTCCGTAAGCGGGTCAAGGCGAGCCATAAAAATAACAATCACTTTACCGTTAAGAATCCCCGTCATTTACGGCGGAGTTCTTCAATCCGGCCGTAAGCCGGCCAAAGTAGTGCCGATGCTTACCCCTCACCCCGGCCCTCTCCAGCAAGGGGAGAGGGAGACTTAAAGCCTTCCCTCCCCCGTCGAGGGGGAGGGGTTTTATAAGGGCAAGCTACAGGGAATTTTGTGGTTTAAAATTATTGACCGGATATTATCAGGTTTTGCCGGTCAAGGCAAAGGTTCTGAACAGGGCCTCTTTTTATCCTTTCAAGGCGCCGGTCTTTAACTCCGTACCCGCCTCACTTCTTCCAGACGGGTCCTCCCCCGCATTTGATCTCCTTTGCCCAGGCGTCTTCCATGACGCCGTAGACATTGGCCGGGATCGGTACATAGTCGAGCGACTTCGCCATCTCGCCGCCGCTCTTATAAGCCCAGTCGAAAAACCCCAATACCGTCCTGGCGGTCTGGCAGTTCTCGGGGTTCCTGTATACAAGGATGAACGTCGCGCCGGCTATGGGCCAGGCGTCCTTTCCGGCCTGGTCGGTCAAGACAACGGAGAACCCCGGGGTCCCCTTCCAATCGGCCCCGGCCGCCGCGGCCATGAAACTGGCGGCGGAAGGCTCCACGAACTCGCCGGCCCTGTTCTTGAGCTTCGTATGGGTGAGCTTGTTCTGTACCGCGTAGGCGTACTCTATGTAGCCTATCGAGTTCCTGATCCTCTTCACGTAAGTGGCCACCCCCTCGTTACCCTTGCCGCCGACCCCGGCGGGCCACTTGACCGCGGTGCCGAAGCCTATGGCGTCGTGCCACTCTTTATCTGCCTTGTCGAGGTAGTTGGTGAATATCCAGGTGGTGCCGCTTCCGTCCGCCCTGTGAACTACCGTTATCGCGCCGTCGGGGAGATTTACGCCCGGGTTGATGGCCGCTATCTTGCCGTCGTTCCAGTTCTTTATCTTTCCGAGGTAAATTCCGGAGAGCACTTCGGGGGTGAGCTTGAGGGCTCCCGGGGCCACACCCTGGATGTTGACCACAGGCACGACCCCGCCTATGGCCATCGGGAACTGCAGGAGGCCGGCCTCGTTTAACTCCCTTGAGTCAAGCGGGGCGTCGGAGGCGCCGAAGTCAACCGTCTTCGCCTTTATCTGCTTTATTCCGCCGCCGCTTCCGATAGACTGGTAGTTGATCTTAAGGCCGGTCTTTTTAGCGTACTCGTAAGCCCACTTCGAGTACAACGGGTACGGGAAAGTGGCCCCCGCGCCGTTTACGAGCTCGGCTGATGCCGCGGATACCGTACCCGCCGATATCGCCAGGACAGCCATAAGCAGGATTATCTTCTTCATGGTCCCTTTTTCCTCTTCTATTTTTTCTTTATTTTTAGCGGTCTGAAAACCCCGGAGTTTCAAGCCCGGGGAGGGCTCATTAATACCAGAGCAATGTTACAGGCGTGTTACATGATTGTCAAGATACTGCAAACTCCCGGAATGCACTACCCTGCCAGCCAAGGCAGGGTATATCCCAAACCCTCCCATCCCTCGATTGCGAAGGGACTCAAGGGGAAGGGTTTATTGAAAACCCTGCGGCGAGCCACAGGGAAGTATATGTTTAAAAAAAGAAAAAAGGGGCGGATAACTCCGCCCCTTCCACTGAAAGACCAACTTGTTCCGGCAGGGCAGCTTCAAAGGTCCCGTTCAGCCCGCCTGGCCCGTCATGTCGTCAGAACTGTATCTGGAGGACCACCTGACCTTTTTTGTCGTCGTTGGCCTTTGTCTGGTCGTGGGTCTTCTCATAGGCCGCAACCAGGTAGTTATCCCCCACTATCCTGTAGCTCACGCCAACGATCGTGGTATTTATCCTGTTGTTCGATATCGTCGTGTCCGGGTCGAGGGAATCGTATCTCGCGAAGGCGGCCACCTTGGTGTAGGTCGGGATTATAAACTTGCCGAAGAACGAGTACCCTTTTTTCTTCGCCGCGTCGCTCCCGCTTAAGTTGCCCTTGCCTGTCATAAACTCTGCCGTGGCCACGCCGAGTTTATTCTGGTAGCTTAAGAGGCCCGTGTTATTCGACCAGGTCGGGTTGTTGGTAGCGTTTCCCTTGCCGGTTATCCCGTGGTATGTGAGCTGAAGCCCCGGAAGATTATCCGGGAGCGGCCTGACCGTGATTCTGCCCTGGATCGATTTGTTCTGGTTGTTCTCGGCTGCATTGCTGTAGCCGCCGCCGTTATAGACCCCGACATGGTAGCCGCCGAACCTGCCGGTATAATTGGCGTTGTCGACCTCCTCGACCTGCTCCCTGGTAAGCTTGCCGCCGAAGTTGCCGAGGACGCTTACGCCGAGGTCTGAAGATGTTATAAGGCCCCTCTTGTCCTGGAACATCGGTGACTGCATCCTGTAGGTGTTCACACCCTCCTCGAAATCGAGAAGCGGGGTGTGCCCGAGCCCGACTCTCACATCGTTATCCGTGACCTGGCCCAAATCCGGGGTGAGAAAGTCCGCGTAGAGGTACTTCATCCTTATGGTATAGTCGCCAGTTTTTGTGGAGCTTGCAGCTATATCAGGCGTGATGCGAGCCCTGAACCAGGGGGTTATCTCCTTTTTGATGTTGATGTAGCCCCTCTGGAGCGTGAACCTGTTGTAGTTTGACTTCGTGGCTCCGCCGGTCTGGCCCGCGGAGTAGTCGATGTATACAGTAGTGCCGATGCTCAGGCCCTTGAGAGCGCTTTTGCCCTGCACCTCCTCGGCGTCAGCAGCCGAAAGCGTACCCTTGTCCACAAGCTTCTTAAGGAGCGGGTCGCTTACCTCGGCCCCGGCAAAAGCCGGCGCCAAAAGACCCAGACCCAATGCCAACGCAATCAGTTTTCTCTTCATCCTCCATCCTCCTTTTTGATGTTTTAATATGTTTTATAGATACCCGCTGCGTTACAGACGGGGAGTTTCCTCTTTTCGGATAGGGGAGAACATATTTACATCTCTCTTTTTTTTATTCAAGCAAATTTTAAAGTACCGGCGTACGGCGGGTTAAGAACACCTCCTTTTGCCTTGTCTTTAACAAACCCAGCGGGGCGTAGGGTGAGGCCGCCTAAGAGAGGAAGTGGGAGCGAGCCGAGGAAGAAAGGAGCGTTAGCGACCTAAGGGGCGAAGTTCACGGGGTGGGGGAGGCGGAAAGCGGCCAGAACCCTACCCCCAAGAACCGCACGGCAGTGCGGA
>JACRCH010000049.1 GCA_016219115.1 Deltaproteobacteria bacterium
AATACTTCGTCGACCCTTTTGTAGACCACTTCGGGCTTCGGAAAAGACGTGGCGGCGTTATCCAGATATGTCATCGTGCTTACCTTTGTTCATCTTTTTAAGGGGCATGAACCACACTCCGCAGCCTGGCTAGCGGGGTACCCAAAGGGAAATCTGTTTTTATATACGCGGCAAGCCGCGGAATTAAAATTCTCCGCCATAAATGACGGAGAATTTTGATGGTATGGAAGGTCATTTTTATTTGCCAGCCTTGACCCGCCGCTAAAGCGACGGGATTGCGGAGTGGCACACCCATTCAACCCGAAGGAAATATTAAAACCCCGTCTCTGAGATTTTCTCCAGTTAAAAACACTCCGTAAAAGCGTCTTTGATCCGCTCAGTCGAACAGAGTATTTGGCCGTACACGCGCGTAAGCGTGGTTTGGCGTCTTTTATAGAAAGGAGGGTTTATCGTGGAAGCCGGAATGAAGACGGAAGGGGAATTTAATAAGCTCCTCGCAGTCTCCGTCGACGCGATAGTCTCGATGGATGAGCGCGACAGGATAATCCTCTGGAACCCGGCCGCCGAGCGGATGTTCGGCTACAGCAAGGCTGAGGCCTCCGGCATGACGGTAAGCGAGCTTATGCCGGAGGTACACCGTAAGGGGCACATAGAGGGTATCCGGAGGTTCTTAAAGACCGAAAAGCCGACCCTCATAGGCAGGACCGTGGAGGTTGAGGCTAAAAGAAAAGACGGCACCGTCTTTCCGGTCGAGCTCAGCCTCGCGGCGGAAAAAAAGGAAGGCTCATGGACTTTCTTCTCCATCATCAGGGATATAACCGAAAGGAAAAAAGGCGAGGCGGAGATAGCGGCCAAGAACGCCCTGTTGAACAAGGCCAATTCGGAGCTCCGTCTGCTTTTGGATGTCTCCATGGCCATAAGCCACACGATAGACATGGACGCGCTCCTCAAAAACATCCTTGAGACGATAACCACGCTCGATCTTTTCAAGGTCGAGAGGAAAGGCGGCATATTCATCGTCGATGGCGATAAAATGCGCCTGAGGTCTTATGTCGGACACACGGCAGATTTCGTCGCCCTGCACGACGGGATGAAGGTCGGAGACTGCCTCTGCGGGCTGGCGGCCAGGACCGGGGAGATAATCATAAGCGGCGACTCCGACGAGGACCTCCGCCACACGATAAAAAGCGATATCGCAGCCCACGGCCACATAATACTCCCGCTTAAATCAGACGGTGAGGTTTTGGGGGTGTTGTGCCTTTACACGCCGACCGGGGCCGTGGTCGACGAGATGCAGAAGAGTATGCTCGCGGCCATCGGCAGCCTGCTCGGGGTCGCCATCAACAACTCAAGGCTCTACGAGAAGACCAGGGAGCTTTCCCTCTGCGACCCCCTTACGGGGCTTGCCAACAGGAGGCTCATGTATATCGAGCTTGAGAGGAACATTGCGAAGGTAAGGAGGTACGGAGGCCCCTTTTCGCTCATCATGATAGACATCGACAACTTCAAAGAATATAACGACACTCACGGGCATCTGGCCGGGGACGCCCTTCTTGCGGAATTCTCGGCTCTGCTGACAGTCTCTACCCGTGAGATGGACATGCGCGCGCGTTACGGCGGTGAAGAGTTCCTCGTGCTCCTGCCTGACACGGACATCAAGACCGCTCAGGTAGTGGCCGAAAGGATCAGAAGGGCGGCCGAGCAAAAAGGCGATGTGACCGTAAGCCTGGGTGTCGCGGCCTATGATACCGGGATAAAACAGGGGGTGGAGATCGTGAACAAGGCCGATGACGCCCTGTACCGGGCCAAATGCAACGGCAGGAACCGCGTAGAGACGGGGACTTGAGCCCTTGCGCCCTTGTGAAACCTGAAACCGGGAGGGCTTTCATACCTTTAATCACAAAGTTTCCTGTAGCTTGTTTCCTTGTAAAACCCTCCCCTCGATGGGGGAGGGTGGGGGTGAAAAAATGTTTTCACCCTCACCGCTTCCCGTTGCATAGGAAGAGCGCAACGGGAGCCCAGCCCTCCCGTCGAGGGAGGGGGTACTGGCGTACGGTGGACCGAGAACAACCTCTTTTTGTTCGTTTGATACCCCGGAGAAAAGCTCCGGGGTGGTTCATAAAGACAGGTTTCAGGTCATATCCTGTGCTTCCTGAGGCCGTTTTTCCCATCCCTTTCAACACCCTTCCGTCTGAACAGACCGTAAAAAAATTAAATAAAAACCACCGGCCTGCCGATATGTAGCAAAAGGCTAAGAAGGGGTCCTTCCCCGGACGCAGACCTTTGGGTTCAAGGCGTAAACCGGCAGGGCCGGTCTTAAAAAAAGGTCTCTTCCCGCGCAAAAAAAATCGAACACATCAAGAGGGGATATGAAAAGGAAGACTGAGACAGCGGCTAAACCGTCCCGGACAGCGAAGAATAACGATACCCTGACCTTCATGGCCCGCCCGGCGGGGCCCGGCCCCAAGACGGCGTTCACGGCGATCCGGCAGGAAAACAACTCATACGGCCCGAAGACCGAATCCATAAAGCAGTCCTTCGCCGGCCACCTCAAATATACGATAGGCAAGGACGCGTTCTCGGCCACCGGGCGCGACTACTTCCATACGGTGGCGTACACGGTAAGGGACTACCTTATAGACAAGTGGCTCGAGACCCACAGATCCTATCACTACGACGACGCCAAGCGCGTCTATTACATCTCGATGGAATTTCTCATCGGCAAGACCCTCGAGAACTCCATCGTGAACCTCGGCATCGAATCAGCCCTCTCGAAGGTCGTCAAGGAATACGGCGCGGACTTAAACGAGATAATCTCGATTGAGGACGAGGCCGGGCTCGGCAACGGCGGGCTGGGGCGCCTGGCGGCGTGTTTTCTCGATTCCATGGCGTCGATGGACATCCCTGGTTACGGCTACGGCATACGCTTCGAGTACGGGATGTTCCGCCAGCAGATAAAGGACGGCCGCCAGGTCGAGCACCCCGACAACTGGCTCAGGTACGGCAACCCCTGGGAGTTCCCCAGGCCCGAGTACATCTACCCGGTCAAGTACAGGGGCCGCATACACGAGTTCACGGACGAGAAGGGCGCAAGAAGGCACGAGTGGGTCGACTGCGAGACCGTCATGGCGATGGCCTACGATATACCGGTCCCGGGCTACAGGTGCACCACCGTGAACAACTTGAGGCTCTGGTCGGCCAAATCGAGCAGGGACTTCAACCTCGAGTACTTCAACCACGGCGACTACATAAAGGCCGTAGAGGACAAGAACGGGGCCGAGAGGATTTCCAAGATCCTCTACCCTAACGACAACTCTCCCGGGGGCAAGACTTTGAGGCTCATGCAGGAGTACTTCCTGGTATCCGCCACCCTGCAGGACATATTCCGCCGCTTCAAAAATCACCACGCTTCATTCAGCGAACTCCCGGACAAGGTGGCGATACAACTGAACGACACGCACCCGTCTTTGGCGGTGCCCGAGCTCATGAGGCTTCTGGTCGACACCGAAGGGCTCGGGTGGGACCAGGCGTGGGATATAACCGTCAGGACGATAAGCTACACCAACCATACGGTATTGCCCGAGGCGCTTGAGAAGTGGCCGGTCAAGCTTCTTGAGGAGGCGCTCCCGAGACACCTCCAGATAATCCATGAGATAAACCACCGCTTCCTCAAGGAGGTCTACAGCCGGTACCCCGGCGACATCGACCGCTTGAAAAGGATGTCCGTCATAGAGGAGGGGGATGAGAAGATGGTGAGGATGGCGAACCTCTCCATCGTCGGCAGCTACAGGGTCAACGGCGTGGCCGCCATTCACAGCGAGATACTCAAGAACGATATCTTCCCGGACTTCAGTTCCTTCTATCCCGGCAAGTTCACGAACAAGACCAACGGCATAAGCCAGCGGGTGTGGCTCAAGAAAGCCAACAAGCCGTTGTCCTCGCTTATAAGCGCAAGGATCGGCCCTGGCTGGGTCACCGACCTCTTCGAGCTTAAAAAGCTCGCCCGTTTCTCGGAGGATAAGGCCTTTTGCGCTCAGTGGAGGGGTATCAAGGCTGCCAACAAGGAGGCGTTGGGCGCCTACATCGAGAAGACCGCGAAGGTGAAAGTGAATCCGGCCTCGCTCTTCGATGTCCACGTGAAAAGGATACACGAGTACAAGAGGCAGCTCTTGAACGTGCTCCACATCGTCACGCTCTATAACAGGTGCAGGGAGAACCCGCTTTATGATATGACGCCGAGGACCTTTATATTCAGCGGCAAGGCGGCCCCCGGCTACGGGACCGCCAAAAAGATCATACACCTCATAAACGCCGTCGCCGGGATAGTGAACAACGACCCGTCGGTCGGCGGCCGCTTGAAGGTCGTATTCCTCCCCGACTACAACGTCTCGCTGGCGGAGAGAATCATCCCGGCGGCGGATCTCTCCGAGCAGATCTCCACCGCGGGAACGGAGGCATCGGGAACCGGGTGCATGAAGCTCGCGTTAAACGGCGCCCTCACCATAGGCACACTTGACGGGGCCAATATCGAGATGAGGGAGGAGATCGGCGCAAAGAACTTCTTTGCCTTCGGTCTGAGCGCCGCGGAGGTGGTGGAGCTTAAAAAGAGAGGCTACGACCCGTACTCGTACTGCTCATCCGACCCGGAGCTGAAACGGGCGCTCGACATGATAGGCGGAGGGTTCTTCTCTCCCGATAACCTTGAGGAGTTCCGCGATATCGTCAGGAGCTTGACCGATTGGGGCGACAACTTCATGGTGCTCGCGGACTACGCCGGGTATGTGAAGTGCCAGGAGAGGGTCTCCGGGCTGTATAAAGACCCGGATGAGTGGACAAGGATATCCATCCTCAATGTGGCGTCCATGGGCAAGTTCTCAAGCGACAGGACTATAAGGGAGTACGCCGAAGAGATATGGGGCGTAAAGAGCCAGCAGCGCGGGGCCGACAGGCTTCCCGCCGCCGCTCCATAACGGATAAACCGCTCATGGGGCCGGAGTCCCGATAAAGAGGAAGAAGGAAGGGGTCTGGCCCGGCAGAAAGCCCGCGCCGCTTTCCGGCGTCACTCCAGCCTGAAGCCGATGTCCACCTCCATGGCCAGCTTCTTTCCCTCCAGGCTTGACGGTCGCGGACCGAACGGCGCGGCCTTCTTTATCGACTCGCAGGCGGCCCTGTTCAGCGCTTCGCAGTGGCAGGGCCTCACTATCGTTATCTCATCTACCGTCCCGTCCGGCGTTATTACGAACCGCACGCCTACCATGCCCTCGAAACCGCGCTCACGCGCCCATCTCGGATAGGACTTGACCTTCTCTATCTTACTACGCGCCATCGCCATGAAACGACCCGTCTCGTCTTCGGCGCTCCTGCCGGGCGTTTTGTCTCCCGTATCGTTGCGGACCTCGGTCTCTGCCTGTGCCGATACCGGCGGCAGAGCGTGACTTCCGGCGGTTGTTTCCGCGGCTTCATGGGCCTCTTCCTCATGAGGCGCCTCGGGTGAGCGGGCCCTGGTTTGAGCGGCTTCTTTTTCAGGCGGCTTCGGGAGGTCGGGCTTGACAGGCAGGGACGCGCGTAACGGTTCCTCTTTTTTAACCGTTGCCTTTTTGCCGGCCTTCTCCGGCACGACCTCGGATTTTCCCGCCGTCGCCCGAGAGGGCGGCTCTTTCGCCGTCTCGATTATCTCTATCGGGGTTATCTCCAACATGCGGCGGGCCCCGCCCGTAAGAAACACCGCTACAGCGAAGACGGCAGCGCCGTGCAGGACGAGCGATACCGCGAAAGGTGTCTTTAGACCGTTTGAGTTCATCTTTTCGGCCTTGTGGCTATTGCGAACCTCGATATCCCGGCAAGTTTTATCTCGTCTATCACCGACACCACCCGGCCGTGCGGGACATCCTCGTCGGCGTTCAGTACGGCAAGCAGATCAGGGTTGGCCGAAGAGTCCCTTGCAAGAAGACCCCTGAGCTCCGGCAGCCCTGCCTTCGTCTTGTCGTAGTAGATCTCACCGTCTTTTGACAGCGTAACGGTCACATTGTCCTTTATGTTCTCCCTGGCCGCCGCTGACTTCGGGATGTTTACCGGTATCCCGCGCATGACGGTCATGGAGAGGGTGGCTATCATGAAGAAGACGAGGAGGAAGAAGATCGTGTCTATCATCGGGATGATCTCGATACGCGCTTTTTTGCGGCCATTCTCAAAAGACCTTATCCTCATAGACGCTCCCGCTCCTTAAGTACCAGTTCAAGTCTTGTGGCGTACCTCTCCATCTCCTCCGTCGTCTTTTCCGCTTTTGCGTGGAAGTAGTTGTACGGGATAAGCGTGAGTATCGCCACGACGAGGCCGGCTGCCGTCGCTATGAGCGCTTCGGCGACCCCGCCCGTTACGGCGTGCGGAGTACCGAGGCCCGACAGCGATATCACGTCGAACGACCGTATCATGCCGATTATCGTCCCCAGCAGGCCCAGAAGCGGGGCGAGTGTGATTATGGTGTCTAGGGCCGGGAGGAACTTGTTCATCCCGGCGGCCTCATCCATGGCCTGCGACTCCATGGCTGCTCCCGCCGATTCCCGCCTGCTTGAAGCCCCGGCCGCGAGCACCCTTGCCACTGGGTGGTTTACCCTGCCGGCCTCTTTCGCCATCTCCCCGGGGCCGGAGGTCTTAGCTATCGCCAGAAGGGCTCCAGGGGTGTGCGGCTTCCGGCTGTGTCCCAGCCAGAAGAGTATCCTCTCCACTATGACGGTAACGGATATTATCGAGCAGATGAGGATGGGGACCATTATGATCCCCCCTTTCGCTATAATAGAGAACATCGAAGCCTCCTTAACGCTTTTCGCTTACGGTATGGCCGAGCCTGAAGACGAACCTGCTGGCGCGTATCTCTTCCTGCACCCAGCCCGCAAGGAGGTCCCCTCTGCCGTTTACGGATAGAACGGGGTCGTGGGCCCTTCTTACGCCCTGGTTCAGCTGTTCCGGTCTTTCATCGCCCTCAGCCATGAAGACGACCTTGCTCAATACCGGGGTCGTCTCCTCCCAGGCCGTGATCTGCGCGCCGTTTTTAAGCGTCATCACCGGATGGTCCGGGAAAGAGCCGCGCGCCCACGGCAGAGGGGTCTTTGAAAAACTTAAACCCCCGTCGCCTGAGCGGGCGGTGTAGACCGAAGGTGAGGTCTCTTTGCCCTCGGTGTACCACGCCACATGGAGGAGACTGCCGCCGGAGGCGGCCAGGGCCGGGCCCCTGTGAGGGCACCCGGCTATCTCCCAGCCGTCATTTCCTACTACCGCCGGGGCAGTGAAATCGGCTCCGCCGTCAGTGGACCTTGAGACCACTATCTCCCTGATGTCGCCTTTGAAGACCTTCCTCCACGCCGCGTAGATGTGTCCCTGAGGCGAGACCGTCACGGCGGTGCGGCAGCAGGGGCACGAATCCGTGTCGATACGCCGGTCTTTCAAAAAGGTCTTTCCGCCGTCGACCGACCTGGCGAAGTAAGTGGAAGATACGCTGTGCCTGTTCTCCCTGCCGTCTAGCCAGACGATATATACCGCCCCGTCCGGGCCGACCGCCATAGATTCAAAACCTCTCGACGACGGGGGCGTCTCCTGATTGACCCTGACGGAGGGGGCGAATGTGGCTCCCCCGTCGGTAGAGCGCGCCAGCCTTATCTCGGCGGCGAACTCCGCGCCGCTTCTCGCCGCCGTCCACGCGACATAAAGCTCGCCTTTCGGCCCGAGGGCCATCGACGGGGAGGCGTGCAGCCCTGTGGGGTTGTCAAGTCCGCCGTTGACCTTTACGGGCGCAAAGAAAGTCTTGCCGCCGTCATTCGAAGAGACTACATGGATGTTTATCTTCTCCCCGTCCTCCCTCATCCACCCGGCGTATATTTTGCCTGCGTCGTCAATGACGGCAGCCGGGCTCGATACCTTCTTGTCCGGGTTGTTGATGGAGAAGGGCGGACCGAAAGAGACCTGTCCGGCGCGTGACGCGGCGCTTGAGACGGGAATCAACGCCGCAGAGACGAAGAGCGAGAGCAGGACCTTCATGACCGCATCTTTCATGCTACTGCCTCCAATTATAGACTACTCCGGCGTAGACCGAAAGAGGCGTGCCCGGCGCCCAGAGCGCTTCGCCCGTGGCCCCCTTGGAGACCCTGTCGGCGTAACTCCTGTCGAAGAGGTTCAACGCCTTGGCGTAGAGTTCCCAGCCGGGTACGGGTTTGTACGAGGCCCTGAGGTTGATGAGGTCATGGCCTTTGTACTTCTCGGTGTTGGCGTCATCCATCCAGTAGCTCCCCAGGTGCGCCCACTCAAGCTCCACGAGTCCGCCTTTGAGGACTTCGGGCGTGTAATCGAGCCTTGCGCTCAGGTTCTGCCTCGGCGCTATGGAGATCTCCTTGCCGCTGAAGTCCACCGTCGGCGATACCTTCCATTCGACGTAGGAATGCTTCGCGTACGAGTAGCTTACGTTCATCGAGACCTCTTTTACGGGCCGGACGCCGAGGCCTATCTCGACCCCCTTGTGCTCGGTCTTGCCGGCGTTAAGCCTCTGAGAGTTCCCGGCGGCTACGGCGAAGGTGACGATATCGTCTTTTTTCTTCATGTAATAGAGGGCCGTCTCGAACGAGATGATGCCGTACTTGCCCCTCACGCCCGTTTCGTAGCTGTCTACCTTGATGGGCTTAAGGTTCGAGGCGGTAGTGGCGGTGCCGCTTGCCTTGAAGAGGTCCGTCGTCGAAGGTATCCGGAAGCCGTTATTGTAGGAGGCGAAAACGCTTATGTCGTCGGTTACGGAGTAAGCGGCCCCGGCCTTGGGGCTTAAGTGGTAGTATGACTTCCTGTCCGACTCCGGATGGTTCGCGCTTGTGGTGAGGTTGTTGGTGTAGTCGTAGGAGAGGTCGTCGTAGCGCGCGCCTACGGTGACGCGGAGTTTTTCTACTGGAGAGAACTCGGCCTGCGCGTACGGGGAGGCCCCGAAGAAAGTCGCGTCGTAGTCGTAGTTGTTCACAGTCGAGGGGTCGAAGCTGAAGCCCGTGTACTTGAGCGTCCCGGTGTCCCTTGTGACGATGGTCCTCCTCTCGTAGTACTTGCCGGGGCTTAAGTCGAGGTCGACCCCCGTTATGAGACGCGTCCTCAACGGGGCGAAGTCCCTGCGGTACTTGGCGAGCATCCCCAGGGAGTAGAACTCGGTTGCGGAGAGCGAGCCCCTGTAGTTGTTCCCGCCGATATTGAAGATGCCCCACTCGGGCATAAGGTCCATCCTGTTCCAGCGCAGGTACGGGACTACGCTTAAGAGCGATGACTCCCCGTACTCCTTTTCAAAGGCGCTCGAGAGCCTCAGCGCCTTTACGTTCCTGAAGTCGAAGGTCTGGTAGTTGTACCAGGGCCTGCTGTCGTAGTCGGCCTTTGTCAGAGGGGCCCCGCCGCTGGTCTGCTGGTCTATCTTAGAGAACGCCAGGACGGTCTTCGCGCCGGCTCCTCCCGGGAAGATATGGTCCCACTTCATGGTCCCGCTGTAACGGTTGTACTCCTTCCTCTCCCTCCATCCGCCTGAATGGGTGGCGTTCAGGTCGAGGCGCACCCCGTTTGCGCCCCGGGTGTTGCCCATGCTCGCCAGAAGCCTCTTCCAGTCGTAGGAGCCGGCCTCCGGGTTTATCTCTATCTCGGGCGTGAGCGGAGCCGGTCGCGTCATCACATTGATGGTCCCTCCGATGGCGTCGCTGCCGTATAAGGCAGTACCGGTGCCCTTGATGACCTCCACGCGTTCGGCCCCCGGCATGTTCACCTCGTAGAGGGCGTTGTGGTTGAAGAACCCGGTAGACCTTACCGGGATGCCGTCTTCAAGGAAGAGATAGACCGGGCTGGTCGTAAGCGGCTGGCGAATAGAAGTGATATGCCCTTCTCCACCGGTAGAGTTGATCCATACGCCGGGCACGCGGTTCATGATCTCGGAAGGGTGCGAGGGTCTTACCGTCCTGATCTCGTCCTCTTTGATCCTGTTGACGGTGGCGGGGACCTCCTTCAGAGGCTCGGCCTCCCTTGTGCCGGTGACGACGACTTCTTCGAGTTTTAACGGCTCCTCCCCTGCCGCCAGGCAGGGGAGGAGGAGAAATCCGGTGAAGAGCGCGGCTTTGAAGGTCATCATTGCATACCCCTCCTCTTCTCGGACAATCCGCTTCTGTAGTCGTCTTTGGTTATTTCCTTGATGAGCTTTACGGAGTTGAGGGTGTGCTTTTTCTTGACGCCCGGCAGCCTTATGGCGGTACTGAGTACCGACATCGGGTCGCCGCCCTTGATGAACCAGACCTTCTCATGGTTGTTGCCTGCGCCGATGTGGCCGCATTCCATGATCACTTTATAGTACATGGGTATGCTCCTGTTTTTTTATTTTTAATATTTCCTTCGGGTTGAATTAAACGCGGCTTGCCGCGTATATAAAAACAGATTTTCCTTTCGGATTGCGGAGTGGTTCATCGTTCTGAAAACCCCTGGGCTTGAAGCCCGTGGAGGGTCCGTTGCAGGCGCGCCTTTTGAAATAATGCACGCGCGCTGCTGCGGGCGGACGAACTCCCGCCAATGGAGATTATTCTCCCGGTGACTTAAGGACTGATTTGGGTAAAACAGGTTCAGGCTGTTATCTTGGGGGGACCCTCGGAGGGTGGTATGTCGGGTGAATGATAGACGAGGTCGGACGGCTTAACCGTGGTGACCTGCGTAAGGATTGGAGCGTGTACGGGAGGAACGCTTCCTAGGAGATGATACCCGTAGACAACGGTCAATTCCCCGGAGCAGTCGCACTTGATGGAACTGGCGTGGTCCGGGTGAGGGCAGTCTGTCTTGGCTTTTTCATTTGAGTGGGAGAGGTCGCAGTGCGCGGCTTGATGCTGATGGCGCGTGGAGGCCTGCTGCGCCTGCGCGGCGTGCGACGAATGCGCTGCGTGCCCGCCGACGCACAGCGACTGACAGTACACCGAGGCGCTCATGGAGAGCATGCCGAAGAGCAAGACTATCGCGAAAAGCTTTCTACCCATAGTCTTCCGTGATGAAGTCCAGCGACCACGGCGGCCGGTGATGCCGGCGCGTCTTTTTCAGTGGGGGCCGGATATTGCGATTTAGTACCGTAGCATAATCTTTACCTTAACTAAAAAACAAGGTCAACCATTATTTGAAAACCATACTTTTTTGAAGGCTTTTTATTTGGTCAGGTTACAATAGTTATGTTTCAAAAGGTTTGTCTTTTCCGCTTGACAAGATGTTTAAAGATGTTCTATTCTTAGACCATCCGCTATTGCATTTATAGTAAAAGAAGCAGAAGTCGCAGAAGTAAAACAGGGAACGCTGTACTTCTCGATGTACAGGTATGTTCCTACCAAAATTCAATGAGGAGGTGAAAGAGAACGTGCGAGCGAGAATCTTTGGTTCCTTCATTACAGCCGCAGCTGTATTTGCTTTTGCTGTAGCGCCTAAAGCGGCCGTGGCCGCCGGGGACGCAAGGGACTGGCATGTTACGCAAAAGACCCTCAGTGACGCCCCCCTGAAAGACGACCAGATAATGTATAACGCTGGTGGTCTTGACGGCCAGGTAGCCGTTTTCGGCGTGCCGAGCTTGAGAACATACAGGCACATTCAGGTCGGTGTCGACCTGCACGAGCCCGTATTCAGCGCTCCGTCAAATGCCGGTACCAAGAACCTTGAGCCGGATGGCAAGTACCTCTATGTCAATGACAAGGGAGCGAACACCATCGGTGTTATCAACCTTCAGCTGGGTACTCTTGAGCGGTTGATATCCATGCCTTTCCCGTTCGGTATTCACCACATATCGCTCAGCAGGGACGGCAAGACGCTCTATGCCACCGGCGAGCTGACCGGTAAGATGGCGAAGGTCGATATCGCTTCCGGAAAAGCGGAAGTGATCGACTGGGGTCCTGTCCCCAGCGCCCCTGACTATCTGGACGTCAGCAAGCCCGGCAAGCCCGAGTATGTATTCTCAGGCAACTATTACCATTCAACCGTCGGTGTCTTTTCGGTCAATCCCTTTAAGCTTATAAAGGAGATCCCGGTCGGAAAGAACCCCCACGGAACCGATGCCGAGCCCAAGGGCAGGTATATCCAGGTTGCCGACAAGCTTTCAGCGACGATCACCATGATCGACGTCGATAAGCTCGCGGTCAAGAAGGTAATACCGGCAGGCGCCGGACCGCTTCA
>JACRCH010000048.1 GCA_016219115.1 Deltaproteobacteria bacterium
CGACAGGGTCGTAACGGGCGAAGAGCTCAACCAGATCACGCACAGGGCCTTAAGCGAGCTACTCAAGAAAGGCCCTGTCATATTCGCCAGGGTCGAGCCTAAGGACAAGTTAAGGGTGGTGCGCGCCCTCCAGGATAACGGCGAGGTCGTCGCCGTGACCGGAGACGGCGTAAACGACGCGCCAGCCCTCAAAAAAGCCGACATAGGGATCGCGATGGGCTTAAGGGGGAGCGATGTGGCCAAGGAATCGGCCGACATAGTATTAGCCGACGACAACTTCGCCTCCATAGTCGATGCCGTCAGGGAAGGCAGGGCGGTATACGCCAACATCAAAAAATTCGTCACATACATACTCACTCATAATGTCGCCGAGCTTGTGCCCGTAATAGCCTATGTGATATTCAGGATCCCGCTGCCTCTCACAGTGATGCAGATGCTCGCCATAGACCTCGGCTCGGACATATTGCCGGCCCTTGGCCTCGGCGTGGAACCGCCGGAGAAAGGCATTATGGAGCAGCCGCCAAGGCCAAGGACAAAAAAGCTCCTCGACTCGATGACGCTTAAGAGAGTCTATCTATTTTTAGGCCCTATCGAGGCCGCGTTTTGCCTTTCAGCCTTCTTCTTCGCCTACTGGATAAGGGGCTGGGCGCCCGGGGAGGAGATGAGCTCCGCTGGCGTGATCTACGCGGCGGCCACGACCATGAGCTTTGCGGGTATTGTCGCCTCGCAGACAGGAAACGTCTTTGCCTGCAGGACCGACCGCGTGTCGGTCTTTACGGTCGGGTTTCTTAAGAACAGGTTCATACTCTTTAGCCTTTTGGCCGAGGTCTCCATCACCCTTGTCCTCGTCTACACCCCTCCGCTTGCGCGGGTCTTCGGGTTCTCGCCCCTGGGATTTAAAGACCTGGCGTTTCTACTGATATTCCCGTTCGTAATACTCGGGGCCGAGGAGTTAAGGAAGCTCTTTATAAGAAGAAGCGTCTCGATAGCTCAAGGAAAATCAGCTTGAATATCCCCTCCCCCATAAGATATTATATAATAAGTGTTTTTTTAAGGGTCGAACTATTTAAAACGGGGTAGCGGCATGACAGATCAGATAAAAAACAAGGGTTCCGTTACGCTGGTGCTCTTCAGTGGAGAGATGGACAAGGCGATAGCGGCTTTCGTCATAGCGACGGCTGCCGCCTCCATGGGCATGTCCGTGAACATATTCTTCACCTTCTGGGGCCTGAACGTGATAAAAAAGGAGGGAGGGCTCATCAAGGGGCAGAACTGGATGCAGAAGATGCTCAACATGATGAACTACGGGCACGCGAAAAAACTTGCCCTCTCGAAGATGAACATGGCCGGCATGGGCCCAATGATGCTCAAGGTCATGATGTCCGAGAAGAAGGTCCCGAGCCTCAAGGAGTTCATAAAGACGGCCTCCGAGCTCGGGGTCAAGTTCTACCCGTGCGAGATGAGCATGAGCGTCATGGGACTGAGGCAGGAAGACTTCCTTGACGAGTGCGAGGATGTTATCGGCGCGGTCTCTTACCTGGCAATAGCGAAGACCTCGGAAGTGAACCTGTTCATATAATATACAAGGAGTCTGGAAAGATGTCGGAATACGCGATAAACAAGACTTTAGACGCCAGGGGTCTAAGCTGCCCCATGCCTTCCGTAAAAACGGCCTTAGCGCTTGAGAAGATGTCTTTAGGGGAGGTCCTCGAGGTCCTGACCGACGACCCGGTATCAAAAAAAGACCTCCCCGTCTGGGCTCAGTCCACAGGGAACGAGCTCTTAGGCATAAAGGAAGAAGAGAAGACTATTAAGATATACCTCAAGAAGGCATAGATACCCACGGCTTTACAGCCGTGGCTCTTTCGAGTTGCGAGCTGTGCTAGTCCCGTGACACGGGAACCGGCCCTCAAGCCCGCCTTTACAGACGGGGAAGTTCCCGCTGAATCAAAAGCCTCTTGATCAGGGGAGCGGGCGTTAAGGACCAGCCATTGTTTTTTTATGACATGTCTCAATCCCAAAGGCGGTCTTGATGGCTAACGTCTACCACCTCGACATCAATAAAAAAATTATCCGCGGCGCACTTGTCGCCCTTCTGCCGGGAGACCCCGGGAGGGTCGAGACTATCGCTAATCAGGTTTCAAAGACCTTCGGCGGCCGTTCCGTCAAGCTCGCTTCCAAACGGGAGTTTACGACCTTTCTTTCGATCGCCCCGGGGAAAAGCGTCCTTGTGACCTCGACCGGCATAGGAGGGCCCTCGACCTCGATAGCCGTGGATGAGCTGGCGCGGCTCGGAGTGACCACCTTCATAAGGGTCGGTACTGCGGGGGCGATCCAGGACTACGTCAAAAACGGCGACTGCGTCATAACAACCGGCTCTGTCAGGCTTGACGGCGCCTCGACGCACTACGCCCCCGTGGAGTACCCGGCTGTCGCCGACCACGGGGTCGTTTCGGCCCTTATCAGCGGGGCGAAAAAAGCTGGCGTAGCTTTCCACACGGGCGTGACCGCCTCTTCCGACACATTCTATCCGGGCGAGGAGCGGACGGATTCCTTCAGGAAGTACGTCTTGAGGAGGTTTAAGGGCGCGACCGCGGAGCTTAAGGCCCTGCATGTGCTCAACTACGAGATGGAGTCCTCAACGCTTCTGACGATGACGGCCTCGATGGGCCTCAAGGGCGGGTGCGTCACAGGGGTGGTAAACAGGGGGAGCGTGGGCGGGATCACGAAAGAGGCGCTTAAAAAAGGCGAAGAGAACGCCATAAAGACAGCCGTCGGGGCGCTTGAACATATCGTATCTGAAAGGTATCTGAAAGCGGCTTTTAACCGACGACCCCGGGCGTAACCATCCAGGCTACGGACCATTTGCCGCAATCTCTTCTTAATGAGACTATCGAGCCCATCCTGAACTCCACCACCTTTCCGTTTATGTCACCGGCTACGAGTAGAGAGGCGAGGCCTTCCATGTAGGGCATGTGCCCGACGAGCATCAGGTCCTCTTCCCTGTCGGAGACCCTTTCGGCCCACACCCACGGGTCGTCGTCAGGGGTCAAGGCGTCCGACTCTTCAACCCCTTTTTCAGGCTTGAGATGGCGGCCCATGACTTCCGCCGTCTCTTTCGCCCTGGTCTTGCCGCTGTGGAGTATGAGGCCGACTTTGACTCCCTCCCCGGCGGCAAACCGCGCCACCTTTTCCATGTCCGCCGCCCCCTTTTCGGAAAGGCCCCTTTCGGACTCTTCGGCCCCGTGTTTAGCCTCGGCGTGCCGGACGAGATACAGGTTCATCAGGAGTCTCCCTTGAACTTGAAGGTCAGCCAGTTCCTTCCGCCGGTGCGGATGAGGATGTAGCGGCCTGAGAACCTCTTCCCATTGAGATCAAATACGATCTTTCCATCTTCCCACGACTCGGCCCGGTAGGCCCCGCTGTCCCAGACCTCGACGCTGCCGGCGCCGTAGAGCCCCTCCGGTATTATACCCTCGAAATCGATATAATCAAGGGGATGGTCCTCGACCTCTACGGCAAGCCTTTTGACCCCGGCAAAAAGAGGGAGCCCCCTGGGCACGGCCCAACTCTTCAAAACCCCGTCCCTTTCAAGCCTGAGATCGTAGTGCGGGCGGCTTGCGTCATGCCTGTGGAGCACGAACCTGTTCATTCATCTCTTCCCCGTCCGGCTGTTAACGCGGACCGTCCGGGTTGACATATCCCATCCACGTGGTATCTTTAGAGTTATGGCGTGAATTAAAATTCTCCGCCATGAATGACAGAGAATTTTGATAGTGGGGAAAAATCATCTATATTTGCCAGCCTTGACCCGCCGCTAAAGCGACGGGATTGCGGCTGGCACACCCATGCAATATATTCCAAAAGCCCCGAACTTTCCATAGCTAAAAAAACGGAGCGAATATGCTTAACAAAAAAACGGTCCTTCTGCTGCTAGTCCTTCTCATCGTCTCGGGATGCGCCCCGGTCATAGACAAAAAAACCCTTGAGTCCGTAGACCGCGAGATCAGGTTTGCGGACCTCGTCAAAGACCCGGACAGGTACAGGGGGAGAAAGGTCCTTCTCGGAGGGACTATCGTAGGTGTCGAGAACAGGGAAGGCAAAACAGAGATAGAAGTCCTCGACCAGCCGCTAAATTACCAGCTAAGGCCCACAAACCCGGAAGAGTCCGAGGGGAGATTTCTCTGTGTCTTCGAAGGCTTCAAAGACCCGGCTATCTACTCCAGGAACAGACACATAACGATAGCCGGTGTCTTCAAGGGATTGGAGAAGAGAAGGCTCGGTGAGATGGATTACAGGTATCCGGTCATAGAGCCAGTGGAGCATTACCTGTGGAGAAGCCCCTATGGGGAGCCATCTGTAGGAATAGGCGTGGGGATAGGCATCGGGTTCTGACCGTGTCGGGAGGGCCTGCCCGTAAGATCGCGGCAACCGGAGGGGGCGTTTAAACCCTGATGGACCGTCAGCTCGCCGCCTTACGGGATTTTCATATTTCCTTCGGGTTGAATGGGTGTGCCAGCCTTGACCCGCCGCTTAAGCGGCAGGTCAAGGCTGGCAAATACAAATGATCTTTCCATGCTATCAAAATTCTCCGCAATTCATGGCGGAGAATTTTAATTAAGCGCGGCTTGCCGCGTATATAAAAACAGATTTCCCTTAGGATACCCCGCGAGCAAGGCTAGGAGCCTGTCGGAGAAATCAGTTTTCGATACAGACACACACTACATATAGTCATTGTCTTGATGTCATACACATGCAGTCGTATGTTGATAACTGTTTTGGCGAATATTCCGACAGGCTCCTAGCGGGGTGGTTAATGGACCTCAAGAGACTTTCACGGCGGTATCAACACGGTTTTTGCCGGCGACGCGCCTTAGACGGGTCACGGCATGTTCAGGCGACCTTCGCCTTCAATATCCTCAGATACGCGTCGACTATCGCGGGGTCGAACTGGGTCCCGGAGCACCTCTTCAACTCCGCCATTATCTCGTCCCTGGTCCTGCCTTTCCTGTACGGCCTGTCGGCCCCCATCGCGTCCACCGTGTCGGCCACCGTCAGTATACGCGCCCCAAGCGGTATCGACTCCCCCTTGAGACCTTCCGGATACCCGGTCCCGTCGTAGGACTCATGGTGGTGCCTGATGGCGGGGACTATTCTTTTGAGTTCCTTTATAGGGGCGAGTATCTCCGCGCCTTTCGCCGGGTGCTGCCTCATGATCTTAAGCTCCTCTTCGGTAAGCCTGCCCGGCTTGTCCAGAATATACTCGTATGTGCCGAGCTTTCCGATGTCATGCAGCAAGCCCGCCAGTTCCAGGTCCTTCAACTCATCCCCCTCAAAACCCATCTCAGCGCCTATCCCGATGGCTATCTCCGTTACCCTTTCCGAATGTCCGCTTGTCCATGGGCTTTTCGCGTCTATGGCCTTTGAGAGAGTCTTTACGGTCCCGATGAAAAGGTCCTTCAGGTCGGACAGAAGCCTCGAGTTATCGAGCGCCACGCTTATCTGGCTGGCGAGCTTCTCCAGGGTGGAGAGGTCCTCGGGATGAAAAGCCGCCGTACGCTTCGCCCCGACGTTTAAGACCCCTATCACCTCGCCTTTGAGCGAGAGCGGGACCCTGATGTGCGACAGATAACCCTCTTTAAGGAGCAAACGCTCCAGCGGACAGAGGTCCTTTACCTCGTTGAGGTTCGCCGTATACTGGGGACGGCCCGACCTTACGACCTCCGTGCACATCGTATCCTCGAACCGCACGAAGGCATCCTTCTTCAACGAGGAGAGACCGTAACCGGCGGCGTATATAAATCCACCCCGTTCCCTGTCAACCAACGCGATGGTCGCCCTGTCGCAGAATAATAGTTTACCGACCATCCTGGCGGCTGTCTCGAGTATATCGCGCGGCTCCCTTATCGAGAGTATGCTCATGTCTATCTCGTGCATCGCCTGGATTACCTCTATCTTTCGTGACAGGTCCATCGTCTTGTCGATAGAGTCCTTGTAGAGCCTGGCGACCTCAAGGGCCGTTGATACCTGGCTTGATATCCCGGTCAAGACCTCCATCTCCCTCTCGCCGAACCCGGTTGAAAACGGCGAACACTCGCTATTGTAGACGCAGAGAAGGACCCCGAGGGTGCCTTCCTTGCCGAAAAGGGGGATGACGACTATAGAGCTGAAACTAACGACCCATCCGGGGACGGCCATCTCCGGTTTAGCCGCGATATCTAATCCTGTCCGGTATTGCGGCTTATACAGGAACGGCCCCTTCGACTCAAGAGCGCCTTTTATGAACGGGGAGTCCGCAGTAAGATGCTCGACCCTGAAGACAGGGACGGCCTCCGGCTGCAACCCTTTACAGCTGCACGGCGTAAAGACCTTTTTTCCCCTCTCCCACAGATACGACAGGCAGATATGGCAGTCCATGACGGATTTGAGCCTGTCCACGGCCTTCTCCATCAGGCTGTCTATGTCGGTAGTGTTGGCGATGGCCTCGGCTATCCTCAGGAGGTGCCTGGAAAGCTCCATCTCTTCCTTGATCTTCTCGCTCGACTCCTTGAGCTTCACGAAAAGCCAGGAAACCTTGATGTAGGAAGCGGCCTGGTTGGCGAAGGTGCTCAGTAAGTCGAAGTCCCTTTGCGGAAACTCCTCTTCGTCGCTGTAGATGTTCAGCACCGCTATGACCTCGCCGTCTTCGATGATCGGAAAGGAGGCCGCGCTTTTGTACCCCCTCTTCCTCCACAATTCGTATCTGCCGTCGGTCTCATCCATGCGGTTTTGCACCTCGGGCCTTTTATTCTTTACGGCCACGCCTGTGGGCCCCATGCCCAGAGGCGAGTCGTCGTATTTTATCCTGATTGAGGAGAGGTACCCGTCCTCGAACCCGGCATGCGCCATAGGCTCGACCTCCAGCGTCTCTTCCCTGAGGAACCCGATCCAGGCCATCATGTACCCCAACTCCACCGCCGTCTCGCAGACGACCCTGAGCCTGTAGTTCAGGTCAAGGTCGGCCATGACCCTGATCGAGAAGTTATAGAGCGCCTTCTCCTTTTCGGCAGCCCTCCTCTCCCTTGTTATGTCTTCCAGCACATGTATGGAGTAGTCTTTCCCGTTTACATCATCACTCTTGAAAAAGACCTTTACCTTGAATATCTTGTTGAGGCAGGGGACCCCGACCTCCTCCTCCGTTTCTCCGGTCCCGCCGGAGGAAGCGATATTTTTCGCGCAGGAGCGCAAGGGACCGTCCGTCCTGGGGAAGACCTCGTAGTAAGGCCTGCCGACAATCTCTTTGAACGGGACGCCGGCGGCCTTCCGGTAGGCCATGTTGCACCTTATAACCCTCATCTCGCCGTCGTGGATGAAGAGAGGGTCCGAGATGGCGTCGAAGGTCGACTCCCATTCGTTCTTGGCCTTGATGATGTCGTCCTTGCTCTCGTTTATGTCCTCGAGAAGAAACAGCATCGCTTTGCGGGTGTCTTCGAGGTCCTGGGCCCGTTCGCCCGCCTTTGCGAGGTCGGAGTTGAGCCATCGGACCTCCTCCTCAAGCTCCTGTATGCGTTTTTTCAGATCATCCATTTTGAACGGCCACCTTCGACCTCAAGGTCCTTATCTCCGCCCTCAGCTCCTCCATCTTAAGCTCCCTGCCGACCATGAGCTTATTCAGCCGCTCCATCTCGCAGAGTTTCTCCCTGAGCCTGTCCTCCAGGTTTTTTCTGTATGAAATGTCCCTGATGACGGACGTAAACACCCACCTGCCGTCGGACTTTTCCGCCGTAAGGCTCATCTCCAGCGGGAACCTTGTCCCGTCCTTCCTGAGCCCCTCGAACTCGGTGACCTTCCCGATGAGCGCGCCATGACCGGTCGACACGAACCGCTTGAAGCCTTCCCTGTGCCTTTCCCTGTATTCGGGAGGTACAATGGTCTCGATGGGCAGTCCCATAGCCTCTTTCTGCGAATACCCCATTATCCTTTCGGCGGCCAGGTTCCATAGTATCACTCGACCGCTCTCATCCGCGGATACTATGCCGTCCAGGGACATATCTATGGCCCGGCTGAAGTCCTCAACGGACTTTTCAAACCTGTTAAGTTCATTTAAAAGCCGCGTGGATTCCAAAACCCTGTCGCTTGCCTGGACAAGCAGGGCCTTTATGAAGACCTCGCCGGCCTCCTCCCTGGTGTCGGTTGACAGGAACTTAAGGTCCAATGAGAACTTCGAGTTCAGCGCGTACCTGATGATATGGTGGCAGAAGCAGGCATGCGCGCTCAAGTCGTCCTCATAGGGGGGGTAACAGCACCGGTCGAAATCGACCGACCATTTCTCGTATATCTCTATAGTATCGGGTCCGCTTCCGGTCCTCTGTGCCCTGGCCTCCTTAAAATACCCGTTGTCGGTAAAATACGAATATATCGAATTGATGGTATCGACCGGGTCGTCCCTGAAAAACTCCACACCTTCTTCCCTTAACCTCTCCACGGCGACCCTGCCGACTTCCTTCCAGATGTAAGGAGCCTTCTTGCCTACGACGCTTACTACGCACTCCGATAGGGCCCGGCTCCACAGGCTTATGACCCTGTTTAGCCTTTCTTCCCGTGAAAGCCCGGCTCTCCCTTCCATAACCGCTCCTCTACCTGATAAAGGCCGGAGATTGAATCGTCTGGCAGGCAGTCCCGGGCTCCGGGCTTAGCGCCCGTCGGCCTGGGACGCCGGAGCCGCCATCTCCGACATCCTGCGTTCCAGCTCGAAGACCCGCTCCTTTAACTCCTGCATCCTCAGTTCCCGCTCCACAGTCGCCTTCCGGAACCTCTCAAGCTCGTCGAACCTCTCCCTCAAGGTGTCCTCGGCCAAACGCTTTTCAGTGATGTCTTCGCCGGAGCTCAACACCGCGGAGGCTTTCCCGTTCCTGTCCCTCAACGCCACATTGTGCCACGCGACAAGTCTTTCGGCCCCGCTTTTGGTAACGACCGTGTTCTCGTGATACTCGACTATTGACGCCCCTCCTTTAAAAAGACTCTCGAAGACCTCCGTCGTCTCTCTCCTTATCCTTTCAGGCAGGAAGTTCTCGAACCAGTCCCTGCCGACTATCTCCTCTTCTTCGTAACCGAGCACCTCGCAGCCCCTCCTGTTGATGAGCGTCACCTTCTGTCCGGCGTCGAGGATAAGGAATATGACGCCGGCCGCGTCGAGGTACATCTGCGCCATGTCCCTCTCTTCCCTTAAGAGCTCCTCGGCGTCCCTGCGTCTGGCTACGATGGTCCGGGCATAGAGGCTGAAACCGAGGAAGTTGAGGGATATGAAAAGCCTCATCCACAGCTCGTTCATGTCCGTCGGTATCAACCCGTCGACTAACGACCCGTCCTCAAATACGAATTCATGGATGACGGCCTCGACAAACCAGTAGAGCAGCGCCAGAATGATGCCGATAAGGACGAATTTGTCCGCCTGATAGAAGCGTATCTTGCCGCTCATGCGAAAACCCCGGAATATTTTCAGGTCTTCCCGAAAGGGACCGGCGGCCGCCCGCAGGCGGCCTGAACTTTTACTATATGGGTTCTTAAGATGAAAAATACAAAAGGTGAGATGTAAATCGCGGTGTGAGCTTCTTTTTGTTAAACCTTCGCCCTTACGGAGAGGGCCTCTTTTTTCATAGCCTCGATCGTCGCCTTATAGTCCTTTGTCCCGAAGACCCCGGAGCCGGATACGAAGACATCGGCCCCGGCCCGGGCCGCTTCCTTCATATTCGATATCTTTATCCCGCCGTCGACCTCAAGCTCAATAGGCTTTCCCGTCTCCTCGATCATGCGTCTGACGGCCTCGATCTTTTTAAGGCTCGATTGGATGAAGCCCTGTCCGCTCCAACCCGGGTTTACCGACATGATGAGGACAAGGTCAACATCGTTTATGATATTTTCGAGGGTGTTCACGGGGGTAGCCGGATTTATCGAGACCCCGGCCTTTTTCCCGTGGTCCTTTATCGACTGCACGACCTTGTGAAGGTGCTTTGTCGCCTCCACATGGACGGTTATGATGTCGCTTCCGGCTTTGGCGAAGTCGGAGACGTATTTTTCAGGCTCATCTATCATCAGGTGGACATCGAGAGGAAGGGCCGTAGCCTTTCTTACGGCCTCGACGACAAAAGGCCCTATCGTTATGTTGGGGACGAAGTGTCCGTCCATGACATCGACATGGACGTAGTCGGCTCCGGCGGCCTCTATATCCGAGAGTTCTTTGCCGAGCCTGGTGAAATCCGCCGAGAGTATCGATGGAGATATCTTCATTAAGACCCCTTTTTTATCTTTGAATTTCCCGTGGTTACACGCGCAACATATTATTTCTTAGCAGATTTCACCAGGTTTGTCCAATTTTTTAACAATAAAGAGGGGATTTGCAGGTAAGTACCTGCTCGGCCCTGGTGCCAGACCTGTAGACCGTCACGCCCTTGCACCCCGACTTATAGGCTAAAAGGTACGCTTTTTTCACATCCTCCTTCGTAGCCCCGGGCGGCAAATTTATCGTCTTCGAGACGGCGTTGTCGGTGTGCTTCTGGAAGGCGGCCTGCATCCTTATATGCTCCTCGGTCCCTATGTCAAAGGCCGTTGTGAATATCTCCTTCGCCTTATCAGGCACATCCGGTCTATCTTTTATCTCCCCGCCATTTTTTATGTACTCGATCAGGTCAGGGCTGAAGAACCCCTCCTCCACGGCGACCTCGCTGACTAAGGGATTGAGCTCGGGGATATTCAACCCGTTCAAGACCTGCCTCGTGTAGCTCAAGGAGTAGAAAGGCTCTATGCCGGATGAGCACCCGGCGATTATGCTCAGGGTGCCGGTCGGCGCCACGGTGGTGGTCGTGGCGTTTCTTACGGGAGGGACTCCGGGGCGGTCGAAGACGCTCCCCTTTATATTCGGGAACGGCCCTCTTTCCGCGGCGAGCCTCCTTGATTCATCCCAGGCGAAGCGGCTTATGAACCCCATGACCTCTTCCGCTAAAGAGAAGCTCTCGGAAGACCCGTACCGTACGCGCAGCCTCACCAGGAGGTCGGCAAACCCCATGACCCCGAGCCCGACCTTTCGATTTCCCTTGGCGAGCCTGTCGATATTCTCCGTAGGGTACCTGCTCATGTCTATGACGTTATCGAGGAACCTCACGCCGAGGCGCACCGTCTCCCCGAGCCTCCCGTAATCTATCTTCCTGGCGCCGTCCCTTTCGACGAACCCGGCGAGGTTTATGGAGCCCAGATTACACGGCTCGTAGCTCAATAGCGGCTGCTCTCCGCACGGGTTCGTGGCCTCGAACTCCCCGAGGTGAGGGGTCGGGTTGGCCCTGTTTATCCTGTCTATGAAAAGCACACCCGGTTCCCCGCTCTTCCAGGCCGACTCCACTATTTTGTCAAAGGTCTCGCGCGCCTTGAGGCTTCCCGAGGCCTTGCCGGTCCTCGGATTAATAAGCTCGTAGTCTTCTCCCTTCTCGACAGCCCCCATGAACGGGTCGGTGACCGCTACCGACAGGTTGAAGTTTACGAACTCCCTGGGGTCCTCCTTTGCCGTTATGAAGGCCATGATGTCCGGGTGGTCGACCCTGAGGATACCCATGTTGGCGCCCCTCCTCGTGCCGCCCTGCCTGATGGCCTCCGTGGCGGCGTTGAAGACGCGCATGAAGGAGACAGGGCCGCTGGCAACGCCCCCGGTGGAGCCGACTATATCGTTGGAAGGCCTGAGCCTGGAGAAGGAAAAACCGGTCCCTCCGCCGGACTGGTGTATTATGGCGGTCTCTTTGACGGATTCGAAGATGGAGTCGAGCGAGTCTTCCACCGGCAGCACGAAACAGGCCGCCAGCTGCTGCAGCCTCCTTCCGGCGTTCATGAGGGTCGGGGAGTTGGGAAGGAACTCAAGGGAGGACATTATCCCGAAGAAGGCCTCTTCGTACCTTGAAGAGTCCTTGCCGTAGAGGTTTTCGGCCTCGGCGATGTTCCTGGCGACCCTCCTGAACATCTCCTCGGGGGTCTCGATGACCCTGCCTGACTGGTCTTTCTTCAAGTACCTCTTCTCAAGGACCGTCACAGCGCCGGGCGAAAGGTTCAGGTGCATCTGCTCCCCCCTTTTGGGAATCCAGCAGGATCAAGGATTTCTTATTGTATTCTATCAGCGATGGGGCGTTTAGGCAACCGTCGGGGCAAGGGCCGATAATGAACAAAAGGGCCAAAGGATAACGCCGGCCCCGGTCTCTTTTCATGAAAACACCTGAGCCGCGCATTATACCCCACCGCAGCTTGCTCCGGGGTATCTCCTTAAACCTCCCCTCTCTCGATTGCGAGGGCTGGGCTCCCGTTGCGCTAAGGCGATGCAACGGGAAGCGGGAAGGGTGAAAACCTGTTTTCACCCCCACCCTACCCTCCCCCATCAAGGGGGGGGGTTACAAGGGCAAGCTACGGGGAATTTTGTGCTTAAAGGGCCTTCCTTATCTCCCTTACAAGCTCCTCCTCGGTGATGTCCCCCGTATGGGCGAACCTGAAACGGCCGTCGGGGCCTATTATCAGGGTATCGGGGACGCCGAAGAGCTTATAGGCCTTGGCGATCTCGCCTTTGTCGTCGAGGGCGGCCGGGAAGGTTATCTTGTAGCGCTTCAGGAACTCCAACGCTCCGCTTTCGGTGTCGTCTATGGCGATACCTATGAACTCCACGCCGAGGTCTTTAAAGGCCATGTAGGCCCTCTGAAGCCCCGGCGCCTCCTCCTTGCAGGGGCCGCACCATGAAGCGAAAAAATTCACGACCACGAGCTTGCCCTTCTTCGCCTCGAGGCTGAACTCGCCGCCGCCGAAGGTCTTTACCTTGAAGGGAACGGCCAGCTCAACGACACCGGTTGCCGGGGCCTGCTTTTTTTCAGCCTCACGCTTTTCGCAGCCCTCAAGCCCCGCCGACATGCCTCCTATCGCAATGGCAAGAACAGCGGCGCCTAGAAACCTGACGAACGAATGGTCCCTTATCATCGTACTTAGTACTCCCTCATCATAGAGTAGCGCTGAAGACGGCCCCACCGGGGTTTCACGCCGTCATAAAGATAAAAAAAAGGACAAACACGGATGTTTGTCCTTTTATGAATATCACGGAACACGCCCCTACAGGCCTTTTTCGATAAGCTCTTTGATCTGGTTTTTTGGCACCGCTCCGACGAGCTGGTCCACGACCTTGCCGTCTTTGAAGAGTATCAGTGTCGGGATACCCCTTACACCGTACTTGCCGGGCGTGGCCGGGTTGTCATCCACGTTCATCTTCGTCACCCTCACCCTTCCGTTGAACTGTGTGGCCATCTCATCCACGATGGGCGCTATCGCCCTGCACGGGGCGCACCAGCTTGCCCAGAAATCAACAAGCGCCGGCGTATCTGACTTGAGCACAAGCGTCTCGAAGGTCGAATCGGTTACGTTTATTATGTTCTCGGACATTTATACTGACTCCTTTCAGGCGTTTGGCCGAACTTGCGCGCCATTCGGTCTTTAATGCTTACAGGAAATATAAACCAATGATGTGACCGTGTCAACCCCTTTATTGGCGCGGATCTTTTCTTTTCGCTTGACAATGAAATGGCAAAAAAGGAAAATATCCCCGCATGAAAGACGAAGCCCTTTTAAACATACTCGAGGAGACGGCTGAAAAGCTCTCAATAAAACTGAGTTATGAAGACCTCCGTAAAGGAGAGGTCGCCACTCACGGCGGCATATTCATTCTCAGGGGAGAAAAAAGGATAATCATACACAAGGCCCTGACCACCGGCGACAAGGTGGATGTCCTGATCGACATCCTCTCCGAAGTAGACACCGAGGGGGTTCACCTTCCCCCGGAGGTACGCGAGAAGATAGCGAAGAAAAAGATAACCGCTTAGCAGGCTGCTGAAAAACAGCCTGCTAAAGCAATCCATGGATGGATTTTTTCAGCATCCTGTCAGGAGAGTAGAAAGACCTCCTGAAGCACAACCCCCGAAGCCGTACCGCTCTACAGGCATCGTAACCGCGCACTGCCATCGTCCCTGATAAAACAGATTGCCGCGGGCTACCTCCAGCCGGACCCTCAAAACGCCGCATGAGCCGGCCAAATCCATCTTCCAACGAAGAACAAAACCCCCAAACCCCCGTTGACTGGCGCCAAAAAAAATGATATTATGTTAAATAGTGGTTTTTGACCGCATAAAAAGAGTTTTTCCAGTGATTTCATACCTTTAAGGCAGGAAACATCCCCGGCATGACCAGGCCTGACGGTCTTTACGGACAGGCGCCGAGATCTGCTAAAACCCCGTAAAACAGCGGCAAAGTCGGAGGGTCCGTGAAGAAAAAGATCAAGTCGTTTAAAAGGAAGGCAGTCCCTCTCCTGATCCCACTCCTGTTCCTTTCACCCGTCGTAACGCATACGGCTGCCGCGAAAGAGGCCTCTTACAGCTCCTCCAGGCTTAACAGCCGCGCCCTCTCGGAGTCGTACTATTATTTCATGGCCGCCGATATGCTCAAGAAAAGCGGCAACCTCTCCGGCTCGATAGAGCTTTACAAGAAGGCTTTGAAGCTGGACCCTGACTCGGCGATCCTCAACTCCGAGCTTGGCAACCTGTACCTGAACACCGCAGACCTGGAGCTTGCGAAAAAGCATCTGGAGCGGGCCGTAGAGCTCGACCCGGCTTACGTCAACTCCTATGTGTTTCTCGCCGAGGTACACAGCGCCCTTCATAACGACGAGGCCGCTGCCGCGAATTACAGGGCCGCGATAGCGCACGACCCGAAGAGCGCGAGGAACTATATACTTCTGGGCACGCTGTACGCCAGGATGAAACAGTACGACAAGGGCACGGAGGTCTTCAACTCTCTCCTGCAGGTCACCCCTGACTCCGTCATGGCCTATTACTATCTTGCCAGGATCGAGTTCGAGAAGTCCGACTACAAAAAGGCCGAGGAGCACTACCTGAAGGCGATTGCCGTCAACCGCCACTTCGGCGCTGCCTACTTTGAATTAGGTATCAGCTATGAGCTCGATAAAAAACCGGAGATGGCCGTCGAGATCTACAAAAAAGGCCTCGAGGTCTTTTCCGGCGACAGCGGCATCATGAGCCGTCTCGGCGCCCTCTATATCCAGCAGAACAGGCTTGACGAGGCCCTTGGGGTCTACAAGGAACTGGAGAAATCCGTCGAGACCAGGGCCGAGGCCATGGTGAAGCTGGGGCTTATCTACTTCGAGAAGAAGAACTACGACGAAGCGATAGCCAGGTTCACTTCAGTGCTCGCCACAAACCCGGAACACCACCGGGTGCGCTACTACCTCGGCACGGCATACGAGGAGAAAGGGGACCTGACGGGGGCGGCCATGGAGTTCAAGGCCATCCCGGAAAAGGACCAGAGCTTTACGGACTCAAGGATCCATCTCGCCTACATCTATGAAAAGCAGGGTAAAATAGACGACACCGTAGCCGCGCTCCAGGACGCCATACGGGTCAAGGGAGAAAACCCCGATATGCTCAGGCTCCTGGCCTCCATCTACAGGGAGGCCAAGAAGTACGACCTGGCCATAGAGGTCCTCCAGAAGGCCATAGCGGCCAGCCCCAAAGACCCGGAACTCCGCTTCATGCTCGGAGTCGTCTATGACGACTCCCACATGGATGAGAAGACTATCGCCGCGATGCTCAAGGTCCTTGAGATCGACCCCAAGCACGCCAACGCGCTTAACTACATCGGGTACTCCTACGCCGAAAAGGGCATCAAGCTCGATGAGGCCGAACATTACATCAAAAAGGCGCTTGAGACAAAGCCGGAAAGCGGCCATATCCTCGACAGCCTCGGATGGGTCTACTACAAGAAGGGCGAGGTCGACAAGGCCATAACCGAGCTTGAGAAGGCCAAGAAATACCTCCCCGAAGACCCGCTTGTCACCGAGCACCTTGGGGACGCGTACCTGAAGAACAACTCAAAGACAAAGGCCCTTACGCTCTATGAATCCGCGTCAAAACTGGACCCGAACAACACGGGGCTCAAGGGCAAGATCGAAAGGCTTAAAAGCGAGCTCGGAGCGGCAAAAAAACCGTGAGGCTTTTTGCCCGGTATCTTTTCATACTTATCATCCTGGCACCCGGTTGTGCCGCCTTAAAGTCGCGCTTAGAGCCCCGGAAGGCTTTGCCGCCACCTTTGACTCTAAAGGCGACCGCGTCCGTTGAGATCGAAAGGTCGGTGGTTTTAAGCGGCCGGGCCGTTGTGCTCGCGCAAAGCCCCGGGTCGTTCAGGATAGAGGTCCAGGGGCCTTTCGGCTCCGTTATGGCCCTTCTGGTGAGCGA
>JACRCH010000045.1 GCA_016219115.1 Deltaproteobacteria bacterium
AATCATTCGGGTTCAATCTGCAAGATTGAACCCGCCAGTAGAAAGATTTATTTTTGGATTTTATTATTTTTTGGCAGTAGAGCTTTTTACGCCCTGCCGGGCGTTTCTTGGGGGTAGGGTTCTGGCCGCTTTCTGCCTCCCCGCCCCGTGCGCTTCGCCCGCTTAACCGCTGCGCTTAATTCCTCCCCGCTCGCGCACCCGCCTACGCCTTAGGCGGCCTCACCCTACGCCCCGCTGGGGTTGGAAAGACAAAACTCGAAAATCTAAAAGTATATTTTCTTTAAATCCGCCGTGCTCTGGCGGGTTCAGGTTTGTAACCTGAACCCTGAATTTCGTATAGCAGCCGCGAAACATTCGGAATCAATCTGGAAGATTGAACCCGCCAGTAGAAATTGGTCTGAAAACCATGTGGCGCAAAAGCAGGTGATGTAGTAAGATAATTGCCATAACCGGAAGACAAACCGTAGACGCAATCGCTTGTGCGCGGCGCTTCAGAGAGGAATGCGGTTGTCATGGTTACACCCCGTTTTTGTTGAATACAATAATCCATATCCGTTCTTCTCCGACCAAACGACATGGGACTGTTAAGATTTTTTTTAGCCTTAGCCCGTAGTCATATATCACTGCCAGCCACTCTTCGGCGAGCCTTTGTTCGGTTTTGTCTCGGTCGGGGGGATAATAGCCGTTCAGGGGTTCTACATAATTTCCGGCTTTTACATGGCTTTGATCCTTAACGAGAAGTATACCGGAGAGGGGTACTACAGGCTCTTCATCACGAACAGGTTTTTAAGGTTGTTCCCGCTCTACTGGACGGTGCTCGTCCTGACCGCCATCGTTTCGTTCATCATGTTCAAACTCTACGGAGAGGGTTTGATGCTCGGCATGTACATGAGGTATTTCTCCGCCATGGACGCCAAATCGGTATTATACCTGGCCTTTACCAATCTGTTCATGTTCGGGCAGGACACGATCTGGTTTCTGAAATTTAACTACGCCGACGGCTCGCTCGCCTTTACGGCTGATTACACAAGGGTCGTACAGCCTTTTGTCCAGGTGCACAAGTTTTTATTCGTTCCGCAGGGGTGGACGCTCGGGGTGGAGCTTTTATTCTACCTCCTGGCCCCCTTCCTGGTCAGGAAAAGACTTTCGGGTTTGGCCGCCCTGATAGCGGCAAGCCTTCTTTTAAGGGTCTACTTATACAGTGCCGGGTTCGACTACATACCGTGGGTAAACGGTTTTTTCCCAACCGAGCTCGCCTTCTTCCTCTTCGGGATCGTATCGTACAGGATATACAGGAGATTCAACACGAACGGGGCTGGAAAGGTACTTTACCCGTACATATTTTCATTCGCCATCGTCTATACCCTTATCTACCAGTTCCTCCCCGGCCTTGAGATAGAAGGTCAGGTCGTCAAGCAGTGGGTTTACTATCTCATACTGACGCTCGCCATCCCGTTTGTCTTTATCCTCACCAAAGGCACGAAGATCGACAATTATGTCGGCGAGTACTCCTATCCGATATACATATCCCACTTCCTATTCCTTTACGCGCTGAAGGTACTGGTCGTAAAATACGATTTACCGCTCGACAGATACGGCCATCTCATCTACGCCATAGCGATAGCGCTTCCAGTATTGTTTTCGGCGGTGATGGTGCACACGCTTGTGCATGGCATCGAGAAATACAGGCAAAAAAGGGTTAAGAGTGTTTGAGGCGTTGAGGGGGAAGCCGGGTGAGCTTTTTCGGAGAGGATAGACTTTCAGACGGAGATATATGTCGAACGGCGTAACGGAAGAAAAATGGTCTGGCGGCAGGAAGGCCACCATCATCTCAGGGGGGATAGTCGGATTAGCTGTATTTATTGCTTTCCTTCCGTCCCTGCACTCAGGTTTCGTCAACTGGGACGACCAGCAGTATGTTTATGAAAACCCCGTTATCCGGAACCTCGACCTGAATTTCTTAAAGACGGTCTTCACTACCGTTCTCGTCTACAACTGGCACCCCCTCACGATGCTCTCCTACGGGATAGATTACGCCCTCTGGGGGCTTGACCCGTGGGGGTATCATCTTGAGAATATCATACTCCACGCCCTGAACACGGCCCTTGTTTTTCTCCTTGTCTTGAGGCTCTCCAGAGAGGCCGGGAAGACAAACGCCATTTTTGCCGGATGCGTGGCCGGGTTTATCTTCGGGGTCCATCCGCTCCATGTCGAATCGGTATCGTGGGTCTCGGAGAGGAAGGATGTTTTAAGCGCCTTCTTCTTTCTGCTCGCAATACTGTCGTACCTTAAATATTCTTCTCTGCGTAAATCTTTTTCCTACGCCGCATCCCTTGTGTTTTTTACGCTCGCCCTTCTGAGTAAACCGATGGCAGTGACCCTTCCGGCGGCGCTTTTGATAATGGAGTACGGCCTCGGCAGACTTGATCCGCGGTCGTGGGAGAGCGTTAAAAGCCGGGTCATCGAGAAGGCGCCGTTCTTCATCTTGAGCGTCCTGTCTTCAGCGATCACGGTCTGGGCGCAGAACAGGCAGGGGGCGCTAACCCCCATCGAGGCATATCCGCTCATCGACCGTTTGACGGTGGTCGTGCGGGCCTATGTTTTTTATCTCTACAAATTCATTGCGCCAGTTGGGCTGGCCCCGTTCTACCCGTTGCCCGGAAAGTCGGAGTTCTTCGGGGCCGGTTTTTTTGTCTCGCTGGCCGTATTCGCCGCCGTCACGGTATTTTGCGTCTTTTCGGCAAGGAGGAGCAGGGTGATACCGGCGGCATGGCTTTATTATGTCGTGACACTGCTTCCGGTGATAGGCATCATACAGGTCGGCAACCAGTTTGCCGCAGACAGGTACGCGTACCTCCCTCAGTTAAGCCTTGCGGTCCTCGCCGGTTTGGGGGCTGGGCGGTTGTTTGAAAGCCCGGCAAAGTCTACTAAGACGGCTCTCGTCGCGGCCCTTCTCCTGATAGCCGCTCTGCTTATTGTTTTGACCGTGAGGCAGGAGGCCGTCTGGGCCGATTCCATAACCCTCTGGACGAGGGAGATAGAGGCGTTTCCGGGCAAGGTGCCGCTTGCCTACAACCAGAGGGGGTACGCTTACGAGAAGAAAGGCGACTTTTCAGCCGCGCTGAAAGACTTCAACTCCGCCATAGCCGCCAATCCGGCCTACACGGCTTCATACATCAACAGGGGCATAGCGCACGCCGAGCTTGGGATGTTCGACAAATCCATTGAAGATTTCAAGAAGGCCATCACCCTCGACCCAGGGAAGGCAAGCGCATATTATAACCTCTCGCGCGTCTATTCGAAGACAGGAGATACGATGGAAGCTGACTTTTACCGACAGAAGGGCGACGAGGCAGGAGAGAAAAAATAGCCGCGTCAACCCGAGCCACCAGTCTGACTCAGACTGTAATTAAAAACAGTAAGCCCCCGGCAGAGTTTGACAACTCCGGGAATTTGATTTGGCCATTGAGGGCCAATTGTCCGAAGTGTGGAGGTCTTGGCTTTTCAGGGAAACATGGTAGACTTTACCTGAACAGGGGTTCCTGGCATAAACGAACCCCTCGGTCAGCCCATTTGTGAACTACTCCGTTTAGAAGGCCGGTATGTCGGTTCTCCGGCTCGCCGGGATGATGTTTTTCATCTTTTATTAAGTCTCCCGGTCAACTGTTTGGCGCCGCTCCTGTCGCCGGGGGTGCGGGAGTAAAAAAACGCCTCAATATTTTACCGGAACTTCCGATAAATATAAGGGGATTTTTTCCAGGGTTTTCAAGCATATTGGAGCCCATGACCGTCTGCTTGAGAGGGGAGAAAAACCTTGACTTTTCAACTAAGTAAATGTAATTATGGGTAAATATAGCCGACAAAGGGGGGCTAATAATGTCAAAAAAGATACTTCTGGCAGACGACAGCATAACCATCCAGAAGGTCATTTCGATCACATTCGCCTCGGAGGACTACGAGCTGATAATCGTCGGGGACGGGGACACGGCTGTCAGGAAGGCAAAAGAGACCAAACCCGACCTTGTGCTGGCCGATGTGGCTATGCCCGGCAAAAACGGCTATGAGGTCTCTGAAGCGCTCAAAAACGACCCGGTCACGAGTAAAATCCCCGTAATGCTCCTTGCCGGCACCTTCGAGCCTCTGAACAAGAACGAGGCCGCGCGGGTCAAGGCCGACGACAGCATCGTAAAACCTTTTGAATCACAGGAACTTTTGGATAAGGTAAGGACGCTTCTCGTCAAAGGAGAAGCGGCGGCAGAGCCCCTTGGGGCCGCCAGGGATGAAGCTATGCCCGCGCAGGCCGGTACAAAGCCCGCTGTTGCCGAGGATATCTGGGAGGCAGGGGATTTCATGGGCTTTACGGAAGAGTTCGCCGAAAAGCCGGACTTCAAGGAACCGGAGGCCCCGGACCTCTCTTTCCTCGAAGGCGGGCTTTTCGAGGAGCCTCATAAGGAGCTTTCGGCGCCGCACGAGGACTTTACCGACCTTGAGTTCCGTGAAGAGGATTTCAAGCCGAAGGAAGCCCCAAAGGCCGCGCCGGCCCCCAAGGCCGAGGAAAGGGCGGCGTCTTATGAGCCCCCGGTCGGCGAGAACTTCGATATCGTCGAGCCTTTTGATTTCAAGACCGATGAGATAAAGGCGGAGCCTTTCGAGGCCGAGCCGTTCCATCCTGAGTCTTTTGTCGAGGCGCCCGCGAAAGAGGCGTCCAAGAAGCCCTTCTGGGCCGAGACCGAAAGGGAGCCCGAAGCCGTCAAGGCCCCCTCCGAGGCCGTGACCGAGCCGGACCTGCTTGAGGTGCCGCAGGAAGATATAGCCGCCGAAGAGGCGATAGAGTTCGTGGAGCCCGCCGAGGAGCCGGGGACTCCATTTAAGGGTTACGCCGAGCAGACGCCCGCCGCCGCAGCGGAAGTATCCGAAGCCCGGGTGGCTGCGGCCGTTGAAAAGGCCGCCGGAAGGGTGGAAGAGAGGCTCAGGGCCGACCTGACCGCCAGGACCGAAAGCCGGGTCGCAAGCGCGGTCGAGGGCGTCGTGGGCAGGCTTGAGTCCAGGTTCAGAAGTGATCTCGACTCGAGGCTTAAGACCGCCGAGGCCGAGATAACCAGGGCGATAGAGGGCACGGCCGCCAGGGTCGAGGAGAGGTTAAGAGACGACCTTGGGGCGAGGCTTGAAAAGAGTGTCGCCGTCCCGAAAGAAGAGATCGCGGACATAGTCAGAAGGGTGGCCAAAGAAGTTATCGAGCAGGTGGCCTGGGAGGTCATCCCGGACCTTGCCGAAGAGCTTATAAAAGCCGAGATAAACAGGGTCAAGGAAGCCATAATAAGATCGAAGTAACGCTGTTTGCGCCTTGGAGCGGGGCCCTGGAAAAGGTCCCGCTCTTTATATTTCACCCCCTTTCAGTAAAGCGGTCCGTCGTAGCCTCCCGGCCCCTGCATGCAGATATCCCAAGGTATCCTGAATGAGCTTCCGTCGGCCAACCCCCGGTGCGGTTTTTTAATTTTTGCCTCTTGCCATGTTCCCCCGGTAGTGATAAATTTTAACTCCGTCCCCGGGCTTTGAAAGTACGCGCCGGGGGTCCAAAAAAAACTGAACGGTATTTAAATGAGCGAAAAGACACTTGAAAAGACATACGAGCCGAAGGCGGTGGAAAAGAGGTGGTCGGAGTTCTGGCTCGCAAGCTCTTACTCCACCCCGAAGCTCGACACGAAAAAGCCCCGCTTCTCGATGGTCATCCCGCCGCCCAACATCACGGGGGCGCTCCATCTCGGCCACGCCCTCAACTCCACCATCCAGGACATACTCGCCAGATACAAGAGGATGAAGGGTTTTGAAGTCCTGTGGCTGCCAGGCATAGACCACGCCGGCATAGCCACGCAGAATGTCGTTGAAAAACAGCTCGCCGCGGAAGGCATCGACCGCCACAAGCTAGGAAGAGACGCTTTCGTAGAGAGGGTCTGGAAGTGGAAGGCGGCCTCCGGCGGCACTATCATAAACCAACTAAAGAGACTCGGAGCCTCGTGCGACTGGACGCGGCTGCGTTTTACCATGGACGACGGGCTCTCAAGGGCCGTAAGAGAAGTGTTCACCAGACTCTACGGCGAGGGTCTCATCTACAGGGGAGACTACATCATAAACTGGTGCCCGAGGTGCCACACCGCCCTGTCCGACCTTGAGGTCGAGTTCACGGAAACCGACGGCAGCCTCTGGTACATGGAGTACCCGTTGAAAGAGCCGGCCGGCGGGCTTAAGTTTTTAACGGTAGCCACGACCCGGCCCGAGACGATGCTCGGAGACACGGCCGTGGCCGTAAACCCGGCGGACGAGAGGTACAAGGCCCTCATAGGCAAAAAGATACTCCTGCCGCTCATAAACCGCGAGATCCCTGTCGTCGGGGACGACACCGTCTCCATCGAGTTCGGCACGGGGGCCGTCAAGATAACCCCGGCGCACGACTTTAACGACTTCGAGGTATCAAAGAGGCATGGCCTTGCGGCCGTCAAGGTGATGGATGAGAACGCCGTGATGAACGAGAATGCCGGCGCATACATGGGGCTTGACAGGTACAAGGCGAGAAAGAAGATAGTCGAGGACTTGACCGCCATGGGGTTCCTTAAAAAGACGGACAAATACAAACTCATGCTCGGCGAGTGCTACCGGTGCTCTACCGTCGTGGAGCCGACCCTCTCAAAACAGTGGTTCGTGAAGGTAGCCCCTCTTGCGGCCCCGGCGATAAAGGCCGTCGAGGACGGGAGGACCAGGTTTGTCCCCAAGGGCTGGGAGAACACTTATTTCGACTGGATGCGTAACATAAGGGACTGGTGCATCTCGCGCCAGATATGGTGGGGCCACAGGATCCCGGCGTGGCACTGCGCCGGGTGCGCCCATGTCACGGTGGCCGCTCAAGACCCTGTAAAGTGCGGGAAGTGCGGCGGTAAGAACATAGTGCAGGACAGCGACGTGCTTGACACATGGTTCTCATCCGCTCTGTGGCCTTTCTCCACGCTCGGATGGCCTGATAAGACAAAAGAGCTCGCGCTCTTCTACCCTACGGCCGTCCTGTCCACAAGCTTTGACATCATATTCTTCTGGGTCGCGAGGATGATGATGATGGGGCTTAAGTTCATGGGAGACGTCCCCTTCAAGGATGTCTACATCCACGCCCTCATCAGGGACGCCCAGGGTCAGAAGATGAGCAAAAGCAAGGGTAACGTCATAGACCCGCTGGTGATGATGGAGAATTACGGCACCGACGCCTTCAGGTTCACCCTGACCGCTCTGGCCGCTCAGGGCAGGGACATAAGGCTTGCCGAAGAGAGGATAGCCGGGTACAGGAACTTCTGCAACAAGCTGTGGAACCTGGCGCGGTTCACGCTGATGAACCTCGAGGGCGATGCAACACTTGTAATAAGGCTCGAAGATGCTAATAATATGAAAATAGATGAATCGCCGCTCAACGCCGCGGACAAGTGGATACTCGAAAAGAAGAACCTCTGCGTAAGAGAGGTCGACGAGGCGATAGGGACATACAGGTTTGACGAGGCAGCCAGAGTGCTCTACAGGTTCGTCTGGCATGAGCTGTGCGATTGGTATGTCGAGCTTATAAAGCTCGATCTCAGAGGCGAGCACGGCCCCGAGAGAAAATATACAGCGGCGAGTGTGCTTGTCCATGTATTCAGAGACGCCCTCAAGATGCTCCACCCGTTCATGCCGTTCATAACGGAGGAGTTGACGAGCTACCTTCCCGGCGCGGGTGAAAGCATCATGACCGAGGCGTATCCGGAAGCGGGCAAACCCTATGCCGCGGAGGCCGCCGTCATGGAGGACCTCATGGATGTAGTGAGGGCGGTGAGGAACTTGAGGACCGAGATGAACGTGGCGCAGGATGTGAAGACGGACTGCGTTTGCTTCTCCGGGGATAAGGTCCTGCGCGACTCACTTGTAAAAGGCGAGGAGTACATAAAGCTGCTGGCGAAGGTCAAAAACCTTGTCGTCAAAGAGTCGGGCGACAGACCGAAGGACTCGGTCACGGCCGTAGCCGGAGGGCAGGAGGGCAGGGCCTCTGTCGAGATATTCATCCCGCTCGCCGAACTTGTGGATGTGGAGGCGGAGTCAAAGCGGCTGCAAAAAGAGCTCGACAAGCTCGTCGCCGAGTACGAAGGCGTGGGAAAGAGGCTTTCAAACGAGGCGTTTGTCGGAAAGGCCCCAAAAGAGGTCGTCGAGAAGGAGAAGGCGCGGCTGACCGCCCTTCTTGAGAAGAAGACGAAGCTTCAAGAAGGCCTGGACCGCATAAGGAGCATTAAGAAATGAGCGCAAGGGGAACGCTTAAGATAAAGACCGACGGGCTGCCGGGCCTCCATGACTACGCGGAGCTACTTGTAAAAGCGGCCCTGGCCGAGGATATCGGCAGCGGCGACATCACGACCGGCGCGATAGTTTCGAAGACGGCGAAAGGAGAGGCCGAGATCATAGCCAGGGAGGATATGGTAGTGGCGGGCCTTTTCATCGCAGAGAAGACCTTTAAACTGCTCGACAGGAGATCCGTCTTCCATCCAAACTTCAAGGACGGCCATGCGGTAAAAAAAGGCTCCGTCATGGCGACCGTCTCCGGGAGGCTCTCAGCCCTTCTTACCGGCGAGCGTGTAGCGCTCAATTTCCTCCAGAGGCTCTCCGGGATATCCTCGATGACGCGCGAGTTCATAAGAAGGATCGACAACCCTGAGGTAAAGCTCCTTGATACGAGAAAGACGACCCCGTGCCTGAGGGTCCTTGAGAAGTACGCGGTGAAGGCCGGGGGAGGATACAACCACAGGTTCGGCCTCTTCGACGCGGTACTCATAAAGGACAACCACATAGCCGCCGCCGGCGGCGTAAAGCCGGCCGTCGGCAGAGTCCTGAAGAGGTACCGCGACAGCGTGCCGATAGAGGTCGAAGTCACGAACTTTAAAGAGGTCAGGGAGGCCGTTGAGGCCGGGGCGGACATAATAATGCTTGATAACATGGACGCGGCGAAGATCAGGAAGTCTTTGAAGATGATAAAGAACATGGCCCTTGTCGAGGTCTCTGGCGGGGTAACTCTGGCCAATGTCCGCGATATTGCCGCAACGGGAGTGGATTTCATATCGGTCGGAGCGCTTACTCACTCGGCGCCCTCCGTCGACATAAGCATGGAAGTGGTGTCATATGCAGGCAAAAGAGGCCGCAGAAGTTGAGATAATAAGGCTTCTTAAGGCCGGGAAAGACTCCTACATCTCGGGACAGGCTTTAAGCGCCGCCCTTGGGGTATCGAGGACCGCCGTCTGGAAGCATATAGAGAAGGCGAGGGAGATGGGCTTCTCCATAGAGGCGCTCCCTTCGAAGGGCTACAGGCTCAACACCTCTGCCGACGCCCCCTTTAACGGCATCGAGGTATCCTCCGGGCTTGAAACCGGCTTCATCGGCCGCAATATCTGTTTTTACCCGTCGCTCGATTCCACGAACATGAAGGCATTCGAACTCGGAAGGCAAGGAGCGCCCGAAGGCACCGCCGTCATAGCCGACAGCCAGACCGGAGGCAAAGGCAGGCTCGGCAGAAGGTGGGAGTCCCCCGCCGGAGCCAACCTCTACACATCTATCATACTGAGACCGGGGATACCCCCCAGGCACGCTCACAACCTCACATTCCTCTCGGCCGTCGCGGTCGCAGAGACCGTTGAGCGTTTCAGCCCCGTAAGGCCGACCGTGAAGTGGCCCAACGACATCCTCCTGGACGGCAAAAAGGTGGCCGGGATACTGATGGAGATGGACTCTGAGCCGGACAGGGTCCATTTTGTCGTGGCCGGCATCGGCGTAAACATCAACATCAAAGTTACGGCTTTCCCGGACCGGTTGAGGCCCATGGCTACCTCCCTGTACGAAAAGAGCGGGAAGGAGACCAACAGGGCCGTCTTCACCTGCGTCCTTTATTCGAGCCTTGAGAAATGGTATAAGGTATACAGGGAGAAGGGTTTTTTACCGCTTATGGAAGCGTGGAAGGGCTTTTTCGCTTCGGTCGGCAAGACCGTCACCGTCAGGAGCTTCGACAGCGTAATAGAAGGCGTGTGCCTTGGCGTCGATGACGACGACGGGGCTCTGCTCGTAAAGACCCGGGCCGGAGCGATAGAGCGGGTCGTATCCGGGGATGTTGAGATTAAAAGAGATGGTCTTTAGCAGGCTGTTGAAAAACAACCCGGCCCCGGCAGATCCGGGGACGGAAAAGACGGCCGGCCGCTCGCCGCGGAAGGCAGTGATAAGGCGAGCCGTATAAATGAAAATTTCCTTGCCGGGCACATACCCCGCAGGGGTTGTACGGATCGCGAGACTTTTTTAGCGTTAAAGAAAGCGCCTGCGATCAGAAGGCACGCAGAGCCGTAAACCAGGTCTCAGGCGTACCGACACTTGAAAAGCAATATCCCGTTGGACAGAAATCGGGATCGGCCGGGTCTTGAAATCATGCTCCTTGCCATAGACATAGGTAATACCAATATCGTTATCGGGGTCCTCACGGACGGGGTCCTCCTGAAGCACTGGAGGCTTTCTACCGACAAGAGGCGCACGGCCGATGAGTACGGGCTTCTTCTTAAGTCCCTTTTTTCGTCGGCCGGGGACGCGATGGAGATAAACGGAGCGATAATCGCCTCGGTCGTGCCGTCTTTAACCCCGGTGTTCAAGGAGGCGCTCCCGGGATACATCGGCGTGGAGCCGCTTGTGGTCGGCGAGTCCGTTACGCCCTCCATGCCGGTCCTGACCGACAACCCCTCCGAGGTCGGCTCCGACAGGATCGTAAACGCGGTAGCGGCGTACAGCGTTTTTAAGACCGCCCTTATCGTGGTGGATTTCGGCACCGCCGTGACCTTCGACTATGTGACTGAAAGGGGTGAGTACGCGGGGGGGCTTATCGCGCCGGGGATATCCATATCGGCCGAAGCGCTCTATAAAAAGACCGCCAAGCTCCCGAGGGTCGATGTCGGCAGGCCATCGACGGTGGTGGGCAAGAACACCGTCGAGAGCATGCGCTCGGGCATATACTGGGGGTTTGTCGGCCTTGTGGACGGCATAATAGAGAGGATGATAAACGAGGTCGGAGGCTCGCCCGGGATAATCGCCACCGGGGGGCTCGCTCCGCTTGTAATAGGCGGCAGCAGTTATGTTACCGAGTCGGATGAGTTTTTGACTCTCAAGGGATTGCGTATAATCTACGAAGGGAAGAGATAAATGGCATCTGAAACAGCGAACGAGAACTTTACGGCAGGGATCCGCTTCTTAAAGGAAGAGAACATGGACAAGGCCCTCAGGGCCTTTGAAAAGGCGTGGAAGGAAGACAGGGAGAACGCCGACTACATGTCGTACTACGGCATGTGCAAGGCCGTCAGGGGAGGAGAGATCGGCCTCGGCCTCGAGCTTTGCACCAAGGCCATAAAGAAGGAGTTCTTCAAGGCCGAGTTCTACCAGAACCTGGGTAAAGTCTACATGGCCGCCGGGAACAAGAAAGGCGCCATAAAGGTATTCCTCAAGGGTCTGAAGTTCGCCCCGCAGGATGACGGTCTCAACAAGCTGCTTATAGAGCTTGGGTTCAGGAACAAGCCCGTCATACCGGTCCTCGACAGGGGCAACCCCATCAATAAGGCTTTAGGCATACTTTTCAGAAGGACGATCCCCGGACTTTTCAGAAAGGGAAGCGGCAAGGGTTGACGCCGCCGGGCGGTTCGTCCTTCCAGCCCGTACCCCTCAAAAAAACAGGAGGCGTATCTTGGAATTCTCTCCGGCGGACAAAAGAAACATTTCCATCATAGCGCACGGCGGAGCCGGCAAGACCACCCTTGCGGAGGCGATGCTCTTTGACGCCGGGGCGACCGAGCGGCTCGGCCGCGTTGATGACGAGACCTCGGTGCTAGATTACGAGCCGGAGGAGCACAAAAGAAGGATAAGCATCTCAGCCGCCGTGCACCATTACGACTGGAACGGCACCAGGGTAAACCTGATCGACACGCCGGGGTATTCAAACTTCCTCACCGAGACAAGGGACGCTTTAAGGATAACGGGAGGCGCGGTCGTAATATTGAGCGCCATCTCCGGCGTAAAGGTGCAGACCGAGCGGATATGGGAGTTCGCCGACGAGTTCGAGGTCTGCAGGATCGCGTTTGTCAACAAGATGGACCGCGACAGGGCGAGTTTTTTTCGCGCCGTGGACGACATGGAAAAGGTCCTCAAGGTCAAAGGGGTCCCGGTCCAGATGCCCGTTGGCGAGGGTTCGGCCTTCAAGGGGGTCGTCGACCTCGTTACGATGAAGGCGTACATCTACAAAGACGACCTCTCCGGCGGGTACGAGGTAAAGGAAGTCCCCGCAGAGCTTAAAAAACAGGCCGCGAAGATGAGAGAAGAGATGGTGTCCGCTATAGTCGAGGCGGACGATGGGCTTACGGAGAAGTACTTGAGCGGGGAAGAGATACCTGTTGAATCTCTCCTGAAGGCGCTGCGCGAAGGGGTCCTTACAAAGAGGTTCATCCCGGTATTTTTAGGCTCAGCCGCCAAAAACATCGGCGTAAACCTCCTCATGGACGCGGTAAACCTGACGCTGCCGTCGCCTCTGGACAAGGGGACGATAAGGGGGGTTATAAAGGGCACTGACCCAAGGACCGGAGAAGATGTGGAAAGAAGGCCGGATGTGGACGGGCCGTTTTCAGCCTTCGTCTTCAAGACCATCATAGACCCGTATACGGGGAAGCTCTCCGTCTTCAGGATATATTCCGGCACCGTGCGCGCCGACTCTACCGTTTATAACCCGGCAAGGGACGTAAAAGAGAAGCTCTCTCACCTGTACGTCATGGAGGGAAAGAAGATCAAGGAGGTCTCAAAGGCCGCCGCCGGCGACATAGTAGCCGTGGCCAAGCTCAAGGACACCCGCACAGGGGACACGCTCTCGGATGCGGCCGCGCCTGTGGTATTCCGGCCGTTCCCTCCGGTCAACCCGGGCTTATCCTACGCCATACACCCGAAGACCAAGGCCGACGAGGACAAGGTCCCCACGGCAATGGCCAGGCTGATGGAAGAGGACACAGCGCTTGATTTCAGGAGGGATGAGCAGACAAACGAGTTCCTGCTGTCCGGGGTCGGCCAGGTGCACCTCGAGGTGAGCATAGAGAAGCTCAAGAGGAAGTTCGGCTGCGAGGTAGAGCTTAAGACCCCGAGGGTCCCGTACAAGGAGACCATACGCTCGCATGTCAAGGTGCAGGGCAAGTACAGGAAGCAGTCCGGAGGCAAGGGGCAGTACGGGGATGTCTGGCTCGATATCAGCCCGCTGGCCAGGGGCCGGGGCTTTGAGTTCGTCGACGCCGTCACCGGCGGGTCTATCCCGCGCCAGTTCATACCGGCGGTGGAGAAGGGGATAAGGGAGGCGATGCACGGCGGCGTGCTGGCGGGCTTCCCGGTGACGGACGTAAAGGCGATACTCTACGACGGGTCGTACCATTCCGTTGACTCTTCGGAGATGGCGTTCAAGATAGCCGCCTCGATGGGGTTTAAAAAGGGGATGGAGCAGGCGCACCCCGTCATCCTTGAGCCGATAATGAAGATGGAGATAAACGTCCCGGATGAGTGCCTCGGGGACTGCATAGGGGATATAAACGCAAGAAGGGGCAAGATCCTTGGCGCCGAGCCGAAGGCCGGGAGCCAGACGGTAAAGGCCACGGTCCCGATGGCCGAGGTCATCACTTACGCCAGCGATCTAAGGGGGCTGACCGGCGACAGGGGGATATTCACGATGGAGTTCTCCCATTACGAGGAGGTCCCCACTTACCTGAGCCAGAAGATAACGGCGGCCGCTCATCCGGAAAAGGCGAAGTCTTAATATATGAAGGTCAAGCAGAGCCTGTTGAAGTTCATCTCCCCGGAGACCCCGGAGGAGATAAAGCTCAAGGTGGCGAAAGTCCAGCCGCCGGAGCCGCTTAGCCCGGAAGACCAGGTGACGGCGCTTGTCGTCCTGGGCTTCGACAAGAACTCTACAGTATCGGAGGCCGCCAAAAAGGGGCTGTTTGAGTACCCGGCAGAGCGTCTTCTCGAAGCCCTTGAGAAGAAACTCGACCCGCTGGTGATAAAAAAGACAGTCTCCATGCACGGGGAGAACGACGCCGTTATCATAATGGCGGCGATGAACCCCGGGACCGACGATGAGACCATGAAGACCATAGCCGAGACCGGCCCCGAGGAGGTCGCGGCCGTCTTCATCGATGAGATAGAGACTGTCCGCGGCAAACCGTTCATCATCGAGTCGCTCAGGAAAAACCCCAGGGCCGCGAGACTTGTTATCGATGAGATAGAGACCCGTCTTTCGGCGCCCGCCGCGGAACAAACGGACCGCCACAAGCCCCCGGAGAAAGAGGATGCGTTGGCCGCGAGCATGAAGGACGACAAAAAAGAGGTGGACGAGCACAACATGTATCAGGCCGTAAAAAACATGTCCATGGGACAAAAGATCAAGCTTGCGCTCTCGGGCAGCAAATCGGCGCGTGAGTTTCTGGTAAAGGATTCGAACAAGATGGTGTCGCTCGCGGTTTTGAAGAACCCGAGGATTACCGAGGACGAGGTGCTCAAAGTCGCCAACACCAAGGGGACCCCGGAAGACCTCTTGAGACATATCGCCCGGAACAAGGAGTGGGTGAAGAGCTACAGCGTCAAGATTGGGATGATATCGAACCCCAAGACGCCTCTGCCCATATCCATGAAGCTCCTGGACAGCCTCTATGAGAAAGATCTCCAGAAGATATGCAAGAGCAAGAACATACCGAGCGTGCTCGCCTCGGCCGCGCGGAGAAAACTGGATAGCAAGGGTAAAAAGTAAGGCGTAAGATGCCCGTCGGCGTGCACACATCAATAGCGGGGGGCCTGGCCCTGTCCGTTGACAGGGCGGCGGAGCTGGGGTGCGACTCGATGCAGATATTCGGGAGAAACCCCAGGAGCTGGGGGTTTCTCCCGGTCTCCCCAACCGATGTCTCGCTATTCAGAAAGAGGAGGACGATCGCCGGGATATGGCCCGTCGTCATCCACACCACCTACCTTATAAACCTCTCCTCTCCAGACGACGCGAACTACGAAAAATCGGTGGACCTCTTTAAAAACGAGCTTATGACGGCCGAAGATCTCGGGGCCGACTACCTTGTCACGCACCTGGGAAGCCCGCATGAGCTGGGCCCTGAGTTCGCCGTCGAGAGAATCGAAGACGCCCTCGCCGCGACAGCCAAAAGCCCCTACGGTAAAAAAACGATGATACTCTTCGAGAACACCGCCGGGGCAGGCAACAGTTTCGGAAGCGACCTGGCGGCCCTCGGCGGGCTTATAGAGAGGGCCCTGGGGTTGGGGCTTCCTGCGGGCATATGTTTCGACACCTGCCACGCATTTGCCGCTGGCTACCCGATGAAGACCGCTTGCGACATAGGCGGTCTCGTAAAGACGATAGAAAGGGATGTGGGGCTTGAGAACCTCAAGGTCATCCACCTCAACGACTCCAAGGGGGAGTTCGGGAGCAACCTTGACCGCCACGAACACATCGGGAAAGGCAAGATCGGCCTTGAGGCGTTCAAACGCCTTTTAACGCGACCCGGGATCAGGGATGTGCCCATGATACTGGAGACACCGAAGAAGACCCCCCAGGACGACCCCCGTAACTTAAGGGTGGTGAGGGAAATACTGAAGGAACGGAAGAAAAAGAAGTAATCACTTGAATTGGTGGCTATTTCTGGTTTACGATTAGACCTTCAGGACACTTTAAACTGGTCTAAGGCTCCGGGTTTGAGCCTGCTTTGGCAACACAGACCGCAAAGACCGCGTTTCAAACCGTATCTAAATGAACCACCCCGGAGCTTTTCTCCGGGGTATCTCCTTAACCCTCCCCCATCGAGGGGGAGGGTTTTTATAAGGAAACCATGATAACAAGCTACAGGGAATTTTGTGATTAAATCCCGGCCCTTTATCCCGGCTTAAAGCCGGGGTAGGGTTCGTTTTAAGGAGGCTTTTTGATGTACGACCTTATAATCATAGGCGGAGGGCCTGCGGGGCTCACGGCCGGCATATACGCGCAGAGGGCGCGGCTTAAGACGGTGCTCCTTGAAAAGCAGATGGTCGGCGGGCAGATCGCCGTCAGCGACGTCATAGAGAACTTCCCCGGTTTTCCCTCTATAAGCGGGGCAGCCCTGATGGAGAAGTTCGAGGAGCACGCCAGGGGGCTCGGACTCGAAATACGGTTCGCGGATGTCTTGAATATCGAGGTCGAGGGCGACGACAAGGTCGTTAAGACCTCGGAAGGCGACCTTAGAACCAGGGCCGTTATCGTGGCCACCGGCGCCAAACCCAGGCGCCTCGGCGTGCCGGGCGAAAAGGAGCTTACCGGCAAGGGAGTCTCCTACTGCGCCACCTGCGACGGGCCGTTTTTCAGGGGAAGAGATGTGATGGTCGTAGGCGGCGGCGACACGGCGGTAAAAGAGGCGGCGTATCTCTCGAAGCTCGCCGCCAGGGTCTACCTCGTCCACAGGCGCGATAAGTTCAGGGCCGAGAAGATGCACCAGGAGAAGGTCGAGGCCGCCGCCAATATCGAGATACTCAGAAGCCATGCCCTCAAGGAGATAAAGGCCGAAAACGGGCTGGTGCAAAAGGCCGTCGTCATGGACTTGAAGACCAACGAGACGAAGGAGATAGCGGTCGAGGGGGTCTTCATATTCGTAGGCATAAACCCGACAACCGACTTCGTCGATGTCGAAAAGGACGGGGGCGGGTTCATAAAGACGAACCAGTTGATGGAGACGAGCGTGGCCGGCATCTACGCCGCCGGGGACTGCAGGACGACGCCGCTTTTGCAGGTCGTCACGGCCGCCGGGGACGGCGCCACGGCTGCCTTCATGGCAGAGGCATACATCGAGGAACACAAATAGAAGAGACCTCCTGACGCTTGTTTTAAACCTGGAGGCGGGGCCTTAAAAGGCCCCGCCTTTTCATTGGGTGGCGCTTTTGAAGAAGATCCTTAAAGAAAAGATAGTCGTATCCCTCGGCGGCAACGCCATAGTGAGAAGGGGCGGCTCCGGCACCATAGAGGAGCAGTTCGCCAACGCCGGGGCGGCCTGCGCCTGCGTGGCCCGGATCGCCTCCGGCGGGTCAAGCGTCATCATAACCCACGGGAACGGCCCCATAGTAGGAAACCTCGTCATCCAGAACGAATCGGCGAAGAACACCGTCCCCCCGATGCCGCTCTATATCTGCGACGCCGATTCAGAGGGAGCGATAGGTTTTGTCATCCAGCAGACCCTGTACAACAGGCTCCATAAGATACACAGGATAAAGGAAGTGGTGGCGGTCGTCACGCAGGTGGTCGTAAACCCAAAAGACGCCGCCTTTGGCGACCCCTCCAAGCCGGTGGGCCCTTTTTACTCAAAGGAAGAGGCCGAGATCCTTTCCGTCTCCAAGGGGTGGGCGATGAAAGAGGACAGCTTCAGGGGCTACAGACGCGTTGTCCCCTCGCCGCGGCCAATGCGTATCGTCGAGGCCGGGGTCATTGGGAGGCTCGCCGAAGAGGGTGTCGTTGTGATAGCGGCCGGCGGCGGCGGGGTGCCCGTGGTGGAAGACGGGGAGGGGATGCTAAGCGGCATTGACGCCGTAGTGGACAAGGATCTCTCTACGGCCATTCTGGCCGTAGAGACAAAGGCGAAGCTGATAATAAACCTCACCCAGACAGACATGGTATATCTGAACTTCGGCAAGCCCGGTGAAAGGGGTATCCCCGATATGGGCATAGATGAAGCCAGGAGGTATCTAGCCGAGGGGCACTTCGCGCCGGGGTCCATGAGGCCCAAGATCGAGGGGGCAGTAGAGTTTCTGGAGAACGGGGGAGACGAGGTCATAATAACAACGCCCGAGCTTGTCGAAGAAGCGCTTGGAGGAAGGGCCGGGACCCGTATCCGCGCTTGAGCCTTTTGCCGCGCTTTCTTTCATGTTAACCTGTAAGAGCTTAACGAAACCGACCCGAAGGGATAAAAATGACTGACCAGAAGATATCGTGCCCGCACTGCGGCAGGGTGATACCCCTTACCGAGACGCTCTCCAACCAGATAAAGGAGGATGTCAGGAAGGAGTACGAGAAGAGAGATGTAGAAAAAGAGCTTGAGTTCAAAAGGCGCGAAGACGAGATAACAAGAAAAAACCGCCAGATCGAGGAGGAGAAGAAGGCCGTTGAGGAGATGGTCTCAAAGAGGCTTACCCTTGAGAAGGCGAAGCTGATGCAGGAGGCGAGCAAGAGGGCAAAAGACGAGATGGAGGTCGCCTTCAGGGATTTAAAGGAAGATAACGCCCGCAAGGACAGGCTCCTAGGCGACGCCCGGAGCGCGGAGCTGGAGCTGCGCAGAAAGACCAGGGAACTCGAAGAGGAGAAAAAGGCCCTTGACCTCAAAGTGGCAAGAGAGATAGACGCCGAGAGGGAGAAGATAAGGCGGAGCACTTTAGAGATATTCTACGAGGAACACAGGCTTAAAGACCTCGAAAAGGACAAAAAGATCCATGACATGCTCAAGACCATAGAGGAGCTCAAGAGGAAGGGCGAGCAGGGCTCGATGCAGACACAGGGAGAGGTGCTGGAGATGGACCTGGAGGCTTTGCTTAAGGCCCGTTTCCCGGTCGATGTGATAGAACCTGTGGCAAAGGGGATCAGGGGGGCCGATATCGTCCAGAGGGTCTACACGAGGGCCGGCGCGTTCTGCGGCACCATAGCCTGGGAGTCCAAGCGCACCAAGGCGTGGAACGATGAGTGGATAGGAAAGCTCAAAGACGACCAGCGCGAGATAAAGGCAGAGGCCGCCATCATCGTCACCGAGACGCTCCCGAAGGGGATAACGACCTTCGGCCTCCTTGAAGGCGTGTGGGTGACAGATGTGGCTACGGCCTCTAACCTGGCGGAGGTCCTGAGGGTGATGCTCATCCAGCTCGCCCACTCCAGGCTTTCGGCCGTTGGCAAGGGCGAGAAGATGGAGGCGATATACAACTACCTTTCCGGCCCTGAATTCAAGCACAAGATTGAGGCCATCGTTGAGTCTTTCACCACCATGAAGGAAGACCTCGACAGGGAAAAAAACGCCGTGTTGAAGCTATGGGCCAAGAGGGAGAAGCAGATCGAGCGGGTCCAGACGAACACTCTTTGCATGTACGGGGACATGCAGGGGATCATCGGGGCTTCCTTGCCGGAGATAAAGTCGCTGGAACTCGGGGCCGGAGACGGGAGTGAGGATGAGGAGCGGCAGTAGACGGGGGAAAATCGTCTTAAAAGGCTGTTGAAAAACGGCGCGATCCACCATTCGGCCTTCGGGTTGGCGCTACGGCAATCCGGGGACGGACTTTTTCATCAATATGACTGTATTTGGTAAGGCGTAACTCCCCGAGATTCCGGGATATTCTCTTTTTTCCTGCGGCGTGGAGTTTTTTGGGAAATTTGGTGTTATAATTTGTGCAGGAGGCCATAGAAAAAAAGATACCTGACGCTCTTTGCGGCAGCAATTGAAGATGCATCGCGAGCGCGTTTTTTGCAGCAAGGCTTGCGGGGTGGTTTATAGAATACAAAAAAACCTGCCCGGCGTCCTGTTATTTAACAGGTCGCGGACATGGAGGGACCCATGAAAAAACTTGAAGACAACCACAGTGAATTGCACCGCCGCCGTGAGTTTCCCGACTGGGAGAAGATGTATGTAGAGCAGGCGGTCGAGACGATGCCGTGGTTCCATCCGGAGCTTGACGCGGACCTCGATAAGGCGCTTGACAGGCTTTCCATCGACTCCGGCTCGTTTTTAGACCTCGGCACGGGCCCCGGGACCCAGGCTTTGGCCTTGGCGGAGCGCGGCTTCAGGGTGACAGGCACCGATATCTCAAAGACGGCCGTAAGGAAGGCCGCGGCCTTGACAGCGGAAAAGGGGCTCGACCTGGTATTCAAACAGGATGACATATTAAAGACCGGCCTCAATAAAAAGTTCAATTGCATCTTCGACCGGGGCTGCTTCCATGTGCTCGCTCCGGAGAAGAGGGGCGAATACGTAAAGACCGCTTCAGAGCTCCTTGAGCCGGGCGGGTATCTCTTTTTAAAGACCTTTTCCTTTGAGGAGACGATGGAAGGGGGGCCGTACCGCTTCACCCCGGATGAGATAAAAGTTCTCTTTGAGAAAAGGTTCGAGGTCGTCTCCATCGGGGAGTCGAGGTACTACGGGACGCTCCCGACGCTGCCGAAGGCCCTTTTTTGCGTACTTAGAAAGAGGTGATATCTTTAAAGGTCTAAGGACGCTACAGGCATTCTCCGGACCGAAAGAAGGCCGGCCTTTTAAAAAAGGCCGGCCTTCTTTTTTCAGCGGTCGCCGGGCGCGGCGTTAGAGTTCCACTTCAAGCCCGTCGTACGCCAGCCCTATCCCCTCAGGGAGAAGCGGGTCGTCTTTGGTGTAGTCGAGGCTGTGGCCAAGGTGCGTTAATAAGGTCCTTTTGGGGTTTATCGCCCTGGAGGCTTCCACCGCCTGTTCCACGGTGAAGTGCGTCGGGTGGGGCTTGTGCCTCAACGCCCCGAGCACCAGAAGATCGAGGCCTTTAAGCAGCCTGAGGGAGGCGTCAGGGATGGAGCTGCAGTCCGTAAGATACGCCACCTTTCCCACGCGGTAGCCGTAGATAACCGCGTTTCCGTGGAGGATCTCTACCGGGGTCACTCCGATCCCGTCAATGTCAAAGGGGGCCTCTACTGCCGTTGCCGTAAGGTTCGGCTTCCATCCGTCGTAAGCGTCCTTCCTGAAGATGTAGTCGAACATGACCTTTATCCGCTCGACGGTATGACCGCTTCCGTAGCATGGGATCGGGCCGTTTTGAATCAGGTTGAAGGCACGCAGGTCGTCTATCCCGTGTATGTGGTCGGCGTGAGGGTGGGTGAAAAGGACGGCGTCGATCTTTTCTATCCCGTTGGCCAGAGACTGGGACCTTAAGTCCGTGGAGGTGTCTATGAGTATGTTTTTGCCGCGGGTCTTGATGAGCGCCGAGGCCCGCATGCGCCTGTTACGGGGGTCCTTTGAAGAGCACACGCCGCAGTGGCAGCCGATAACAGGGACGCCCGTGGATGTGCCGCAGCCTAATATTCGGAGTTTCATTGGACAGATAAAGGGGACTTAACAGGCACGGCGGCCGTTAAGCGTTTTATGGATAAAGCGCCGGGAAAAAAAGACAGCGTACTTTATCGGGTGATGGTCAGCGGCCTAAGACTGCTTCTTGAACTCTCCGACAACCGTAAGCTCCCCGATGACCTCTCCGTCGTGAGGGGCGTCGGCCATGTACTCGGTAAGGTCGCAGCCGGAGAAGTGCTCAAAGTGCATGCCGTCTATGAAAAGAGGGCTGTTGGTGGCGTCGTAGACCTTGCCTTTGTACGCGAAGTATATGGGGTTTTCAGGGTTGCTGCCGTCGTATTTCTTAAGTTCGTTCTCGTCGAATATTTTCATCGGAAGTGATCTTGCAGCCTGTCCTCTCGCGGCATTTAATGCTTTTTTTGTAAGATACGCTTTAAATAATATAAAACGGCGTCGGCATGAAAGTCAATATAAATACCAGGATGGTAGCCAGGCATATGAGCTTTCTTTTGCCGTCCATCGGCCTGTGCTGGTCTTCTATGGGGGGGTGCCGCAACCCTATTATCGAGATGAGCGCGGCCCATATGAACCAGCCCGGCCAGGTCAGCAATCCCAGCACGACGAGCAAGGCCACCATGAGGATGGAAAAGAGTCTGTGCCTGGGGCCTATGAGGGCGTATACCATGTGCCCTCCGTCGAGCTGGCCTATCGGCAAGAGGTTCATGGCCGTGACGAACATCCCTATCCAGCCGGCGAACGCCACCGGGTGCAGGAAGACATCGAACCCTTCGGGCACCGCTCCGACGGTAAGGTAGGAGAGCAGATGGAATATGATGGACGAGCCGAGCCCGATGGCCTCGCCTGAGACGTTCTTGGGTAAAACGGCGGACAGCTTAAGCCCCCAGAAGGTCACGCCCAGGGCCACGGCAAACCCGGAAAGAGGGCCGGCCGAGCCGATGTCGACCAGCGCGTTCTTGGTCGTTATCGGGGATTTTATCCTTATGACGGCCCCGAAGGTCCCTATCATCGGGGGGAAGGGCGGGCCGGGTATGAAGATCGGAAGCGTTGTAGCGACCCCGTGCCTCCTCGACGCGATATAATGCCCGAGCTCGTGGGTCCCGAGGATAAGAAGCAGCGACGCGGAGAACGGGACGCCCTTTGTAAGTTCGAGAGGGTTCTTGAGGATGTCAGCCCCCTGGTACATCGCCCCGGCGATTATGGTGGTAACGACCGTTATGATGAAAAGGACGGCCGGCAACAGGAGTCTCGGCCTGTCCGTCCGGGGCTTTAGCCGGAAGACAAATCCGCCCATGTCGTTATTATCGTATCCGTAGCGGTCTTCGGTGGTCATCCTGCCCAGGTGTTCTTTTTCTTTACCGAGTCACGGTACATCTCAACGGCCGCCAGCGCTATGCTTACGATAAGCGGCCCGGCTATGATGCCTATGAGGCCGAATACGTTTACCGCGCCGAGGATGCTGAAGAAAAGCAGTAGCGGGTGTATGTTCGTCTCGCCGCTCATTATCATCGGCCGCAATAAATTGTCTATAAGGCTTACTATCACGGCCGACCAGACCAGCAGTATTGTGGCCTTGGTGTAGCTCCCGATTACAAAAAGGTATATGACGGCGGGCCCCCATACGAAGGCCGTGCCTATGCCCGGTATGAATGAGAGCAAAAACATCATGAAACCCCAGAGTATCGGGGCGGATAAGCCCAGCGCCCAGAAGGCCAGTCCGCCGAGGATCCCCTGCGCCGCCCCGACCATGATGCCGCCGTTTATCGCGGCCGAGATGACGGCCCTGTTTTTTTCGATCACCCTTTCTTTTTCGCTCTGCGAGAGTGGCAGGAGATCCTTTGTCAGGTTCAAGAGCTTGCCGCCGTCCTTGAAGAGGAAGTACATGCCGAAGAACGACAGGACCATGTTGAAGACCAGCTCCGCGAAGCTTTTGATGAAGCTTTTGAGCCCCGCCGCCGTAAAGGTCGCTATTTCCTTGAGGCTGTCGGCGAATATCCCCCTCAAATCCATGGACGAGATATCGATGTAGCGGCCGAGGTACCTCTCGATGGCCGGGAAGATGAACATCGGGGAGTTATGGGCCCTGGCCGAGATCCCGGTTACCTGCGATTCAGCCAACTGGTAGATGTGCAGCAGCTCCGTGGCCATCATGGCGCCGATGATCGCCATGGGGATTATGAGGAAAAAAGCTATGGTAAGGCAGGCCAGAAGCGAGGCCAGGGATTCCCGCCCGTTGAGTTTTTTAACGAGCCACGCGTAGTAGGGGTAGAATATTATCGCGAAAGCGACCGCCCAAAATACCGGGATTAAAAAAGGGGCCATGACCAGGTACATCAGGTACCCGATCAGGAGCGCCAGCACGAGCGTCAATATGTGTTCAGATTTCATGTTTTTGTATCTCTTGGAGGAGGGGAATGTTTTTTTTGATTTTCCGCCTCCTTCCCAGTATAATAATATTTTATCAAATTACAAGGAGATTTAGCGGCGACCTCCGCTGGCCCCTTGGTCCGGAAGCGATTTTAATCCCCTTTCGGGGTTTAATTCCCTGCGGCTTGCCGCAGGGAATTTTTGAACAGACTTTCTAAGAATACCCCGCTGCTTGCGGCGGGGTAGTTTATTACTGTTAATAAGGAGACGGGAAGTTTATGACAAAGGCTGTCGCGCTGCTTTCAGGGGGTCTGGATTCCACTCTGGCCGTCAAACTCATGCTGGACCAGGGTATCGAGGTCTACGCGCTTAATTTTACCTCGGCCTTCTGCACCTGCAACTCCGGCGGGGTGAACAAAGGAGGGTGCAAGAGCGAGTCTAAAAGGGTCGCCGACGAGTTCGGCATCAACATAAAGGTGATGACCAAGGGGCTCGACTACATAGAGATAGTGCGTAACGCCAGGCACGGCTACGGCAAGGGGATGAACCCGTGCGTGGACTGCAGGATTTACATGTTCAGGCAGGCCAGGGAGTATATGAAAGAGATCGGGGCCTCCTTCATCATAACGGGAGAGGTCCTGGGACAGAGGCCGATGAGCCAGAGGAAGGACGCCTTCAGGATCATAGAGGCCGAAAGCGGACTGGAGGGGCTTATTTTAAGACCCCTGTCGGCCAAGCAGCTCGAGCCCACGATACCTGAGAAGAACGGGCTTGTGGACCGCGAAAAGCTCCTTGACGTCCTCGGCAGGAGCAGAAGGCAGCAGATAGACCTTGCCGAGGAGCTTAATGTAAACGACTACCCGTGCCCCTCCGGCGGGTGTCTTCTTACGGACAAGATATTCTCCAGGAAGGTCAGAGACCTCCTGACAAACAAGCGGGATGTGACCAAAAAAGACCTCTCGCTTCTTAAGGCTGGCCGTCACTTCAGGTATAATGGCGTCAAGATTATCGTCGGCAAGAACGAGGCTGACAATGTGAAGCTCAAGGCCCTGGTGCAGCCCGGAGACACGCTCATAGAACCGGCGGATTTCCCGGGGCCGGTGGCGATAGCCGAGGGCGCGGCTGAAAACGGGTCTCTCAAGTTCGCCGGGGGCCTCATATTGAGATACGCCCTTGAGAAGGCGGCCGGCAAAAGAAGGCTCAAGGCCACCCGTGAAAACGCCTCCGAGGAGTTCGAGGTCTCTGAACCGGTTGATGAGAGGGTTCTGGAGGAGTCAAGGATATGCTGAACGAGGCCGCCCAAAGGCCTACTGCCGGCGCGTTTGCGGCGGGAGTGGACCTGGGAGGGGAAGAGGTCCGGGAGTCGGCCCGCTTGAAGCTCGGCAGGCTTAAAGCGATACTGACGGAGATGGGCCAGGTCCTTGTGGCGTTCTCCGGCGGGGTGGACTCCACTTTTCTTGTGAAGGCGGCGCGAGAAGTCCTCGGGGACGGGGCAGCCGCTTTGACCGCCACGTCTCCGACTTACCCTGAAAGAGAATTCAAAGAAGCGTGCAGGCTCGCTGTAGAGATGGGCGTCAGGCACATCGTGGTAGAGTCAAACGAGCTTGAGATACCTAACTTCGCCGAGAACACCGAGGACAGGTGTTATTTCTGCAAGAGCGAGCTCTTCCGGATAGCGTTAAACCACGCGGCCTTCATGGGGATATCAACCGTCGCCGACGGCTCCAACGCGGATGACCTGTCCGACTACCGTCCGGGTAAAATCGCCGCCGGGGAACTCGGCATAAGAAGCCCGCTCCAGGAGGCGGCGCTCACCAAGCAGGAGATAAGGGTCTTGAGTAAAGAGATGGGGCTTACTACATGGAACAAGCCGAGTTTCGCGTGCCTGTCTTCGAGGTTCCCATACGGCACAAGGATAACCGGGGAGAGGCTCGATAAGGTCAATAGAGGCGAGGACCTGATGAGGGACCTGGGGTTCAACCAGTTCAGGGTCCGCTACCACGGGGATACTGTCAGGCTTGAGGTGGAGCCGGGGGCCATCGGAAGGCTTGTGGACGAGGGGATAAGGGGTAAGGTAGTAAGGGGGTTCAAGGAGATAGGCTTTACCTATGTGACGATCGACCTTGAGGGCTACAGGACCGGCAGCATGAACGAGCCGCTTAAAAAAAAGACGCGGGGATAGGGGTTGCCAAGAGAATGTTTTTGCGACACCCTCCTGTTGAAGGAGGGTGTCTTTTTGTTCCGGCGGTCTGAAAACCCCGGGGAGCGCGTGGCTTGACTGTTTTAATATTTCCTTCGGGTTGAATGGGTGTGCCACTCCGCAATCCCATCGCTTTAGCGGCGGGTCAAGGCTGGCAAATACAAATGATCTTCCATACCATCAAAATTCTCCGTCATTTATGGCGGAGAATTTTAATTAAGCGCGGCTTGCCGCGTATATAAAAACAGATCTCCCTTCGGGAAACCCCGCTGGCAAGGCTTGCGGGGTGGTTCATATTATTTCGTTTTCCCGGTTTTTGCTCTCGGCGAGCCATGAGCGGAAGTGGTACTTGACGAGATATTTGAAAAAGTCGCCCTCGGGGTTGATGATCTCGTAGACCTCTATGGGCGTGGTCGTCTCGAAGCCCTTGAATATGATCTCTCCGCTTTTGCAGAACACCTCGATCATGTCGCGTCCTTTGACCGTCTCCACGCCGAACCAGAAAACGATCTCCGGGGTCGGGAACAAGAACGCGTCCCGGATGGATTGGTCGAGCTCGGAGACCTCGACGGTCTTCCGGAAAAAGGTCTTTGTGCCCTTGGTATCCATCATGTAGGCGTCAAGGGCCGCCGAGCTTATCGCCTCGCCCCTGTTGTAGATGTCGGTGGTGGCGGTTATGAGCCTCAGGGACGAGAACGGCTCCCCTGAGATCATCATCCTGAGGTCGCTTAAGAACTCGTTGGACATGATCTTGGCCATCGCCTGGGCGCTTGACGGCTTTCTGCTGGAAATGAGCTTCTCGAAGGTGCTCTCAAGCTCGGGGGGCATCTTTATGGAATATATCCTGTCGATATAGATGTCGAACGGGTACCTGAGGCCCTTATGTTTTCTCTTCTGTTTCTCGCTCTCCAGGAGGACCTCGAACTTGGCCCTGACCATCGAGTGCCTGAATGTGCCGCGCGCGGCCTCGTTTATCTTTTCTCCTATGGCTACCTTGACCGGCTCCGAGAACTCTCCCCTGGGCTCTATCAGCATCGTCTCGGCCTTTGAGCCGTAGGAGATGTAGAGGCCTGCCTCAAGCTCGCCCTTTATCGCGTTCTGGAGCTCCTCCCGGTAGGTGTTCTCAAGCCGGTGTTCCTCCTCGCCCAGGGCCACAAGCCTGGTCTCCACGCCGGGCGCGTTCCTGTCGAGCGCGAGGTGCAGCTCCGCTCTCTTTCTCTTGAGGTCGTCCTTCCTCGCCTCGAACCTTTTGTGGACCTCTTCGAGTATCTCCGAGTCCTGCGCGGGCGGCAGTCTTTTTAAAAGCTGTTCACGGTACCGTCTGATGATCAACTGTATGTCCTTGGCGAGGGCCACAAGGTGCGCCACACCTCCGGAGAATATCGCGGCGTCCCCCGGCAGGTTCGTCAACCGTATGCCCTTCTCGTCCTCCACCACGCCGGTGCCGACCCCGTAACGGCTCGCCGCCAGAAGGATCGGCTTGTAGAAGTGCTCCTTCATGAACTCGGCCATGGCGATCTCTTTGACCTTGAGGGTCTTTCTCGTAAAGTCCTTCATGTCTATGAAGAGCTGGCCTTCCGCCTCCAGGAACAGGGTCTTTATAAGCGGCCTGTCGTCGGTCGAGAAACGGTAGAGCCTGCCCCTGTTATACTCCTCGACGAGCGTGCTCTGTTTGAATTCCCCGCGCCTGTCGATGAGAGCGCCCCTCATGGCGGCTTCGAACTTTTCTATATGGTCGTCAAGGACCGCGGCATAGTAGCCTTCTATCATTGGCAGCAGCGTCTCAACCTCTTTCTTCGAGCTTTTAAGGAAGCCCCCGAGCATCGATTTCTTAAAGGAGCCGAGGAACTTGATGAATGACGTGAGGGCATCGGCACGCTGGATGTCCCTGGGGAACCGCGTTTTTACGTCCTCAAGCGCCTCAACGAGGTTTGACGATGTCTTTGAGTCGGACAGGAGGTTCCTTATGAGCCTCTCCTCGTTATAAAGCTCGTATAGCATCTCATGCGCTTCGACCCCGGGCAGGTCGAACTCGGCGAGGTACTTGAGCGTTTCTTCCCTGAACCTTACGATGTCATACTGCTGCTTTAGAGCCTCCAGTACCGCCGGTTCGCCCTTGACCTTTTTCGCTGTGTTTTTTACAAGATCGTCGGCCTCGGAGGTGTTTTCATCCGGCTCATCCGCGACGGGGGCCAAAAGCTCAAACGATTCACTGTTTATCCCGTAGGGATTCATGGCTACGGACAGTATGCTCGAAGGTATCGAGATAAATGACTTGGGGACTATCGAGGCGAGGATAAGGAGTTCCGTTGAGCGGTTGTAGTAAGAGGCGTTTGCGGCCTGGAGCCTTTCGAACAGGTCCTTGACGGCCCCCCGGAAAGCGATAAATAGCGTCATCCCCACCAGAAGGTCGACCTTCTCGTAAGAGAGGCCCCTTATCCTGAAGGTCTTTATCTCTTCCTTCTTCTTCCTTATCGTGTTGACAGCCGACAGAAGCGCGAGGTACGATGTCTTCTCCTCGCTCCCGAACCTGGCCTCGTCCTTGAGGGTTTTCTCAAAGATATCCCCGACCCACTTGATGAACTTTCTGCCGTATCCGTCCGAGACAAGCCATGCGCAGAGCATGGCGCTGTCCATGTGTACGGTCGTGGCGAGTATCTCCGTGGCGATCTTTTTCTCCAGGGAGTCCGAGATGAATATGTCCGTCCTGTAAGTCTTCTCCTTCAGGGGAGGGACGTTCAGAAGAAGCGGCTGGAGTCCAGAGGCGTCCTTTATGCCTTCCGGGCTTACGGGCTCGAAGCGCCTTATAAGAAGCGTCATGAGCGCGAGTATGGCGTTCTGTACGCAGGCCTCGTCATCGGCGCCCATATGGTACGGGACCTTGAGCTCCGCTATCGACTCGCCGTGTTTGAACCTCAAGGACTTCGGCTCAAGCGTCCAGGGCTTCCCGTTTATTACGTCGAGGCGTCTTTTGATGAGAGCGTCAAACAGCTCGAGCCGCTCCCTGTTGTAACAGCCGTTCATATCAGAACCCGTTTAATCACAAAATTCCATGTAGCTTGCTACATGGTTTCCTTATAAAATCCTCCCCCTCGATGGGGGAGGGTAGGGTGGGGGTGAAAAAATGTTTCCACCCTCCCCGCTTCCCGTTGCATCGGAAGAGCGCAACGGGAGCCCAGCCCTCCCATCAAGGGAGGGCTGGGCTTAAGGAGATACCCCGGAGCTTGCTCCGGGGTGGTTCATTGAGTATTGAGGTCAGCAGCAGGCGGTCTATGGTTTCCAACAGATTATATCTGAACGCGCGGACAAATCAAGAGGCGTAACCCCCCGATAATCCTTGTATGTTATTGCCGGATAAAGTAAAATATTCAATCGTTTACAGAACGATGACGGTATCTGTTTTTATATCTCAGACGATGAAATTTAAAAGTAACCTTAGTCACAAAACGGCTCCGCAAGCGGCATAGATGAAAGAGACCGGCAGAATATACACCGTTTTCGCGGTCATGACCCTGTTTGCCGTCTCGCTGGGCGTATACTCCGTGACGCTTAAATACGGTTTCGTCTACGACGACCATTCGCAGGTGCTGGAAAATCCCTGGATAAGGGAGTTAAGCCGCGTACCTGATATCCTCTTCTCCTCAGGCACGGCATTTCAGAACAAGGCCGCCAACACCTTCAGACCGGTTCTGCACCTCGTCTTCATGGCCGAGTACCACGCGTTCGGATTGAAGGCATGGGGCTGGCATCTCGTGAACGTCCTGCTGCACTCATTGAACGCCATCATGGTCTTTTTAGTCGCTTCAACCATCTTTTCGGATGAAACGGCTGAAACTTTAAGGGAACCAACGGTGAGCCTTTCGTCCCATCCTTCGGTCCGTACATTCGTCCCGCCGTTCTTCGCGGGGCTTCTTTTCGCGCTCCATCCGGTCAACTCCGAAGTCGTATCCTGGGTCTCAGCCGTCCCGGAGCTTACATTTACGCTCTTTCTGCTCCTTTCCTTCTACATCTACGCCAGGGGCGGACAAGGCGCTCCGGTCCAAATGTTGTCCCTCGTCTTTTTCTTCCTCGCCCTCCTCGGAAAGGAGACGGCGCTGAGTCTTGTCTTCATCATCTTCGCGTACGAGTACTCCGGAGGCGAGGGGGGTCTCAAGAGGGGCATAAAGCGCTGTGTGCCGTACCTTCTTGCGGCAGTGCCGTACATGGCCTTGAGGACTTACGCCGTCGGCGGCGTGCTGCACCATAAGCAGGCGGCCCTCTCCGCATACGGCGCTCTCTTGAACGCTTTCCCCCTGGTACAGAAGTACTTCTGGAAACTTTTATGGCCGTCCGGCTTGAACGCGCTCTACGAGTTTTATCCGGTCAGCTCCGTCTTGGACCCCGGCGTTACAGGCGGTGCGGCAGCGGCTCTTATGATGGCCGCGGCGCTTTTTCTGGCACGCAGATCAAAGGCTACGCTTGTCGGGCTTACGATGGTAACCGTGCCGCTGCTGCCGGTACTCTACATACCGGCCCTTTCGTCGGCGCCTTTTGCCGACAGGTACATGTACCTGCCCACCGCGGGGCTTGCGATCCTTTTCTCATGCGCCATGAAAAAGGCCTTCTCGACAAGACGCTCCGGACCGGGGCCGGCCGGAGTTATCCTTTTGATCTTCGCCCTGGCCGTCTCTTTTACCTACGCCGCGGCCTCCGTGAAAAGAAGCCTTGTCTGGAAGGACGATTATTCGCTCTGGGCCGATACGGTAAAAAAATCCCCGAACAACGCCAATGCGCATTATAATCTCGCCTGGGCGAGTCAGGAGAGGGGCTATATCCCCGGAGCCATAGAGCACTACAGGGAGGCGGCGCGTCTGGACCCGGCCCGCTCCGCGGACGCGCACTACAACCTCGGGGTCATCTACAACAGAGAGCGCGTCTTCGACATGGCCGCCGTGGAGTTCCGGGAAGCCCTCAGGGCGGACCCGGGTTATGCCGAAGCACAGGAGAAGCTCAGGGTCCTTGAAAGACGCCTGAGCGCGCCGCAGTGAAAGGAGAGGTCTTGGCGACCCGCGATATCAATGGCTGATTTTACGCTCATAATACCCATACATAACGAAGAGGCGATACTCAAGAAGAACGCCGTGGCGCTCCACGATTACATGAAGACCGTTCCCCTTGCAGGCTCCTTCGAGATAATCCTCTCCCTGAACGGCTGCACCGACGGTTCCGAACGGATAAGTAAAGAGCTCGCGGCGGAATATCCGGGGATACGGTACATCACCATAGCGGGCAGGGGTCTCGGGGCGGCGATAAAGGCGGCGGCTTTGGCCGCCTCCTACGACATGATGATGTTTTACGCGATAGATCTGCCGTTCGGCCTCCCGGTGATAGGCGCCTCGATCGAGGCCGCCTTGAAAAACAACGGGGCCGTCGTCATCGGCTCCAAAGGGCACCCGGACTCCGATGTGGAGAGGAGCCTTGCCAGGGCGTTATTCTCCTTCACCATCTCGACCCTCAATAACCTCCTCTTCGGCCTCGGCGTGAAAGACACCCAGGGGTCGATACTCTTTTATAAAGAGCCTTTTAAAAGGTTCGGCGACCTCATGGACAGCCCTGGGGCGTTCTTCCAGACGCAGCTCCTCATATACGGCAGGATATCAGGCTTTAAGCTCATAGAGATACCCGTAGTCCTCAAAGAGGTGAGAAAGACCCGCTTCAAGCTCGTCGGGGACGGACTCAAGTACCTCTCGTCGATATTAAAGGAAAAAAGGAAGCTTATCGCTCACGGGATAAAATGAGTACCGGTAACGCAAGGACATACAGGCTCTTTTTCGCCGCGCTCCTTGTAGGCGTCTCGTTTGCCGTCTACTGGAACACCCTTTCCAACGGCTTCGTCTACGACGACAACTTCCAGGTACTCAAGAACCCGTGGATCAGGGGTTTTAATCACCTCCCGGAGATATTCACCACGGACTCGTACGGGTTTATGGAGGAAGGCTTCAGGACGAACACCTACAGGCCGATGCTCTTCACCGTATACGGTGTCGAGTACGCGCTGTTCGGGTTGAAGCCCTGGGGCTGGCATCTCTTCAACGTCATCTTCCACGCCGCCAACTCCGTTATGGTATTTTTCACCCTCTCTCTCTTGCTCAAGGGCGAGGGAGGGGAGGCGGCGTCAAGACCGTACTCTCTGGACCTGCACGCTTTCGCCGGAGCGCTGATATTTACCGTCCACCCGGCAAACAGCGAGGCGGTGGCGTGGGTCGGCTGCGTGCCGGAACTCATGTACACGCTATTATGCCTCGCGTCGTTCTATCTGTATGTCGTGACGGCGCGCGATGAGAAAGGCGGCGGCCGGGTATTCGCCGGAAGGTCGCTTTCAGTATTCTTCTTCTTTGCCGCGGCGTTTTTCAAGGAGACGGCGGCGGCGTTGCCTCTTTTTATCTTCGTCTATGATTGTCTTGTGAGAAAGGATGAGAGCGTCATCTCCCCGGGAAAGGTCAAAAGGTATCTGCCGTACTTCCTGGCCGGGGTGGCGTACCTCGTCATAAGGTACCACGCCATAGGCGGGATGGCTCCCGGATACAAGATGCACGCCTATTTAAGCGGCTTTCAGAAGCTGCTGAACATCTTCCCGCTCTTTGTAAAGTACCTTTGGACGCTTATTCTGCCTTTGAGCTATCACCCGATACAGCCGCTGGACCCGGTCTTTTCCCTGTTTGAGACAAGGGCGGTCCTGTCGGTGCTGATAACGCTTGGTTTGTCCGCTGCCGTCTTCATATTCAGGAAGAAGTTGCACCCGCTCTTCCTCCTCTCGTTCTCTATTATCGTAATACCGCTTCTTCCCGGGCTTTACGCCTACAGCGTGAGCATCACCCCGTTTTCCGACAGGTATCTGTACTTCCCTACCATCGGGTTCGCCCTCGCCGTCTCCCTTGCGTCGAGGGAACTGTCGCTCAAGGGCGGCTCTACCGGATTCCGGGGCGCGCCGCCCTTTTTTATAGCGGCTGCGGTCTTTTACTCTTTTATTTCCGCCGGGCGCAACGCCGTCTGGAGAGACGACCTATCCCTATGGAACGCTTCTTACGGAGGCTCCAAAGACAACTACATAGCCGTATACTCCCTGGGGGACATCGCTCTCAAAAAGGGGATGACCGATGAGGCGATAGTGAGGCTCGATGAGGCGCTGAGGCTCAACAAGGGGAGGAAATACCCTGACTCAAGCACAATGTACCTGACGCACAAAGCCCTTGCCGAGGCCTACGACAGAAAGGGGCACGCCAATGAGCTCATGAACGAGTATACGGAGATACTGCGCATAAAGCCTGACGACGCCTTCGCCAGCTACAACCTCGCGGTCATGTATCAGGCCCGCGGTTTTCTGAAAGAGTCGATTGAGCTCTATAAGAACGCCCTGGCTTCTGCCGCAAAGCCGCGCCACAGAAGGGACATCCTCAACAATATCGGGGTCTGCTACGCCGGCATGGGCATGCCGGAAGAGGCCGTGGCGAACTACCGCGAGGCCCTTAAGTACTCACCCGGCGACCCTGTCGTGCTCAATAACATCAAGGCCGCAACGGATAAGGGCGGGAGATGACCGTCATTTTTCCGGCAGAGGGGCCTTGCCGGAAAGAGGCTTAAAAATTCGAGTTTTTTGTGGATTTCAGGGCCGCGAAATGTTTTATTAAAACGGAAGAAAAAAGTCCTGCCGGTGTTGCTGACACAGGCCCGGTATGTTATAATCTACGCGGTCTGCAGGATCTGTCAGGAGTAAAGGAACAGGGGATGAGCGCAAGAGAAGACGTCTTTATCCATGAGACGGCCGATGTCTCAAAGGAAGCGAAGATAGGCAGGGGGACCAGGATCTGGCACCAGGCCCAGATAATGCCCGGCGCGACGATCGGGGAGAACTGCAAGATCGGCAAGGGTGTCTATGTCGACGGCGGGGTCTGCATAGGCAATAGCGTCAAGATACAGAACTACGTCTCCGTCTACAAGGGTGTCACGGTCGAAGACGATGTCCTTCTTGGCCCCCACATGACGTTCACCAACGACCTGTACCCCAGGGCCTTCGTGAACAACTATACGGTATATGAGACGCTTATAAAAAAGGGGAGCGCCATCGGCGCAAACGCGACGATAGTTTGCGGGGTGACCCTCAACGAATACAGCATGATAGCCGCCGGCGCGGTCGTGATAAACGACGTCCCGCCTTTCGCCCTGGTCCTGGGAAACCCCGGGAGGATCACCGGATACGTCTGCAAATGCGGCAAAAGGCTCGATGTGGAAAAGACCCCGAAGCAGGGCGTTAAGTCAAAGACAGTCAGGTGCTCAGGCTGCGACATGACCTATGAATTCCAGCTTGGATTGATACCGATATTGTAGTATATATATTTGGTCTGAGGTCTCTATCAAGAAGGGGAAGAAGGGACTTATGAGTTCTATAAGGGAAAAGCTTACCAATATGTTCTCCAAGGTCATGGCCGGGACGGTGACCAGGGAAGAGGGCACTATGCTCATAAACCACCTCGCCAAGGAAGACCTCGCTGAGACCGTAAGCGAGCTTTCGTACCTGATAGAGACCCCGCCGCCGGGGGTTTTCTCCAAGACGATCCTCCATACGATAGCGTTATCAAGGAACAAGGCCTTCCACAACATCATTGTGGCGAGCCTGGACCATAAAAGCGAGGACGTATCCATACTCGCGGCCCAGGAGCTTGCGCGTCTTAAGACCTCGGAGGCCAGGGAGGTGCTGGTCGAGCATCTTATGAGCGAAGCGTACCATGTAAGAAAGGCCTCGGCTACAGCGCTTGTGCAGGGCTTCCCCGAAGGCGCGGAGATGCTTAAAAAGCACATCCTCACGCACAGTGAGCCGTTTTTCAGGCTTACCTCAGCCCAGGCCCTTATCAAGGCCGGCAAGAAGGGCATGGAGACGCTGCTCTCTATCCTGGGCTCCGGTAACGATGGAGCCATAGTGTCCATAGCCGAAGCGCTTGTCGCCTCCTGCAATGAGCTCGGCAGCGAGGACATTCCAAAGATATTCGATGCCCTTATGACGGCCGGTGACAGGAAGGACACACAGGCGATCCTCGAGCTTTTAAAGGTGGCAGGGGCGCTTAAGGGCAAGGCCAGGGGTTTCGAAGGGTATGTGATGGCGTTCGAGGATTATCCTGCGGCGCCCGTCAGGACAGAGGCGCAGAACGCTCTTAAGCAGATAAGGGCGGGCTGGTCTTTATAGCCATAGCCGTAAAGGGTCAACGAACGACGCCTCTGAGGCGTTTTATGTTCTCCCTGGCATCTGACAGGTCAGGGTTCAAGTCCAGGGCGGTCGAGTACTCGGCCAGGGCTTCGTTTCTTCTCCCCGTTCTTTCCAGCGCTTTCCCAAGCCCGTTATGGGCCTCCGCGGATCCCGGGTCGATGCCGATAGCGGCTTTAAAGTCCCCGGCGGCCATATCAAACCTTTCTTCCGTAAGATGAGCTTCCCCGATAAGATAATAGGCTAAAGCCGTCTTCGGCGCGTACCTTAAAGCCTCCCTGTAGGCGCTTATGGCGTCTTCGGGCCTTTTCAGGTCCCTGTAGACGTACCCGATATTTATATACGTCTGCACATGGGACGGTTTTATGGAAAGGGCGGCGTTGTACTCCTCCATGGCCTTTTCAAAAAGCCCCTTGCTGTAATAGGCGTATCCGAGGTTGTTGTGAGCCGCGACGATCTCGGGCTGCAGCGCTATGGCGAGTTTGTACTTCTCGATCGCCTCATCGACCCTTCCCCTCACATGGTATATGGCCCCGATATTGAAGTGGGCCTTGGCGTAGTTTGGGTACAGCTCGACGGCCCTGTTGTTCTCCTTCATGGCTTCATCCAGGCGGCCGGCGTCGGCCAGCACGGTAGCCAGGTTGTAGTGGGGGCGCGCCTTGCCGGGGGACTTCGCGGCTGCGTCCGCCCACATCGACGGCGGGTCGTTCCATACCGAGTTCCTGTGGTAGGTTGCCGATACAAACGCCGCGGCGGCTGCGGCAAGAATGATCGAGACGATGAGGGAAGCTACCCCGGAGGAGTTTTTATTCTGGGACGATTCCATATCGTTATCGCTAAGGGAAGACGCCTCAAGCGGCCGGCGGGCCGTTTAAGAGAGCGCGCTTAATAGACCCTGAAAAATGTCCTTGAGGCCTTGAACATGATCCTGTTTTCCCTGAGGTCCCTCTGGGAGTCCTCCGTGACCGAGTATGCGTGCTCGACGGAGAACAGCCAGCTCCTCAAAGGGAGAAAGATAGAGTTTTCAATCGATGTGGCATTGACGAATGTCGCCTGGTCGGTCCTCTCCGTCCTCCTGGCATGGGCCTGCCACATCATGGACTTTAAGAGGTATCTCGTGTATTTAAGCTCGTAGATGGTGTTGAAGACCTTCTGCGGGATCCCCGATGAGCGGTTCGTCATGTGGTCAAACGACACGGACAGGTTCAGATATCCGCCAAACAGACGCCTTTGATGGTCGATCCCCGCATCTTCTTTAGATGTATTTATGAAGCCGTTTATTGCGTTAAAGTCGTTGGTGTGCTCGGCGTTGGCGCGGATCCTTGTATTCCTGAAGTACTCCGACAGGGCTGTGAACCTGTAGGTCTCCCTTTTCTGATCGAGCACGGTGATCCAGGCTGATTTTGCGCTCTTGTCGTATGACGCGTTCAAGGTGACGTATCTCCTCCAGGACCTGTTGTAGGCGCTCGCGCTGTAGCCGTAGGAGTTGCCGCTGATGTTTCCCGAGAGGTTTTTAATGCTGCTGTAATACGCGGAGGTGTTGAACCCGACCTGGGGAATGACCTGTATGCCGCCAAGGGACGCCGCAACGTTTTGCTGGATACCTTTTCCGCCCGTTTTCAGTGAAGTATTGTCCTCCGTGTATCCGAGCCCGTAGCTTGAGCCGAAGGTGGCCCAGTCCAGTCTTTTACTGTAAGACATGGTTGTAAGAAGCACCAGATTAGACCTGCCTCCGACATTGGCTGCGCTGCCTGAGTCTGCGTTGGTGGTAATTCTGGAATACATGACGGACTCGGCTATGCTGAGGTTGCCGGTAATATTGTAGGCGATGTTGTCGGCAGTAGAGATAGTCTGGCTCTTGGTAGTGGACGTGGCCGCTTCGTTTCTATTCTCGAAGTACGTAAGCCCCAGGTGCGATTTCAGCCTGTCGGAGAACCTGTAGTCCATGTCGCCGGAATAGGTCGAGCCCACGCTGGTGCCGGTCGATTTATTGCTGAAGTATGTGTAGTTGTGAGATTGGTTGAACTCCTGGCTCGGTTTCGAAGCAAGCGACATCGACACGCCCTGCAGCGTGATATCCGTGGTCCGCGGGTTGGTCGGCGAGTCGATCTTGTTTTTAGTGTCGTTCCTGGTCGCTCCGATTGACATTGTCGTGTTTTTCGAGAGATGCGTGAGGTTGCGTAAACTCGCGCCTGATGAAGAGCTGAAGCCGGCGCTTTTCTGGTCGTCGCTCAGCTGGTACGCGTAGTCGATCTGGTTTTCCGTCGGACCGAGGTCCTTGTCGGCCGTCAGCCTGAAGTTTGTGGTAAGCGTGTCGGTCGTGGGTGTTTTATCGTTCACCCTCTCGGCGGACACCGTCGTTGTAGGGAACTGCTTGAGCCTTGAGAACCAGTTCAACCCGTAGATAAACCTGTTGTGCCAGGAAGGTATTGACAGCCCCGAGATCTTTTGATCGTCATAGCTCCCGTAAAGTGTCAGCGGGACGGCGGACTTGGGGAGGAACGTCGTCCTCAGGTAATAATTGACGTCCATGGTGTCGAAATTTGCGATGCCGCTGCTTTTGTAATTGGTATCCGCGAATGTGGCCCCGGCGTCGTAGATGATCAGGTATCTTGAAAGAAGGTTGCCGCGCGTGTCAAGGCTGTAGGTCTGCTTGAAATGTGACGCGTCGGAGGTAGTCTTGTTGTTTTCGGTGGCCGTTGACTTTTCATATTCCAGCTGGATCTTCCCGATAAGGCTCCTGATCATGTAGGGGTCGCGTTCCAGGGAGTAGCCTTTCGAAGGTAAGAAAACGCAGATACCCATGAGCAGCGCCGCGAGCAGCACCCATGGTGCGCGGGACTTCGTAAGCCGGTCCCTTTGAGATGGACGAGTAGATAGTTTGACGGACCACATATTTTTATAGTATTGTCCGCTTTAGCGGGACTGAAAAATTTACGCGGGTTAGCCGGGACCTCCGGCAGCCGTAAGGCAGGCTGCCTTTTATTGCGCCCTGTAAAGTCTTATTTAGGCCACGCGCACCTGAAACCGACGTCGTTGAAGCGGCCTTCCGGAGCCGTTGTGTTCCTGAACGCGCTCCTTACATATACCTGGAGCGTGTAGTGCCCCATGCCGCCCCATCCTCCGCCCCTTATGACTTTGAACTTTTCGCCGTAATCCTTGTCGTTGAAGTCGTTTCCGGGATAAGCCTTATACCAGTCGGCGGTCCATTCCTGGACGTTGCCGGCCATGTCCAGGGCCCCGTAGGGGCTTTTCCCGTCAGGGAACATGCCTACGGGCGTGGCGCCCTGGTACTCGCCCATCGTGTTCACTTTCTTGAGGTCGAAGTCGTTGCCCCACGGGAAGCGGCGCCCGTCGGAGCCGCGCGCCGCCTTCTCCCACTCTTCTTCGGTCGGAAGTCTTTTGCCCTTCCATTCGCAGTATGCCGCGGCGTCAGCCCAGTTTACGAAGACGACCGGGTTGTCCGGGCCTGCCGTGTAAGTCCCGTTGGCCCAGTCCGGCGGAGCGGGGTGCTTTGTGGCGTCGACGAATTCCTTATACTTCTTGTTGGTGACCTCGGTCCTGTCTATATGGTAGTCCTTGAGATATATCTTTCTTTCCGGCCGCTCGTTGGCATACCAGGGCTTTCTGGAGCCGTACTGGAGGGCCTTGGCCTCACGGTCGACCTCGTTGCTGCCCATGATAAACTCTCCCTTCGGTATATCCACCATATCCTCAGGAGGGGACTTGCACCCTGTCAAAAGTATGAAAGTCGCAAGAAATAAGAAGTTTTTAAAATTTAGTCCGCCCCGTAAAAACGGCATCCGGAAACCCTCCTGTCAAAAATAAACTTTTCACCTACGGTCCGCGCGTAAAGTGTAATAAGTGTAACTATGCCGGCAGAATATTATATAGATTATGGCCATCCGATGCAACTGTATTGATAAGGTTCAGGCACCGAAAAGCGTAAAATCCTTTTAAAAACGCCTCGCTAGCGCATTCCAGGCGGAGGGAGATTGAAGAAACCGGCCATAAATGCCGGGGATCCTTCACGGTAAGGTGATTGTCATTGTTATGGCTCGCCTTAGCACTTCGTGAGCCGGCGAGCACCCGGTGGTTTTTCCGTCCATGGATCGCCGGGGGACCCGCCCTTTGGGCTGGTCGGGTTGCGTTTTTCCGCAACCTGCTAAAACTTGAAGATCAGGGTGTTTTGCGCCGCAGGATTCCCGAGCTGCCCGGCCTACCTGTCTTTTGCGCACCTGAATCCGAAGTTATTGTTCCTCGTGTTGGCGTTAAAAAAGATCCTGTTGTATATCGGGGCGCTTATGCCGCACTTGTAGTATGTGCAGTCATACCATGAGCCGCCCTTTAAGACCCTGTACTTCTCACCGTAGTTCTCGTCCGGGTGGGTGTTGCCCGGATACGGCTTGAACCAGTCCTGGACCCACTCCCAGGCGTTGCCGGCCATGTCGTAAACACCATAGGGGCTCTTCCCGTTTTCGAAGGACCCGACGGGCATTGTGTCCTCGTGCCCGTACTGGGGGGTGTTGGCTTTTTCCCTGTCGAACTTCTCGCCCCACGGGAAAGACCGTTTGTCTGTCCCCCTGGCGGCCTTTACCCACTCCTCCTCGGTAGGGAGCCGTTTGCCTTCCCACTTGCAGAACGCGTCCGCGTCTTCCCAACTCACGAATACTACCGGGTGTTTTTCCCTGCCCGCGGGTATATTTCCGCCTTTCCAGTGATTGGGGGCCGGGCGCCCCGCGGCGTCCACGAAGGCCTTGTACCTCTTGTTCGTGACCTCGTACTTGTCCATGTAGAAAGCGGAGAGGTTTGCCTTGTACTCCGGCTGGCTCTTTGGCCACCAGTCGTTAGAGCCCATGTAGAACTCGCCTGCCGGGATAAGGACCATGTCGCTGTAGAGGCCATGGTCTTTTTTCGCGGACGGTTTTTTCTTTTCCGCTTTTTGGGCGGTTTGTATCGCTTCGGTCCCCTTTGCGTCAGCGGCCCTGTACCGGTCGTTTATGTCGATGTATTTTTCGCTCAGTCCCGGGGTGTGGCATTCCGAACAGGTATCATCCCTTGTGTAGTCGATGGAATATCTCCTGTCAGGAGTGTGGCAGCCGGCGCACCTGGGCTCTCCGGTAACCGGGTTGTATTCGTCAGGGGAGGCGTAAGCGTAATTGAAAAACAGGAGGTTGCCGAGGAGAACCGCGGCGGAAAAGAATTTTAGTATTCCATTCGGGGTGAATTCCCCGCGGCTTGCCGCGGGGAGGTTCATATGGCCCTGTGTCTTTTTCATTTTTCCTTTAATCTTTGACGCTCGGGGCGGCGTGGCCGCCTCTATTTTTTCCCCGCGCGCTGTTCCTTCAGTCCTTCGCCGTTTAAGTGCCTGATGTAGGCAAGGACATCCCATCTCTCCTGGGGCGAGAGTATGTCCTGCCACCTCGGCATGGCCATCTCCTCGCCGCCTATGGTCCTGTGGACGCCCTCGGTGACGGACTTGAAGAGCTCTTCATCAGTCTTGGACATCCTCTTTGCGTCGTTTACGAAATCGGCCGGATGCGGCGTTATGGCGACACCCACCGGGCCGTCGCCGTACCCTTTCTTGCCATGGCAGAAATGGCAGTACCTTTCGTAGATGGCCTTGCCGTTTTCAATGTTGCCGGTCATCTTCACCGTGGCGGCGGGCTTGAGCGTCCCGGGGGCGGAGTTTGACGCCTGCTTTTCGCCGCCGGAGCAGCCCAACAGGAATGCCGCGCCGAAGACCAGGGCCAGAGATTTTAATATTTCCTTCGGGTTGAATTCCCCTCGGCTTGCCGCGCACATAAAAACAGATTTCCCTTTGGATACCCCGCTGTTTGCTGCTGGGTGGTTCAAAGACCTTTTGCCGGGTGCGGCGTACGGGGGAACAATTTTTTTGTTTTTCATAGCCATTCAGTCGTATCTTTGAACAAGCGCCCGCCGCAACCCCGCCGCTCCATAAGCCGGTCAGGGCGAGCCGTAAAAACGACAATCGGATTACCGCGCGGGGTCCCCGCCATTCATGACCGGGTCCCCGCAATCCGTGCCGCGGCAAAAAAGAGGGCGTCCTTATTTTATGTCATCCGCCAGGTATTCGATCCTGGCCGTAGAGCGGATATCTTTTATCCAATTGTCCCAGAGCGTTTTGAATTCCTTCGCGCCGAGTTCCGCCTTCAATTTATCTTTGTTGATCTCATCGAACTTCTTCTGGACAGAGGGCTTTTGACCTTCAAGCTTCAGTATGTGGTACCCGTAGATGGTCATGACCGGGTCGCTTATCTCTCCAACCTTCATCCTGGACGCGGCGTCGTCTATCTCGGGGAACAGGCTGCCCTTGTGCGCCCAACCCATGTCTCCGCCGTTCTTGGCGTTCGGGTCTTCCGAGGTATTTTTGGCAAGCTCGGCGAAATCAGCGCCGCCTTTTGCCTTGTTGGCTATCTCCTGGGCTTTCTTCTTCGCCTCGTCCCAGACCTTCTGGCCGCCTGACGGGTCTGCCTTTACGAGGATGCTCCTCAGGTGGATCTGCTCGGGCTCCTTGAACTTGTCGGCGTTCTTCTGGTAGTAATCCTTCATGTACGCCTCGTTGACGGTATCGGATGCTTTTTTCTTGAACTCCTCGTTCTTCTTCTGGGTCACGCGGTCCGTTATTATCTTCTTCTTGTAGTTGTCCCTCAATTGAGCCATGGTCGTCTTGCTGTTTTTAAGGACGGTGTCGAGGGACTGCCCCTTGGGGAGCTTCTTTTTAAGCTTGTCCACCTCTTCGTCTATATCCTTCTTGGATACCGCGGGGGTGTCTTTGGAATTTTTCGCGACCTTGTAAATGATCTCCCTGTTTATGAGCGAGTCCACGGCCGTCTTCTGTATCTCCTTGTAACGAGTCTCGGAGACGGAGCTGTGATAACTCATTATCGGCAGCAGGTTGTCCACGACGGTCCTTATGGTTTCCCTTGTGAACTCCTCACCGTTGACGCGAAGCACCACCTCTTCAGGCGTACCTTTTGCCGGTACGGCTTTTGTCGGCGCGGTTTTCGTCTCGTTGGCCGCGGCGTAGCCGGACTGCGCGGTCATCGCCAGCAGTATTGCCACCGCAAGCCCCTTTCTTAAAAAACTGCCCATGAATGTTACCTCCTTTTTTGATAAGGCTGAATTATAATATAAAGTCTCTTGAGAATAAACCTGAATATGCGTTAATACACCGGAAAAGGCTCCCCCCGGACTGAGGGTATTTAAGATATCGGTGTTTTTCCGGCGAACATTAAAGAATTTTTACAGGCCGTGCCGCGCATAAAGTCAGAGCTACATTGTAGACCTTTTGTCTAAAATGACAATTAGTCTCACATTAAAAGTTTTTAATCCCAAAATCAAGCTACGGGGTTTCTTTATAAAAACCCTCACCTACGATGGGGGAGGGGAGGCTTAAGGAGAGACCAACTTTGTTTTTTTGCAGGTTATGGGAGGATAATGGGAGCGGTAAAATATACCGGCAGAGGAGAAATGGACCCTCCTTGTGCTTAAAAAAACAGGGTTCCAGGCCATTAAAAATAAAAAAACCGGGCCGATTGCTCGGCCCGGTTTTTTGTTATTGTACGGTTTTTGTACCGTATCGAGTCTCTTACTTGTTGTGGCAGGTCCTGCAGACGCCTGAACCCGTGTTGCCGCCGACCCTTCTCAAGAAGAGGCCGTCGATCTCTGAGGGGTCCTTACCGGCATAGCCGCCAACGGCCTCGATCTCATCCCAGCTGGTGTTCTTGAAGTGCGGGTCGTGGCAGCTGGAGCACTCGACCTTGGTGTTCCTGAGGAGGTCGGCGATTGTGGCCGTGCCGCCGTCGATGTAACCCTTGATCGCCCAACGGTTCTGAGCGAG
>JACRCH010000050.1 GCA_016219115.1 Deltaproteobacteria bacterium
ATCGACGACATTGTCCCCCGGGGCCTCTATGCGGGTGGCCTTCTCACGCATGACCCTGGCGGCGCCGGTGATCTCGGCGACGGTCTCGCCCTTCATGCGGAGCGCCGTTATGAACGAGCCTATCTGGGCCGGGCTCGCCGCGCCCGTCATCACCTCGTTCATGACCTCCATCATCTCGGCTTCGGTCAGGTCCGTGGTTCTGATTATCTTCGCGATGGCTTCTCTGATCATGTGTTTTATCCCAGTAGTTCTCTTCCGGTTATCTGTTTAAAAATTTTTTCGTAACTGGGTGGATATTTTCCCCTGCTTATATTAAGGGGCGGTCCGTCCATAAATTTGTTACGGTATCTTAACAGTTCAATACATTCTTCTTTTATAGCTTTAGATTTAGTCCCTGATTTTTTGTATCTGAATTCAAGAGAATGTGCAGGAAAGTTTTTGTCGAAACCAAAAGATAGATAATGCCAAGCAGCTGCGTGGCTACTGTAATCTTTATTTTTCAAAGAATACCAAAATGCTTTTATTCGTTTTTTTAAATTACCACTTTCGCCAATGCTCAAGATACCTTTTTCATCATTTTTTTTTAGTCTTTGAATCTTTATGGGGATTCCTTTTTTAACAGACCTAAACTGGTAAATTCCAGGTTCTTCAGGAATTTCATTTAATGCCGACTCCTTTTCCTTAAATGAACGCCATTTTGACCAACGGTTCATTTTCACCCTCCTTGTCAGATTTTTCCCGTGTACTTCTCGAGGAAGTTCTTGAGTATCCGCTTGCCGGCCCTCGTGAGTATCGACTCCGGGTGGAACTGCAGCCCCTCTACGGCGTACTTCCTGTGCCTTATGCCCATGATCTCTCCCATCTCGGTCCAGGCGCTTATCTCAAGGCACTCCGGCAGGGTCTCTTTCTTCACGATAAGCGAGTGGTAGCGGTTGGCCTCGAACGGGTTCTCGATACCTTCAAAGACGGTCTTGCCGTCATGGTATACCATCGATGTCTTGCCGTGCATTAGGCGCGCCGCCTTCACCACGTCCCCCCCGAAGGCGTAGCCTATGGCCTGATGCCCGAGGCACACGCCGAGTATCGGGACCTTGCCGGAGAGACGCTTGATAGCCTCTACGGAGATACCGGCCTTCGGCGGGTCGCACGGCCCCGGCGAGATGACTATCCTTCCGGGCCGGAGCTTTTCTATCCCGGCTACCGTTATGGCGTCATTCCTGTATACGACGACCTCTTCCCCGAGTTCCTGGAAGTACTGCACCAGGTTGAAGGTGAAAGAGTCGTAGTTGTCTATCATCAGAAGCATGATCGGCGCTCTCTTTTTCCGTTGATTACGGTTCTCCAAGGGGCATTTTCAGCCGCCTGTCAGACGAGACCTTCCATGGCGAGGGCTACGGCCTTGAGTATCCCCCTGGCCTTGTTTTCGGTCTCCTCGTATTCTTTTTCGGGGACCGAGTCAGCCACTATCCCCGCGCCCGCCTGTATGTATACGCGGTTGTCTTTTATGACGATCGTCCTTATCGTGATGCACATGTCCATGTTGCCGGAGTATCCGAAGTACCCGACAGACCCGCCGTAGACCTCTCTTTTGCATGGCTCGAGCTCTTCGATTATCTCCATGGCCCTGACCTTCGGGGCGCCGGTCAAGGTGCCGGCCGGGAAGCACGCGCGCAGCGCGTCGAAGGAGTCGGCGCCCTTTTTAAGGTTGCCTCGCACATTGGTGACTATGTGCATGACATGCGAGTAGCGCTCTACGGTCATGAACTCATCGACCCGGACGGTGCCGGCCTCGGCGACCCTGCCGACGTCGTTACGCCCGAGGTCGACGAGCATTATGTGCTCGGCCCTCTCCTTGGGGTCGGCCAAAAGCTCTTTTTCAAGGGCGGCGTCCTCTTCGTCGTCTCTGCCCCTTTTCCTGGTGCCGGCTATGGGTTTTACGTTTATGTCGGAGTCATCGACGCGGACGAGTATCTCCGGGGAGGACCCGACGAGGGTGACCCCCCCGAGCCTCAAAAAGAACATGTAGGGCGATGGGTTTACCACGCGCAGAGCCCTGTAGATGTCGAAAGGCTCGACATCGAGGGCTGTTTCGAACCTCTGCGAGAGGACGACCTGAAAGACGTCCCCCTCGGTTATATAGTCCTTGGCCCTCTCAACGGCCCTGTAGAAGTCCTCCCTCTTGAAGTTGGAGATGATCGCCGGGGCGGACTCCGGGGCGTCCTGAGGAGAGGGGACTTCCTTTGTACGAAGCGTTCTGACGAGGGCCTCTATCTTTCCGGCGGCCTTTGAGTAGAGCTCGGCAAGGTCGGCCCCTTCTTCGATATATGCGTTCGAGATGACCTTTATCTTATGTTCGATATTGTCGAAGACAAGAAGCGTATCGGTGAAGATGAAGAACATGTCGTGGAGATCGAGAGTCTTCGGGGCCGTATCAGGGAGTTTTTCGATCCGGCGTACCATATCGTAGCCGATGTAGCCTATAGCCCCGCCGAAGAACCTCGGAGCGCCTTCGACATGGGCGGCGTTGAAGCCTGAGACGAGCCTTTTGAGTATCTCGATAGGGTCTCCTTCCTCGGTTCTGTGCGAGGTCCCCTCTATTATCTCGACCTTGTTGCCCTTGGACCTGACGGTCAGGCGGGGGGCGGCCCCGAGGAAGCTGTAGCGCCCCCATTTTTCTCCGCCCTCGACGCTTTCAAGGAGGAACGCGTCAGCGCCCGGGTCCATCTTTAAAAAAGCCGAGACCGGGGTCTCAGTGTCGGCGAGGATATCCCTGAAGACAGGCACTATTTTGGCTGTAGCCGCCTTTTCTTTGAAAACATCTAAGGAGGGGGAATAACTATGCTTTTTCATAAGCAATTCAGATTATCACAGAGGGGTCAAAGTAGTCAACAGGTAAGAAGGCCGAATCCCCTTAAAAAGGCGGGTTTTCCATGGCCAATTCCCCCGGGGTCCCGGGTATTTCTCCGGTTACAAGCATCACCGGGCCGTCCTTGAGGTCGTGCAATTTCCCGTCGTCGAATGAGTCCCCGATGGCCCAATCGTAGAGCCTTTTGGCGTCATCGAGCACCGGGTCTTTGGGGTCCTTGTAGTACCTCTGCTGCATCCGTTCGTCATAGAGGCCGATACAGCCGTGGGATGCCGGATACCCGGGCATATCCCTGCCGTGTATCCAGAAAGAGACGCCCTTGCTGTTTATATGGAACCTCAAGGCGTAGTTCATCGGGTAGGGAATATCGGTCTTCTCTATTGTGTATTTGGAAGACCTGTGGTTACGGCTGAAGGCAGAGACCCTGAACTCCCCGGCGGGGGTCTCGTTGCCCCTCTCTCCGGTGGCTACAGGCGACGAGAATACAAGGCGCCCGTGCTCGTAGGCCCCGAGGAACTGCTCGGAGAGGTCTATGAGGATGAACTTCGGGAGTTTTTCCGCCTTCGGATAGGTCGTGGGCATCGGGGAGAAGTCTTTTATCTCGGTAAGTCTTCCCGGTACCTTGATATTTGCATAGGGGCGTCCGTGGCGCCGGTCGATCCTGTTAAACCTCGCGACATCCCGCCAGTTTTCCTTGAAAAGGCTCTCAAGGGATTCGTTCTTTTTGAGCCGTACGCAATCCCATTCCATGGATGAGTCGCTCGGGTGGAGTACGGCGCAGCCGTTCTTTGCGTTTGACTTTAAGGTGATTGTTGTGTCCGCGGAGGAGGTGTCGGAGTTGACGGCCGTGGAGATGAAAAACAGTGGGGCGGCAAGGAGTAAAAGAGGCAAAAGATATCTCATGTAAAGATTATACTACATCTTTACCAATACCTGAACAACCCTGAGTCGATGTGGACGAACTGTTTCCTGGGGTAATACCCGACCCCGCCGTAGGCGAGCTTCATCGCGCTCTGTCTAAGCCTTTTGACCTTGACGCCCGGGATCCGGAAGTCTATGGCCTGGCCCGTGAGATGATAGCTGTATTTGGCCACCCTGCGGCTTTTTTTTCTTAAAAGGTCGTTATACTCCCTGGACCTGTAGCCGGAGATGACGTGTATCTCGTTGCCTCCGCCGTTTATCCTGTTATCCATGGCGTTCAAGTACTCGATGACCCGGATATCGATCTCGGTCTCCTCGTCGCTGTAGTGGCACCTCATGAAGTGGTTGATGGCGGCCAAAGCCTCGTGGTCGTACTCGCCGTCGGCGTTCCTGAAGACCACGTCGAGCCTTTCGCCGTAGCGGCTGCGGTACAGCCGCAGCCGTCCTTCCTTCGTCATGTCCCCCTTTATCTCGACAGGGGGCTCTGTTATGATGCCCCCGATCGTCTGGTCCGGGACCTCTTCTTCGGTGATATCCCCCCTCATCTTGTCAGGGGACTCTTCGGGCGAGATAAGCTCGGCCGGGAAGACGGGGGAACTGAAGAGCAGGAACGCGCCTACAAGGGCTCCTTTCAAAAACGACCTTCTGCCGAAGATATTATCTTTCAAATCGGACTCCGCAAGGGGTTGACGGGTTAAGTGAAGAAAAATTCAATGGAGGCGCGAATTTTAGCACAAAAGAATGAGCGTGTCAACGCTTTGTTTAGGTTTTTTTGAAAAAAGGCGGGATATCCGATACTTATTGCTTCGTCTTCGGAAATGAGATACTTTTATCGGATAGAGTTTAATCTTTTCCCTGACCGGTCCGCTCCGGGGGCCGCTGGTTTAAAATGCAGAATATATTTTCCAACCTAAACCTCAAGACCAAGCTTCTTTTCATGATGGTCTCACTCTGTTTTCTTTCCATCGCCTTTCTCCTTTTTCTTTACGCGCAGGCCGAAAAGGACCTGATCGACGAGGTAAGGCACCACACAGAGGATCTCTCCACCGCGATACAGATAAGTATTGAGCAGATGTCCCAGGCCAAAGAGAAGGACGCCAAGGGCATCGAAGGCTTCAAAGGGCTCACCGGCTTTAAGAAAAAGGGCATAAGGGCCATCTCGGTAGTCAACAGCGCCAGGGACGTTATCGCCAGCTCAAACCCGCGCCTCATCGGAAAGAAGTTGAGCGTAAAGGGCGAAAGCGTCAGGAACATCGGAAATGTCACCGAGTACACCACTACCACCGGCGGGCAGAAGATGTACGACATACTCCTGCCGGTGGTAATCGGCAAAGAGAAGCTCGGATATATTCACATAGAGACGCAGTTCGAAGACTTCGCCGATATCGCCCGCAAGAACCACCGTAACAGGCTGGTGGCCACCCTCGTCATATTCTCTATCGGAATACTCGCCGCCATGTACCTTTCAAGGAGGTACTCCGAGCCGATACAAACGATAGCGGACGCGGCCCAGAGGGTGGCCGGCGGGGACTTGTCGGTGAGGCTTGAGGCCGGGCGGCACGACGAGATAGGCAGGCTTACCCGGAACTTCAACGACATGGTGGGAAAACTCAACGAGAACCGGCAACTCGAATTCCGCCTCAAGGAGGCCGAGCACATGAGTAAGATCGGCACGCTCGCCTCCGGCATAGCGCACGAGGTAAGAAACCCCTTGAACCTCATAAACCTCTCGATAGACCACTTGAGGGCGATGTACCCTCCCGACGATGAGCGCAAAAGGGAGGCCTTCCTTTCGACGGTGGCCAGCATAAAATCCGAGATAGAGAGGCTTGACGGGATGGTCACGAACTTCCTGAACTTCGGCAGGCCCCTGCACCTCCAGTTCAAGAGGCTGCAGGTCGAGCCTGTCCTTGAGGAGACCTTTTCGTTATTGAACGACAGCCTCTCCGAACAGAATATAATATTAAAGAAGGAGTTCTCAGCCGGGCCATGCTTCGTCATGGCGGACTACCGGCATTTAAAGACCTGTTTTCTGAATATCCTCATAAACGCCATCCAGTCGATGCCCGACGGCGGCAGGCTCCGTGTCGAGACCTCTTTACTCGGCGGAGCTGTCTGCGTCAGGATAGAAGACACCGGATGCGGGATCGGGACGGAGAACCTCCAGAAGGTCTTCGACCCGTACTTTACCACAAAGGAGATAGGGATCGGTCTCGGGTTGGCCCTCACGAAGAGAGTGGTGGAGGAGCACGGCGGCAGGATATCGATCTCAAGCGTTGTTGACCAGGGGACCACGGTTACTGTAAACTTGCCTCAAAGCGCGGGGGTGTAGGTGGCGATGGAAGGCACTGTACTTGTAGTAGACGACGAGAAGGGCCAGAGAGAGATTTTGAAGACCATCCTGGAGGCCGAGGGCTATGACGTAGGTACTGCCTCGGGAGGGAGCGAGGCCCTGACGGCGATCCAGAAGAACAACTTCGACCTTGTGATAACGGACCTTAAGATGCCGGGAATGGACGGCCACGGGGTCTTAAGGCACATCCTCAAGGAAAGGCCGAGCGTAAGCGTGGTGATGATAACCGCGCACGGCTCGATAGACTCGGCGGTCGAGGCGATAAGGCTCGGGGCCTTCGACTACCTCACCAAGCCGCTGGACAGGGAAAGGCTTCTGAGCGTGGCCAAGAGGGCTGTTGAGAAGTCCAGGCTCTTAAGCGAGAACATCCTCTTAAAGCAGCAGCTTGAAAAGCAGTTCAGGCCCGAAGGCATAATCGGCTCGGACAGCAAGATGAGGGAGATATTCAGGATAATAAAGAAGGTATCCGGAAGCTCGGCGACGGTCCTGATCTACGGGGAGAGCGGTACCGGAAAGGAACTCGTGGCCAAGGCCCTGCACTACGCGAGCCCCAGGAGCTCTCAGCCCTTCATGGCGATAAACTGCGCGGCTATTCCGGAGACGCTCCTTGAGACCGAGCTCTTCGGGTACGAGAAGGGCGCCTTTACCGGCGCGTACGCCAGGAACCTTGGGCTTTTCGAGGCCGCCGACGGAGGGACCATCTTCCTGGACGAGATAGGGGATATGGACCTGACGCTGCAGGCTAAGCTATTGAGGGTATTGCAGGAGAGGGAGATAAGAAGGGTGGGCGGGGCGAATAAGATCAAGGTCGACGTAAGGATAATAGCCGCGACGAACAAGGACCTTGACAATGAGATAAAACAGGGCCGATTCAGGCAGGACCTCTTCTACAGGCTCAATGTCATATCCTTCAAGCTCCCGGCGCTTCGGGACAGAAGAAGCGACATCCCGGAACTCATCACCTATTTCGTCAAGAGACATAACGCGTCGTCCGGCAAAAGCGTCAGTGGCCTGTCTGACGAGGCTATGAACATGCTCATGAACTACAACTGGCCCGGCAACGTCCGCCAGCTCGAGGCCGTTGTCGAACGGGCTCTGCTTCTCTCTGACGGCGCGGTAATCGGGGAGGACGCGCTCCCCACCGAGATAATGACAAGGCCCATCACTCTGGGGAACATGGACTTTGAACTCCCGGAAGAGGGCATATCCTTCGAGGACTTCGAAAGGGAACTGCTGGCAAAGGCGATGAGAAAGGCCAACGGCGTCCTCGGTAAGGCAGCGGGTCTGCTGGGGATGAGCTACAGGACTCTTCAGTACAGGCTCAATAAGTTTGGCATTGAAAAAGAGGCCTATTCTGCACCAAAAGGTGCAAGCCATAAACCAAAAGGTTTATCCCAGGAGAACTCCTGAGGAGAGATGTCTCGATAAACGATTGTTTTTTAACAAGTTATTATTTTATTCACATTGGCATGTTAAATGCATTATTATACCGTTCAAATCAACCTAATTTAAATAAACACCGCGCAAAACTAAAATAAAAGGAGAAAAGAAATGAGGAAGATTGGACTGTTAAGCATGGTCCTGGCCACATTGCTGTTTGTCTCGGGCTGCGGACAGGCGCTCAAGCAGGAGAACGCCCAGCTTAAGGGGCAGGTCTCGTCCCTTACAGAGGAGAACAACAACCTTAAGAACCAGGTAGCCTCCCTTCAAAAGGAGAGCGAGGACCTCAAGGGCCAGTTGGCCAATGTCACCGCTGAAAAGGACGCCGCCCAGAAGGAAATCGAGGCATTAAAGTCAAAGGCGAAACCGGCTGCCAAGGCCGCCGCTAAAAAGCCCTCGACCAAGAAGCATAAGTAAAGAGGCGCATTGTAACTGACCAAGCCCGCCCGGAAACGGCGGGCTTTTTTTATTTGGCCGATAAAACACCAGACTCCTGTCTGGTGATGAATAGGCAGCCCGAAGGGCTCGATTGAAAATCGTAACAGAAGAAACCGCCGACTCCTGTCGGCGGAGTTTCACTTCCGGCGGTCCGTAAAACCCCGGTGTGCCGGGCCATGGAAAAACAGATGGAATGCTTAAAGGAAACACGGCGTAAACCGATAAAAACTTATGAGCGGCGCCGCTTTGACGCTAAAACCATCGCCGCTGCGGGTAACGATCGACCTGTAAGATTTTTTATTGACACGGTTGTCGGGTTTTAATAGAATTCAGGTTCTGAAAGTATTATAATATTCCTTCTAAGATATCATATTGATTGTATTTTTCGAATCTAACCGGTTGGAATTGATGAACCTCCCCGCAAGCCTTGCCAGCGGGGTACCCAAAGGGGAATCTGTTTTTATATACGCGGCAAGCCGCGTTTAATTAAAATTCTCCGCCATAAATTGCGGAGAATTTTGATGGCATGGAAAGATCATTTGTATTTGCCAGCCTTGACCCGCCGCTAAAGCGACGGGATTGCGGAGTGGCACACCCATTCAACCCGAAG
>JACRCH010000046.1 GCA_016219115.1 Deltaproteobacteria bacterium
GAACACCTTTATTTCCGTAAACCCTCTTTCGGTCGTCTTCGTGGCCGTGCTTTTCATCTGCACGCAGTCGATATCGACCTTCAGGTGGTCGGTGATACTCAAAAAGGACATAGACATACCGTACCGGAGGCTCCTTTCGATATATTTCATCGGGATGTACTTCAACAACTTCCTGCCGACGATGGTCGGCGGAGACCTCGTCAAGGGCTACTACCTCTACAGGTACACCAGGAAAGGGGATGTCTCTCTTGCCTCGATATTCATGGACAGGTACTCGGGGTTCTTCGCCCTGATGGTCATAACGTCTCTGGCCCTGCTGACCGGCTACCCCCTTATAAAGGGGACGGGGCTGCCCGGCTTTTTCGTCCTCCTCATAGGCGGGTTTTTCGTCATGAGCCTCGTCATCTGGGTAGGCCCGCTTCATTCGTGGGTCATGAGGGTACTCGCGCGGATCCACTTCTACGGCATCAACCGGAAGATAGAGACCTTCTACGGGGTCCTGATGGGATACAAGAGCCACGGGGACATACTCCTTAAGATATTCATATGCTCGGTCCTCGTCCAGGGAGGCGTCATCATCGGGTACTGGTTTCTTGGAAGGGGCCTCGGGATGAATGTCGGGCTTAGCTACTTTTTCCTCTTCATACCCCTGACCACGGCGGTCTCGATGCTCCCCATATCGCTATCCGGCCTCGGGATAAGGGAAGGGGCGTTCGTATTCCTCTTCACGAAGGCCGGGGCTACGCAGGAGCAGGCCCTTACGCTTTCTCTCATGTGGTTTGTCATCATGGCGCTTGTGAGCATCATAGGCGGGGTGGAGTACGTGAGGCTCGGCGGCAAAAAGAACGCGATGGAAGGCCGGCCCGCGGACGACAGGGGTTGAAGTTTTTCGCAGGGGCGGCGTGCAGCGATACAAAATATTATCAAAACTTCGGAGGGTGTTATGACTATCGACAAAGAGCTTCTTGAAATACTGGCGTGCCCCAAATGCAAGGGCAAGATAAAACTTACGGAGAAGAAAGACGGGCTGGCCTGTGAGAGGTGTCGCCTCGTCTACCCGGTGAAGGACGATATCCCGGTCATGCTCGTCGACGAGGCCGCGGCTCTCAAGTAGCCGCCTTAAAAAAGGCCATGAATCACAAGATTCCTTGTAGCAAGCTATAGGGTTTCCTTGTAAAATCCTCCCCCTCAATCCCCTCCCGTCGAGGGATGGGAGGTTTAAGGAGATACCCCGGAGAAAAGCTCCTGGGTGGTTCATCGGGTGAACGCAGCTACGCCGCCGCTTCAGGATATTATCAAGGGGGGCCGTAGAAATGACAATCGCCTCACAGTGAAAGACCCCCGCCGTAAACGGCGGGGGTCTTCAATCCGACCGAAAGGCCGATGGAAAAGATATCCGTCACCATAATAGCCCTCAACGAAGAGGATAATATCCGGGACTGCCTTGAAAGCGTCAAGTGGGCCGACGAGATACTCGTCTCGGATTCCGGCAGCGCCGACAGTACCGTGGATATCTGCCGCGAGTACGGGGCCGAGGTCTATAAAGACAAATGGCTCGGCTTCGGCAAACAGAAGAATCTCATCGGGGACAGGGCTAAAAACCGCTGGGTCCTGAACATCGACGCGGACGAAAGGGTCTCCGCGGAATTGAAGGACGAGATACTGAAGGCCGTCGGGTCGAACGGGGCCGACGGCTACTACATCGCCCGCAAAAACTACTTCGGCAAGAGATGGATAAAGCACTGCGGATGGTACCCGGACTATAACCTGAGGCTCTACAGAAAAGACAAGGGCAGGTTCAACGAAAGAAGCGTCCACGAGGCCGTGGCGGTAAAGGGACGGAAGGAACACCTTGAAAACCCGTTCACGCACCACACATACAAGGATGTGGCCGACTACCTGGAGCGGATGCAGAGGTACTCCACCCTGGCCGCCCGTGAGATGTTCGACAACGGGAGAAAGGCCGGGATGACCGACATACTTTTAAGACCGTTTTTCACCTTCTTCAAGATGTTCGTTATCAAAGGCGGGTTTTTGGACGGGGCCGCCGGAGCCGTGCTCTCTTTTCTCTACGCGGCGTATACGCTGTCAAAATACGCAAAGCTCTGGGAGATGAAAAACAACCCCGGCAGGGTGCCGTAAGAGTTGCATGAGAAGACCTTCTCTCTTCAGAAATGTTCAGTTCTAAAGTCTTTGAAGGGGGTCCGGTGGAACCGTGCGGTCAGCAGATCAAGGCGGGCTTGCTGCAATTTCGTTCTGTCTGGCAACATGGTGCGAATCTTTTATCAGCCGTCCGCAGGACACTTTTTATAAAAAGGTTCTCTCAAACGTCTCTTAAGGCGTTTTGCCAAAAAAAGCGTATGATTGATTTGTTTGAAGGGACAAAGAAGATACTCGTTATAAAGCTCCGTCACATCGGGGACGTGCTTTTGACCGTTCCGGCTATAAGGGCCTTGAAGGAGAGTTTCCCGGGCTCGGAGGTGACGGCGCTTGTCAACTCCGGTACCGAGGAGATGCTCGCGGGCAACCCTCTCGTAAAAGAGGTCATACGCTACGAGAGGTCCGTTAAAAGCCTCCCGGCAGGCAGGCGTGTGGCCGAAGAGTTAAAGCTTGTAAAACTGTTGAGGCTCAAAAAATTCGACATGACGGTGGACCTGACGGGCGGGGACAGGCCGGCGCTCATCGGGTTTTTAACGGGCGCTACGTACAGGCTGGGGTACCGTCCCAGGGGAGGGTTCAAGGGCAAGAAGCTATTGTATACCCACCTTGCGGAGCGGCCTAAGACAAGGACGCACACGGTGTTGACCGACCTTGGGGTACTGAGGGCGTTCGGTATCGATACGAAAGACCTGACGGTAGATATCTTCACGACGAAGGAGGACGACTCGTTCGTCGAGAGCGCCCTCAGGGAAGCCGGGTACGGGGGCGGTCTGATCGTTCACGCGCACCCGACTTCGAGGTGGCTCTTCAAGTGCTGGCCCGATACCGCGATGGCGTTGATATTCGACCGTTTTCAGGATGAAGGTCTCACGGTCGTCCTCACTTCAGGGCCAGACGAGAAGGAGCTTGGAAAGGTCGCATCGATCGTCTCTCTCATGAAGACCCGCCCGGTAGACCTCTCGGGAAGGCTCAAGTTGAAGCATCTGGCGAGCCTTTCAAAGAGGGCGGAGTTTTTTTTCGGGGTCGACTCCGCCCCGATGCACATAGCGGCCGCCTCCGGCGCCAGGGTAGTGGGAATCTTCGGCCCGAGCGGTGCGTTCGACTGGGGCCCGTGGGATAACGACGAGGTACTAAGTACCGGTTATGAGGGGAGGGAGGATGACGGTATAATCTCCCCGTACTCAAGGATGATCGGAGTCCAGACCTTCGGCGGGAATACGGTCATACAGGAGGACCGGGACTGCGTGCCGTGCGGAAAGGACGGCTGTAACGGCAGCAAGAAAAGCGATTGCCTTTTAAGCATCACCCCGGAGGCCGTCTGGAAGATACTTGTTGAGAAGCATGTGGTCGGCCCCGGCGGGCGCACTCCAGGGGGCCGCTAAAAACCGCACGATAGCCGGCCTCGGTAAAAATATGCCTTTGGCCCTTTTTCTTGAGCCGGGCCGTCAGCCGGCCCGGCTCGTAATGAAAGCCCGGTCGTTACTGCATGCGTTCAGGTGACGGGGCGTTTTACCTTCGGCCCTGACGCGTCCGTGGAGATAATGGGGCCTGTTAAGAAAGAATCCTCAGACCCGCCGCGCCGCCGGTTTATATGTCGGGGGCCGCTTTCAGCAGACCTTCAACCGGAGGCATGGATTCCGGGCCGCCGGCATTTGAGCACGGCGACCGCGGAAGTCCTCCTCACCGTAAAGACGGAAAATTTCAAGACAGATAACGATGCTTACTATCCTTCACTCTGAATCCTCACTGGGCTGGGGCGGCCAGGAAAATAGAACGCTGCATGAATGCGTCGGCTTGAAAAAGCTCGGTGTGAGGGTGATGCTCCTCTGTAAACCCGAGAGCAAGCTCGCCGAGAGGGCGCGCTCAGCGGGCCTTGAAGTGAAGACGCACCCGATGAGGTCCAACCGCGACATCTCGGCCGTGCGCTACTGCATGGCCCTCATAAAGACCGAGTCCGTCGATGTGGTGAACACGCACAGCGGGGACGACAGCTTCATCTGCGCCATCGCCGGAAGGCTCTCCGGGAGAAGGCCCGTCGTGGTAAGGACCCGGCACCTGGCCCTCCCGATAACCTCGAAGATCACCTACTCGCGTTTCCCGCACAGGGTGGTGACCGTAAGCGAGCATGTGAGGAGGTACCTTGTCGAGGACAAGGGGATAAGTAAAGACAGGGTGGTCACGGTCCCGACGGGTATTGACCTCGAACGGTTCGACCCTTCGAGCGCGCCCGATGCGCTGAGGGCTGAGCTTGGGCTGTCCGCCAGGGAACTCGTCGTCGGCACGGTGGCTATCCTCAGGAGGAAAAAGGGCCATCACATCCTGCTTGACGCCATCCCGTCAGTTTTAAAAGAAGTCCCCGAGGCGGTATTCGTATTCGCTGGAGACGGCCCGCAGAGGAAAAACATAGAGGACAGGATCAAGGAGCTCGCCGTAGGCGCAAAGGTAAGGCTTTTGGGCTTCAGAAGCGATGTGCCGACGGTACTGAAGGGGCTGGACCTCTTCGTGCTGCCCACTCTCGAAGAGGCTCTCGGCACGTCTTTCCTTGAGGCAGCCGCCATGGGGAAGCCCACGATAGGCACTCGCGTTGGAGGCGTCCCGGAGGCTATAGCGGACGGGAAGACGGGCCTGCTGGTAGAGCCGGAGGACAAGAGCGCTCTGGCCTCTTCCATCATAAGGCTGCTTAAGGACGAGCGGCTCAGAAGGTCGATGGGTGAAGAGGGCAGAAAGATGGTCGAGAAGGATTTTTCGACCGAGAGGATGGTCGAGAGGATGCTCGAACTCTACACCGGGCTTGTGAAGGCCCGTGTCTGACGGGGTCTTTTGATTCGGGGGGAACTCAAAGTCTATAAAGGCCTGAATGAAAGCCTGCTCCCGTATAACATGACGAGCGCAGCTCGCAGATGAAAGCACCACGGCTGTAAAGCCGTGGGTATCTATGGATACCTTTTATGTCTACGGTACCGGTACTCATGTACCACCACATAAACCCGAACAGGGGAGACATGGTCACCGTTACTCCCGAGGTCTTTGAGGCGCAGATGCGTCATATAAAAGACGCCGGCTACAGGACCCTGACGCTCGATGAGCTTCTGGGGGTCGTCTCTGGAAGAAAGCTCGACGATAAAGGCGTCGTGGTGACATTCGACGACGGGTATCTCGACAACTATGTCTACGCCTTCCCTGTGCTTAAAAAGTACGGCATAAAGGCCGCCGTTTTTCTGGTGAGCTCGTGGGTCGATAAGGCCACTGCCGCGAAGGGCTATCAAAAGCGGATCATAAGTGAGTTCAGGGAGAGGGCTCCCCTGCATGACCAGACCAAGGCGTACGCTCAGGAAGGGAGTTTTGAAAAGCTCTCGGTCAACTGGGATATGGTCAAGGAGATGAAGGATAGCGGGCTCGTGGAGTTCCACTCCCACACCGTGACGCACAGCAGGTGCGATCATCTCTCGGGAGACGAGCTGAAAGAGGAACTCAAACTCTCGAAAGAGGCTATAGAGAAGGCCCTTGAAAAAAGCTGCGATTACCTCTGCTGGCCCAGGGGGAAGTACAACGACGAGGGTGTCGGGGCGGCCCGCGAGCTTGGCTACAGGGGGGTCTTCACGACCGAGCCCGGCGTGGCCGGCGCAGGAGCAGACCCTTTCAGGATAAAGAGGATAGTGGTAAAGGACAGGGTCCGGTGGTTCAAGACCAGGCTCACGGTCTACACCAACGGATTACTGTCCGGGCTTTACATGAAGATGAGCGGCAAAGGCAGATGAGGATAAGACCCGTAGAAAAGACGCTATTGCTGTGGCTCAAGGCCCGTAAATCCGTCGACAGGAGAAAGACGGATATAAAGGACTTTAGAATCGGGGATGTGAAAAACATCCTCGTCGTCTCCTCGACGGCTATAGGCGACACGCTTTTGTCGACCCCGGCGATAAGGGCGGTGAGGAAGAGATACCCCGAGGCGCGCGTCATCGCCCTTTTCAACAGGGATAACATGGAGCTCTTCACAAACAACCCCAACATAGACGGGGTCGTGCCTTACTACGGAGGGTACAAAAGGTTCAACTCCACGGTCAAGGCGCTTACGAAGTACTCGTTCGACCTCGCGCTGATATTCCACGGGAACGAACCCCAGGCCACCCCGATCTGTTATCTCGCCGGGGCCAGGTTTATCATGAAGCTGCCGAACAACAGCGACTATAATTTTCTCCTCTCGAACAGGGAGCCGATAGTGACCTGGAACGAGATGGGCCACGGCATAGAGGGCAGGCTTATGACGGCCGGGCTTGCCGGGTGCCCACCCGACGGGTTTGAGATGGAGCTTTTTACGGAGCGCCAGGATGCCGGGAAGGCCGCGGAGTTTTTAAGGAAGGAGGGGGCGCTAAAGGGCGACCTCCTGATAGGCCTCCAGCCGGGAGCCTCGACCGTAAGCAGGCAGTGGTTCCCTGAGCGGTTCATGAGGCTCGGGAAAGACCTGCTTGAGGACTACCCGAACGCGAGGTTCGTTCTTACGGGGTCTGCTTCCGAGGCGTCTCTTTGCGCCAAGATCGCCGACGGCATCGGGAAAAGGACGATAGTGGCGGCCGGGAGGCTCCCCTTGAAGCAGGTCCCTCCGCTGATAAAGGGGCTCGGCGTATTTGTCACCGGAGACACCGGCCCGATGCACATGGCGATAGCGGTCGGCACGCCGGTCGTGGCGCTTTATGCCGTGGCCGACGCGAGAAGGACGGGACCGTCGTATGACAGGCATAAGCACAGGGTCATACAGAAAGAGAGGACGTGCGATCCGTGCGCAAGCAAAAAGTGCGAGTACCAGAAGTGCATGGAGGCGATAAGCGTTGAAGAGGTGGAGGCGGCCGTGAAGCAAGCGCTTCCTTCAATGGGGTGACGATGCTCAAGAAGGTGCTGGTGGCATACTCCTCGAAGCCGCCGATCACAGAGTATCTCAGGACCGCCTTCGCCAGGACCGGCGTAGAGGCGCGCGCTTTCCACGCGGACGTGAACCACTGGTTCGACAGGTTCGTCATACACCATGTGAACAAGACCGCGCACAACCTGCGCATCATCCCCAAGGGCAAGGACTTCTTCGCCGGCCATCCGCTCTCTCACCTTCAGTACAGGAGCGCAAGGCTGGTCGAGGCGGTAAAGGAGTTCTCGCCGGACCTTGTCCTCATAGTCAGGGGGATAAAGTTCACGGAGGAGGCCTTAAAAGAGATAAGAGGCAGATCGCTTCTCTTCGCCTGGTGGATAGAGAGGGAGGAGAGGATGGAGGAGGCGTTCAGGGAACTCCGTCTTTACGACCACTATTTTTTCATGAGTTCTTCCTGCACGGAGGCGGGCGCGCAAAAGGGGCTCGGCGGTATAAGCCTCCTGCACCACTCGGTCGATACCTCGGCGTTTTATCCGGAGGAGCGCGAAAAAAAATACGACTGGTGCTTTGTGGGGAAGTGGTCGCCCAAGCGTATCGAGTTTGTCGAGCGGGCGCTCAAGGTCTCGAAGAACGCCGCCATCTGGGGCCCGAAGTGGATAAAGAAGAACCCTCTGGACATGGCGCTCCGAAAGGCCGTCAAGGGCGCCTACATAGAAGGGGAGGACCTTGTGAGGCTCTATGGCGAGAGCAAGGTGGTGATAAACGTGACGAACTGGGGCTTCGGCGAGGGCGAAAAAAGAAGCGGCATGAACATGAGGGTCCTTGAGGTCCCGGCCTGCCGGGCCGCCCTATTAACCGACGGGTCGAGGGACTTGAAGACGATGGTAACGTCCGGAAAGCATGTGGTAGTATATGACGGGCTTGACGACTTCGGGGAGAAGCTCTCTTCCCTCGTCAAGAACGACGATGAGAGGAACAGGATCGCCTCCGCCGGCTACGAGCATGTGGCCAAAAACTACACCTACGACCATGTGGCCGGGATTATAACGGAAAGGTATAACGCCATAAAAGGGATTTGACGACGGGCAACCGGATGAGTTTTACGGGCTGGAACGAGATAATGAAGGGCAGAAAAGAGGCGGCGTCCCGCCTGCCGCACCTCTTTAAGCTGCCGATAGTAGCGAGTGGCAGGGACCTGCTTTTACAGGTCCTCAAAAAAGGCTCAAGCCTCCTCGACATAGGCGCAAACGACAGGAACATCGAGAGGTTTCTCAAAGAGAAGGGCATGGAGGCTGAGTACCGGAGCTTCGATGTGGACAGGGGCCTTGAGCACGACTACTACGACCTTAAGGAGATCGACAGGACCTTTGACGCGGCCGTCCTCTTCGATGTCATTGAGCACATGAGCGTCAAAGAGGCCGCCGGGTGCTTCGCCGAGGCCCGCAGGCTCCTTAAAAAGGGAGGCGTCTTTGTCGTGAGCACCCCCAATGTCTGCCACCCCGTGGTCTTATGGCGCGACTGCACGCACATAACGGCCTTCAGGTACGACGAGCTCTACGGGCTTTTGGCCTCGGCGGGCTTTGAGGAGATAAGAGTCTACAGGTGCGGGAGCTTCAGTCTCAAGGACAGGCTCGTGGCGTTCCTGTTCATGCCGCTATTGCGTCTGCTGAGGATAGATTACGCCCCGGGGATAGTCGCCGTCGGAATAAACGGGGAGCAGGCAGGATGAAAAAGGTGCTAATCCTCGATACCGGCAAGGAGTGGGGCGGGGGTACCAACAGCCTCATCGAGCTGTTAAAGAGGATAGATAAAAAGAGGTACGGTTTTTCGGCCCTCTTTTACTCCAACTACAGGATGGGCTCGGGCCCGGATGTGAAGTCGGAGCTTGAAAAGCTCGGAGCGGGCTTCAGCGTGCTTGAGCGGGGAGAAAACCCCGCCTGGTTAAAGCCGCTTAAGGAAGCCGGCAGGGCGCTCCTCTTCCCCTCTGCGGCGCTTAAAAAAAGGTATGTATTCCGTCTCGATTACATCGGCAGGATCGTGCCCGACTCGAAGAGGATAGAGTCTTTTTTGAGGGAGGGCGGGTTTGACCTTCTCTACATGAACAACCAGCCGTCTTCAAATCTCGAGGGGATACTGGCGGCTAAGGCCGCTAAAGTCCCCGCCGTCCAGCACTCAAGGATTGAGGTGAGGCTTAACAAGGTGGAGGCCGAAGCCGTAAACTCGAACGCGGCCAGGGTGATATGCGTCTCGAGGGGCGTAATGGACGGTCTTGTGGAAAGCGGAGTGAGGGCCGATAAATGCGTCGTCGTGTATAACGGGATAGACGGGACCGTGAAACCCAAACGGAGTCCGGAAGAGGTAAGAAGAGATCTCGGCATAAAAGAGGGGACAACTGTAATAGGCACCGTCGGGTCGCTCATAAAGAGAAAGAGGGTGGATCTTCTGCTGAGGGCGTTTCCCGCAGTAAAGGGAATCGAAGGGACTGTATGTCTTGTCGTCGGCGACGGAGCCGAGATGGACAGCCTTAAAAAGACGACCCGCGACCTGGGGCTCGCCGACAGAGTAATATTCACCGGGTTCTCCGCTGACGCCCTCTCCTTCATCAACGCTATGGACCTTTTCGTCTCTGCCTCTGAAAAGGAAGGGCTCCCGAGGGTCGTCCTCGAAGCGATGCTCATGGGCAAGTCCGTAGTGGCCTTCGATATAATCGGGACAAGGGAAATCGTGGTAAACGAAAAGACCGGCCTTCTCGTCAGAGAAGAGTGCGCACAGGCCCTTGGCGCGGCCATCGACGGCCTTCTCGGTAAGAGAAAGGCCCTTGAGGCCTTCGGAAAAGAGGGCAGGAAGAGGGTCCTTGAAGAGTTCGGAATCGACAGGTACGTCTCAGGGGTGGAAAGGGTCTTTAAAGAGGTTCTGGGTTGATATACGTCATACTCGCATATATATTCTATCCGCTCATTGTTCTTTTGACGAGGTTTAAAAAGAGGCGGATGGATTCCGTCCTCGTCTTCCAGACGGCCAAGATAGGTGACATGATATGCACCACGCCCGTCTTCAGGGAGATAAAGAAGGCACACCCCGGCATCAGGCTCGGGGTGGTGGCGGACCCGGTGACAAAGCCGCTCCTGGAGCACAACCCGCATATCGACGAGGTGATAGTGCTGGACAGGAAAAAGACGAAGGGGCTGACAGGCAAGCTCTCCTTCGCCCGGTACGTCCGATCCCTGGACTACTCCTCGGCCCTGATACTCATGCCCAATGTCACCAACCTCTTTGTGGCGTTCTGGGCGCGCATCCCCGATAGGTTCTCCGTATATCCGGATTTCGCGGGAAGGACCCTTAAGTACCTTCTGGCCTTGAGTACGGATGTGGAGTACCATTACTCGCCGAGGATGTCGATGGAGACCTACCTGAGGAGCCTCCGGCACTTCGATATCATTAATTGGGAGCTGGACAAGGAGGTCTACCCGTCGCCTGAGGCGCAGTCCAAGGTGTCAAACATCCTCAGGGGCGACGGCCCGTTCGTCGGCGTGGTTTTGGGTACCGGAAACGAGATGAAGGACTGGGGCAAAGACAACTTCCTGATGCTGGTAAGGCTCATACTGGAGCGCACCGACTGCGAGGTGGTGCTCTTGGGCTCCGAAAAGGAAGGACCGGTAGCAAACGCCGTGATAGACTATGCCGGCTCCGATAGGATACAGAACCTCTGCGGGCTTCTTACCCTGACGGAGATGCCGGCCCTGATAAAGAAGCTCAAGCTCGCCGTGGGCGTGGACACAGGGCTTATCTACATGGCCGACGCGCTCAATGTGCCGGTAGTGGTAGTGGCGGGCCCGTGCGACATGAACGACCAGAGGCCCACCGGTAAACAGAGCTTCATAGTGCAGGACAGGGAACTCCAGTGCGTGCCTTGTTCGCATACGTTCTCGACCCCCTACGAGTGCAGGCACAAGCACAGGGGGTGCGTGACCGAGATAGCCGCCGAAGGGGTATTTAAAAGGGTCCTTCAGGCGCTTGAGGCGGGCCGCTGATAAAAGGGATGGCGATGGCAAAAAACACTTCAAGATCCGGCATCGACTGGAGCGAGATAAAGAAGAAGCGCGAAGAGGTGAAAAAGACCTACCCTTCAGTCTTCAAGGTCCCCCTTGCCTACGGGACTAAAAAGAAGCTCATAGGCGGGATCCTCAAGGGCGAGGGCGGCCATGTGCTTGACGTGGGCGGGGGCGACAGGTTCGCCGAAGGGCTTTGCGAAAAAGGGGCCGTCTACAGGAGCATGGACGTGGACAGGTCGCGCTTCCACGACTATTACTCGCTCGATGATATCAGGGAGAGCTTTGACGCGGTGCTTCTCCTTGACGTCATAGAGCACCTTACCCTCGAAGAGGGGGCGGAGCTTTTAAGGAGCTGTAACGGGCTTCTGAACCCTGGAGGCAGGCTCGTCGTAACCGTCCCGAACAACAGCCACCCGACGGCGTTTACCGGCGATTGCACCCATGTGACATCATACCGTTACCATGACCTCGGCGGGCTTCTTCTGTCGTCGGGGTTTGCAGGGCTTGAGATATTCAGGTGCTGCGCAAAGAGAAAGTTAAAGGACAGGGCGCTGGCTCTTCTTCTCATGCCAGCGCTTAGGTTCCTCGACATCGATTTCGCCACGGGCATTTTGATCGTTTCAAAGAAGTAGCGCCGCCAAACCATGGGGTTAAAGGGCAATGGGGCTTTTAGCTAATACAGAGGATTTAATCGTCAGGTACAGGCTCATGACCGTCTTCCTGGCGGTCTTCCTTTTTCTCCAGCCTTTCCAGAAGTTCGCAGGGGTCAGGAGCACGGCCTTCGTGCTGCTTTGCCTTGCCTTCGTCGTCAAGCTCGTAAGGGGCGGCAATAAGACGGGCCTGAAGGACCCGAGCGTCATCGGGTTGATCCTTATAATCGCCGTCTCGCTTTTAAGCTCCGCGTTGAGCCCCTATCCCCAGGAGAGCTTTGACGCGTTGAGGAAGAACCTCCTCTACCAGGCCGTCGTCTTTTTCGTCATAGTGAACTGCTACAGGGGATATGTTGGACTCAAGCCTCTGTTCTACGCGCTCATGGGCGGCTTCGCGGCTTTGAGCGTCTATGTTGTCTTCAAATACGACCCTGAGGTCTTTTTGAACTGGCTCAGCCATTCCGACAGGGGGGACGCGCCGTTTTTGAAAGGCTACTCGCTGTACGCCACCTTCTACATACCGCTGGCTGTAGCCTATCTCTACGCCTCGAACGAGGGTTGGAAGCTCAAGTCCGCGCTCGTCTTCTTCATATTCCTTGAATTGACCCTTTCGGTGTTGAACAACCACAGGGGCCAGCTCGTGGCCATTGTGCTCTCGGGTGCCGCCATAACGGTCTTCGCAAAGCGTTACTATCTCCTTTTGGCGGGCCTCATGGTATGCGTCGCGCTGAGCCTGGCGCTTTTAAGGGTCAACCCGCAGTCCTTTGACAGGTACAAGACTTTATTGAGTCCCCATACCTATGTCACAAACGAACACACCGGGCTCAACGACAGGCTGGCAATCTGGGAGGGCGCTTTTGACATGATAAAGGACAGGCCAGTTCTCGGGTGGGGCTACGGCTGGAAAAAGCTCTCGACCGTGGCGAACGAAAAAGGCTACATTGACAGGTGGGACAAATCGGGGCCGACTTACAGGTACTACACGCAGAAGGGCTACGGAAGCGCGAACCCTCACAACCTCGCCATCCAGATACTCTTTGAGACAGGCGTTCTCGGGCTCCTCGCGTTCCTCTTTTTCTGGGGGACGGTCGTCGTAAAGGCCGCCTCGGCCGGCGTTTCGGCGTCCGCCGGGACGCGGCTTCTCAAGTACGGCGCCTCCGGGGTCCTGCTTTCGTATCTCCTGATAAACTATGCCAACGGGTTGTGGGAGGAGTCTTTCGGCATACTGATGGTAGCGTTTGCCGCCTCCATGGTCGTCCTCTACAGGGAAGCCGAATGCGATGAAGAGGGCGCTCTCTGATGGTCAAAAGCGTTATTCTCATAAGAAGGGACAATATCGGGGACCTCGTATGCACGACCCCCGTGATAAGGGCATTAAAGGCGAAGTACCCTGAGATAAAGATAGGGCTCCTCGTCAACTCCTACAACGCCGAGGCGGTGAGGAACAACCCGGACGTCGATGAGGTCTTTGTCTGGGAAAAGGAGAAGCACAGCTCCGACAAGGGGGTCCTGAGGGTAGCTTTGGGGAACTTAAACCTCATAAGAAGGGTGAGGGCAAGGAAGTTCGAGGCGGCCGTTGGCTGCAGCTACAGCTATTCAAAGAGGCTCGAGCGCTACACATTCCTTACCGGAAGCGGTATCAGGATCGGGCATGTCCCCGGGGGAAGGGCCGCTTCAAAGCTCTTTTACAACAGGCCGGTAGTGGAGCCCGATAGTCCCATCCACGAGGTGGAGGCGATGATGAGGCTTGTAGAGCCCCTTGGAGTTGCCGGACCGCCTCCGCCGATGTTTGTGCGGCCATCGGAAGATGAGATTAAAAAGGCGCTCCTTTATTTGAAGAGGGTCGGGCTCAAGGAGAACGAGGGGCTGGTGGCGATGCAGATAAGCTCCAGAAAGCCCCAGAACAGGTGGCCCAGGGAGAGGTTCAAGGAGTTGGGGGACATGATACAGGGGAAATCCGGCTTGAGGGTGATACTCCTGTGGGCTCCGGGAACCGGGGCGAACGCGCTCCATCCAGGAGACGACGAGAAGGCCGACTGGCTCATATCCTCCATGGAGAAAAGGCCTCTTGTCTACAGGACGGAGACCTTGTCGGAACTCATAGCGGCTATGAGCCTCTCCGGTGCCGTCGTGACCTGTGACGGCGGGGCGATGCACATAGCCGCCGCCCTCGGCAAGCCCGTCCTCACGATATGGGGCTCTACGGACAGAAAGAGATGGGCCCCGTGGGGCGTGCCGCACATAATACTCCAGAAAGAGACGAAGTTTGCAGAGGCGGTAAGCTCCCGGGAGGCGTTCGCGGCGTTTACCGACTTATATTCAAAGGCGTCCGGACCCGGGACCCACGGGCAAGGCAGATGAGGATAGGTCTTATAAGGATGCGCCATACACCGTTCGGCGGGGCCGAGACCTTCCTTGGAAGATTCATAAAGGAGCTTCTCAAAAGGGGTCACACGCTCGATGTCTTCTCAAGGGAGTGGGAGGACGACAGGGTCAGTGTCCACAGGATAAAGACCTTCGGGCCGTCGTTTTTAAAGCCCCTTGTCTTCGCGCTGCGCGCCAGGAAAGAGGTCGAAATGGCCGCCCCGGATGTGGTCGTAAGCTTTGAGAGGACCTACTGCCAGGATATATACAGGGCCGGCGACGGGGTCCACAGGGAGTGGCTTGAAAGAAGGGGCGCGGCCTGCTCGTCCGTCAAGCGTTTTTTGATCAGGCTCAACCCGCTGCACGCGGTGCTGTTGTACCTGGAAAAGAGACTCTTTACGGACAAGAGGCTTAAAAAAATAGTGGCCAATTCGAACGCGGTCAAGCGCGATATCATAAGGCATTATGGTTTGCCAGAGGATAAGATATGTGTTATATACAATGGAATCGAGTCGTCCTCGACCGGGGGAAAAGACGCTGAAGACCCCGGAGACAGGGCAGGAGTAAGGGCCGGGCTCGGCGTGGGCGACAATACCACGCTCCTGGTCTTTGTGGGCTCGGGCTTTGAGAGGAAGGGGCTTATCTACGCCGTACGCGCCCTGGGGTTTCTGAAGGACGACGGCGACATAAGGCTTCTTGTAGTCGGCAAAGGCAACCCTTCGCGCTACTTGAGCGAGGCACGGAGCCTTGGCGTTGAGGATAAGGTTATATTCACCGGGCCGGTAAAGGGCGCCTCGAAGTTCTACCGCGCCGGCGATATCTTCATACTCCCTACGATCTACGAGCCCTTCAGTAACGCGTGCCTTGAGGCCATGGCCGCCGGGCTTCCGGTAGTCACATCGAGGGTCAACGGGGCCTCGGAGATAATGACCGACGGGGTCGACTCCGCCATCCTCGACGACCCCGCGGACCCGGCCGGGATAGCGCGTAAGCTCAAGCCGCTTCTTAACGGGGAGTTCAGGAAAAAGGCGGGGACAAACGCGAGGGCCGTCGCCCTCAAGTATCCGATAGAAAAAAACGTGGACGAGTTCTTGAGGCTCATTGAAGGGGTCATGGAAGGGGCTGAGGTCCGCGGATAACCGGGGTTTTTCACAGATGAGAAGATACCTGAGCGTTAAGAAGGCAAACTCGATAATCGGCAGGTTCGCAAAGGCCCGTATCCTCGTAATCGGGGACCTCATAATGGACCATTTCATATGGGGCAGGGTCAGGCGTATCTCTCCAGAGGCGCCTGTGCCAGTGGTGGAGGTCACCTCCGAGAGTATCATGCTCGGCGGCAGCGCCAACGTCGTCAACAACATCCACAGCCTCGGCGGCAAGTCACTTGTTACCGGGGTCATCGGCAATGACTACGACGGAAAAAAGCTCATAAGCTCTCTCAAGGAAAGGGGCATACCCACCGGGGGGATCATCGTGGACTCCAAAAGGCCCACGACCATAAAGACCCGCGTCATAGCCCACAGCCAGCAGGTCGTGCGGTTTGACCGCGAGAGAAGGGACAAGATAGACCCGGCGTGCACGGCAAGGGTTTTGGGCTACATAAAAAAAGCCGTAAGGTCGGCCGACCTCGTCGTGATATCGGATTACGCCAAGGGACTCATAACACAGAGGCTCGTGGAAGAGACGAGCGGGATGTGCGCTCGCCTCGGCAAACCCGTTGCTGTAGACCCCAAGGTCGAGCACTTCGACTACTACAAGGGCTGTACGATAGTCACGCCCAATAACCTTGAGGCGACCCAGGCCTCGGGCGTCGAGATACAAGACGCCGAGAGCCTGCACAGGGCCGGAGAGGCGCTCTTTAACAAACTCGGGTGCGAAGCGCTCCTCATCACGAGGGGGGAAAACGGGATGAGCCTCTTTGAGCCCGGAGAGCAGACCCATATACCGACCGTCGCCAAGGAGGTCTTCGACGTCAGCGGCGCCGGAGACACCGTCATAGGCACCCTCGCGCTCGCGCTCGCCTCGGGCGCCAATTTCAAGGAGGCGGCGGTCCTCGCTAACTTCGCCGCCGGAGTCGTGGTAGGCAAGGTCGGAACGGCCACGCTTGCCCCGGACGAGCTCCGCGAGGCCGTTGCCGCCGGCCTTAAGGCGACGGCAAAGACAAAATGAAGACGAGGAAGGCGGAGCCGGTAAAGCTGGTGGTAAGCGTCTTTACCGGGGACCCAAGCCTCTTCCCGGAGGTCTTTAAAAAGCTTGAGGTCATGTTCGGCCCCGCGGACCTTTTGAGCGAAATGCTCCCGTTCACGACGACGGGATATTACGAGGACGAGTTCGGAGGCGGTCTTAAAAGAAAGATAGCGTCGTTTGCCGGGCTTATAGAGGCCGGGGCGCTCGCGGAGATCAAGCTCTTCACTAACGGACTTGAGGATGAGTACAAAACCGGGGATAAGAGGAGAGTCAACATCGACCCGGGCTACATGGCCCTGGAGAAGTTCGTCCTGGCCAGCTGCAAGAATTTTTCGCACAGGATATTCTTAAAGGACGGCGTCTGGGCCGACCTGACGCTCATGTATGTCGGGGACGATTTCACCTCCCTTCCATGGACCTACCCGGACTACAGGGAAGAGGCGATGACGGGGATATTGAAAGAGATAAGGAAGAGATACGCCTTCGTTTTAGGCAAGGGGTTGCGATTTGGCTAAGAGCATGACAGGCTACGGCCGCGGCGAATTTTCGATAGGCACGGAGGTCTTCTCCACGGAGGTAAAGTCCCTCAACCACCGCTTCCTGGACATAAGCCTCAGGACCCCGGAGAGGTTCGCCCTCTTCGAGAACGGCATCAGGGACGAGATCAAAAAGAGGTTCTCAAGGGGCTCGTTCACCCTCTATATCTCGTCCGTGTCGGCAGAGGCCCCGCCGCTTCGCCTCAACCTCCCGATGGCCAGGCTCTACGCCGAGGCCGCCCTTGAGCTTGAAAGGGAGCTGGGGATAAAGAGCGAGCTGAATGCCCTGGCGATGCTCCGGCTCAAGGACATCTTCACCTTCGAGAAGAAGGGGCACTTCACGGAGGCCGACTGGGAACCGGTGAAACAGGGTCTCCACGCGGCCTTCGCAGAGGTCGAGGAGTGGAGGATAAAAGAGGGGGCCAACCTCAAGGAAGACCTCCTGTCGAGGATATCGACGGTCGAAAAGCTCCTCTCCGGTATAATGGAGAGGTCGCCTGAGGTCCTCGAGGAGCACAAGGCGCGGCTTGCCGCCGAGATGGAAAAGCTCGTCGGATCCACGGTCGACCCGCAGAGGATACTCCTTGAGGCGGCCGTCTTCGCCGAGAGGTCCGATATAAACGAGGAGATAACCAGGCTCAAAAGCCATCTCGATATGTTCAGGAAGTTTCTTAAGTTCGGCGAACCGGTCGGTAAAAGGCTCGATTTCCTATGCCAGGAAATAGGCAGGGAGACCAACACCATCGGGTCGAAGCCGAGCGACATCTCCATCACCCAGACCGTCATCGAGATGAAGGGCGAGGTGGAGAAGATCCGGGAGCAGGTCCAGAATATCGAGTAGCGCGGACCACGGGCCTTTAAGCCGGGGGAAGAGGTCTTATATAAAGATGAAGGGCGTACCGTTCATAGTCTCCGCCCCGTCCGGGGCCGGCAAGACGACGCTTTGCAAGAAGGCGGTTGCTTTTTTCCCCGGTTTGAGGCATTCTATCTCATACACCACGAGGCCGCCCCGCGCCGGTGAGGTAAACGGGGAGGACTACCGGTTTATAGAGAACTCCGAGTTCGACCGCATGGTCGAGGCCGGCGAGTTCCTTGAGTACGCCGGCGTCCACGGCAAAAGGTACGGCACCTCTAGGAAAGACCTCCTTGACCTCCTTGAAAAAGGCATCGACGTAATACTCGACATAGATGTCCAGGGCGCGGAGAAGACCAGGGGAAGGCTCTTGGGCGGGGTCTACATATTCATCCTGCCGCCTTCCGTTGAGGCGTGCGAGGAGAGGCTTAAGACAAGGGCCAAGGACAGCCCTGAAGAGATAAAAAAGAGGCTCAAGATCGCCCTCGATGAGATAAAGAAGGCCCCTGAGTACCAGTACATCATAATAAACGACGACCTTGGGACGGCCTTCGAGAAGCTAAAATCGATCATAATATCCGAAAAGGCGAGAAGCCAGCGGATGATGGGTAAGGTAAAGGAACTCTTCGGGGTCGATAAGGTCTGAAAGCCCCCGGTAGAAGAATAACAATTTAATGTTCCTGCGGGAGGTAACACAGTATGGCAAGGATTACCGTTGAGGATTGTCTTAAAAAGGTGCCGAGCAGGTTCGCCCTCGTGCACATAGCTTCCCAGAGGAGCAGGCAGCTTATGAAGGGGGCTCCCCCGTTCGTAAAGACCGACAACAAGTCCGTCGTGACCGCTCTGCGTGAGATAGCCCTGGGCAAGGTCTTCGTAGCCGAGACCAAGCACAAAAGGGGAGAGCCGAAGGAGTAGGGTTTTCTAAATGTTTTTAGAGAGGGGGGCCGCCTGAAGCGGCCTCCCTTTTTTGTTTTCTGTTTTGTTACGCTCAATCTACGAAACTCACTTTTGGAAATTATCCAACTGCTCGATTAATTCCTTGATCTCCTCTGGGATTTCTTCTGGGAGCATTTCACTAATTATCGCAGGAACAGTCAAGGTGACTTTATAATGCTCTTGTAAATATTGATTTAGCTGAGACAGAAATTCCTTTCCTGGAACAATCGCTAATCTCCCTGAAAGAGAACTCCAAATCTCTTCAAATTCTTCTATTAGCTTCTGATTGATAGTTGTCTGGTCGATCCCTCGATTTTTGCTTTTTTCAAAAGGGCTACGCTTAAACAAAAACTGCGCAACCATTCTACTTTTCATCCTTTCCGTCAATGATTTGAATATTTCCTCTGCCTTCTCGTTAAACACAATAGTAGAAGTTGTACGTTTATTATGATCGGATATACGAATTTTTAATGCTCGGTCAATTGCCTTCGGCTCTAGTAGATAATTTTCCAATTCTTTTCTGTCATGAATGTGTGCAAAAACCGTGAATTCTTTCAATTGGTCGCGCACCTCTGCGACCTCATCGTCTGAGCGATAGTCTCGGTCAAAGATAACAGCTTTCTTAATGGTTGTGCCGAGCGTTATTTCCATTCCTTTTGCAAACTCACGAACTTTTTGTGGATTATATCCTTCAACCTGGATTGCTGCAAAATTTGACCTATTCGCTACCGCTTGTTTTTTTAGTTTTCGGGCGAATCCGGACAAAATTTTAAAATCTTTTCCTTCTACAAAAATCGCACGTTTAGATTTTGCTAGCTGTGTCAGAACCGGGTTCAGATTTGAACCAAGGGTTTCAAATATACTCTGCAATTGGCAGAGGTCTTTTATCCGTTTTGCGGAACGTTCCTTCTTGTTGATGACTAGTAGGTCACCTGGTTCCGCTTCAGATATAATTTCAGTAGAGTGCGTCGCAATAAGTATATCCGGCTCCATATTTTTTAATAATCCTACTAACTGTCTTTGTAGGTCGGAATGTAGATAAATATCGGGCTCATCTATAATTAAGAGAGAATATTTCTTTGCCCTAATAATATATGTCAGCATCTGACACCAAACCTGGAAACCAAAGCCTGCCCAAAAAATTTCCCTAGGGAACCTTTCTTCAGGGCAAAACATGTGAATAATGGGTTTCCCATGACTATGATCAATCGCTGGCTTTTGAATATCCATTCCAGGCCAAGTGAAACGAATCAAATCTCGATATTCCTCAAAATCCTCAGGATAGTGATACCAGATATTTCTAAAATTTCTTGAAGCACGATGGGTCAGCAATGCTTTTCTAGCTGCCTCTGCTTGATATAAAGGCTCGTTGTGCTCAACAGGGCCAAGTACTGGAACAAATCCCACGCTGGCTTTATATTCTCTTTTAAAATCAGATGTTGATCTTATAGGGCGGCCCGATGTCTCGCAAACTAAATAGCAAAGGTTCGTTTCGGGAAATATTATTTTCAGTTTGTTCCCACAAGAAAGTTTAAACTCAGCAATCGCAGGCTGAGAATCATCATAGTCAGAAAAAATATTTTCAGTAGCAACCGGTAGGTCATCTAAAGGTACTCTATAACCCCATGTTTCTTCTTTTTTAATATGGATGAGTTCAGGATTCTTAGCGGATGCCTTTCTTATACCTTCGGCTAATATACGAAAGGCGCCAATTATCGTTGATTTGCCAGCATTATTAGGCCCGACTA
>JACRCH010000051.1 GCA_016219115.1 Deltaproteobacteria bacterium
ACTCCGAATAACCGTTGTTCGGAACTCAGTTGTCCTCCCGACAACCGTCCTTATGACTTATGAGGTGAAGCATATTCCCGGAATTGTCAAACCCTGTGAGTCCCCCGGCAGAGCCGGGGGTTTACCCTGTTTTTAATTAAACAAAATTAACCGATTTTATATTTGAAATTCATCTGCCTGTGGTAATAAAATAGGGGTCTATCAGTCGTCCAACCCCGGGCTCTGTGCCGGGCAACCGCGTCAACCTTTCGACTTCAACGGCATAGGAGGTAATTGTGCCCATTAAAAAAGGCTCCTTTTTTTTAAGCGCGATAATATTTTTTGCCGTCAGCGGCGTCTGCCACGCCTCCGAGTCAGCGGTCGTAAAAGAATTCAGCGACGCCCTCCTGAAAAAAGACTCCGTCAGGATGAACGCGGTCATAAGCAAGAATAAGGACAGGATACCTGCCGAGATCAAGGCGATCCTTGACGACGCCTTCCTCCCTCAAACGAAGGCGGAAGAGAGAGAGGCGAAGTTCAACCTGGCCGAGCGGCTGGCAAGACAGTACAAGAACCTGACGGGAGACGAAGGCCCCCTTATGGACGAGCAAAAGAGGGTCTTTGAGTCGTACCTGGCCGGGGCTGTCACACCGGCGCCAGTGGACGGCGTACACACCGTCGAGATCAGGCATTCGGAAGACGGGAAGAAGCCGTTTTCACCCGACAACATAATCATCAAAAAGGGCGAACCCGTCAGATGGGTAAACAGCGATACCGAGGTCCATCTGCTCTCCACCGTAAGCGGCATAAGCACCGACAAGATGGTCTCTCCGAACATCGAGCCCGGAAAAAGCTGGGAGCACAGGTTCTACAAGCCCGGCGTATATTACTATCTCTGCTGCATCCACAAGGTGAAGATGTACGGAAAGATAACCGTGGAATAGAGCACTTTAGCAGGCATCGAAAGAGCCAGGGGCCGCTTTAGCGGCCCCTGGCTCTTCTTTTTTCCTCTCCCCCGTCATATCTCCTTAACTCTTTACGGCGTATCCCCGCTTTGCGCCGCGGCCCCCACGCCCCCATGTTTTGAAAGCCATGCAAACCCCGGTCTTTTACTGTATACTCAGTCAGAAGATTTGGCGCTCCCCGCGGAAAAGCCGTGGGGAGTTTAGAAATGTATGGAAATTTACAACCGCTATTCGAGCGCATTTCCAGTGCATTCATAATGTCTTTAAAAAAAGCATAGCCTTAAACGGTAGATATGGACTTTGACGATAACGAACAGAGGCGCGGGGTCCTCGGCAAGGTCTTTCGCGCCATAGTCGGCGCCCCGAGGTCCCTCAAAGACCCCGAGCTTTTCCGCAAGATGTCCCTGATCCCGGTCCTCGCCTGGATAGGGCTCGGGGCCGACGGGCTCTCCTCATCGGCCTACGGGCCCGAAGAGGCGTTTTTGGCGCTGGGGTCGCACACATACCTCGCCGTCGTGCTGGCGTTTGCCACGGCCCTGACCGTCTTTATCATCTCCTACGCCTACACGAGGATAATAGAGGTCTTCCCGCACGGAGGGGGCGGATATATCGTCGCCTCCCACATGCTCGGGGAGAAGATGGGGGTAGTCTCGGGATGCGCGCTTCTTGTGGACTATGTCCTTACCATAACGGTCTCCATAGCCGCGTGCTCAAGCGCCATCTTCAGCTTCATCCCTCTTCAGTACCAGGCCTTCAGGGTCCCTTTCGCCTTTTTCCTCATAGTCGCGCTCATAGTGCTCAATATCCGCGGGGTGAAGGAATCGATAGCGGTGCTGACTCCCATCTTCGTAGCCTTCGTCTCCACCCACGCGCTGCTGCTCCTCGACGGCATAGCGACTCACACCGACGGCCTTGGGCCGATGGCCCGGGACTTCAGCTCCAGCCTCTCATCCGACCTCTCAACGATCGGGCTTGCCGGGCTGTTTGCGCTTTTACTGAGGGCGTACTCGCTCGGAGGCGGCACCTACACCGGGATCGAGGCCGTATCGAACGGGCTGCAGATAATGCGCGAGCCGAGCGTCGTGACCGGTAAGCGGACGATGCTCTACATGGCGGTCTCGCTCTCATTCACAGCCGGGGTCCTCTTCCTCAGCTACATCCTTGTGGGCGTTACGCCGCAGGAGGGCAAGACCCTCAACGCGGTGCTCGCGAACACGCTTTTCGCCGACTGGCGGGGCGGCCAATGGGTCTCGTTCATAACGATATTTTCGGAGGGGGCGCTTCTTTTGGTGGCGGCGCAGACCGGGTTTGTAGACGGCCCCAGGGTGATGTCGAACATGGCCATCGACTCGTGGCTGCCGCACCGTTTCGCCTCGCTTTCAGAGAGGCTCAGCATGCAGAACGGGATAATCCTCATGGGTGTCTTCTCCCTCGCGCTCCTCCTGTACACGAACGGGTCCGTATCGACGCTGGTGCTCATGTACTCGATAAACGTCTTTCTCACATTTTCACTCTCCCAGCTCGGGATGGCGCGCTTTTTCATCGTCAACCGGAGGACGGACGTGAAATGGATGCGGCACCTCTCGGTGCACGTGGTCGGGCTTGTCCTGTGCGTGACTATACTCATTATAACGGTCTACGAGAAGTTCCTGGACGGGGGCTGGGTGACGCTTCTTATGACTTCCGTCGTAGTGGCCTTCTGCCTGCTCATACGGGGCCATTACATGAAGGTGGAGAAGACCGTCTCCAAGCTCGATGACATATTCTTCAACATGCCCGTCACGGGGCCACGGAACAACGGGCCGCTCAATAGAAACGAGATGACCGCGATCCAGCTCGTGGCCGGGTACAACGGGTTCGGCATACATACGCTCCTGTCCGTCATCACCCACTTCCCTCACATAAAAAACTTCGTCTTCGTCTCGATAGCCGTCATAGACTCCGGGGCCTTCAAGGGAGAATCCGAAATAGTCAGGCTGGAGGCGTCGGTAAAGGAGTCTCTTGAGAAGTACACTGACCTGGCCAGACGGCTCGGCTTCCCGGCAGACTACAGGATGGCTACCGGCACCGACGTGGTCGAGAGCGCGGAAGTCCTCTGCAAGAAGATAGCCGGGGAGTTCCCCCGCTCGATGGTATTCACGAGCCAGCTCACCTTCAGGCTCGAAAAATCCTACCACAGGATGCTCCACAACGAGACCGCCTTCTCCATCCAGAGACGCCTTCACTGGAGCGGTATAACGACCGTGATACTCCCGGTAAGGGTCAAGACCTGAAAATCAAAACGTTGATTTTCAACGGGATTTGTAGTACATTACCGGGATGATCGTACCTGATAACAACTACTCAGAGTTTATCAGTCCTACATCGGGCCGGGTGTCTCTCGATGAGATGTTCCGGAAGATCGTCGGCTATATCGGAGACGACACAGCGCACACCTACAACCTCATCATCGGCACCGACTCATTTCTCAACACGGAGACCCTTTTCGTCAGCGCTGTCATAATCCACAAGGTCGGCTGCGGCGGCATATACTTCTACAAAAAGACCCGGAGAAGGAAGATCGACAACCTGCGGCAGCGGATGTTCTACGAGGCCACGATGAGCGTGGAGCTGGCGTCGACCGTCATGGCCAAGCTCGACGAGAACGGCTACAGAAAACTCCCGGTGGAGATCCACCTAGACGTCGGTGTCAACGGAGACACAAGGGAGATAGTCAAAGAGGTCGTCGGCATAGTAACCGGCAGCGGCTACTCGGCCGTCACGAAGCCCGACTCCTTCGGCGCCAGCAAGGTCGCGGACCGCCATTCCAAATGAACCGCGCCCGGACGCTCCCGCCGAGACGGGTCTGAAACCGGCGCCTCACTCATCGAACAAAACCAGATGGAGAAGACGCGATGCCGATAAAGCCGGAGATATCCCGCGCGGAGAGAAAGATCGTCCACGGGGTATACGTCATAAGCACCAAACTCAACGACAGGGTCAACGCCATGACGGCCGCATGGGTGGCAAGGGCATCATTCGACCCGCCGCTCATCACCGTCTCCGTCGGCAAGACCCGCTTCACGCACGACATGATAAAAGAGTCCAGGGTCTTCGCGGTAAACGTCCTCTCCCCCGACGCCATAGCGACGGGGAAACACTTCGGGATGAAGTCCGGGAAGAAGACCGACAAGTTCGCCGGAGTGGAGTACTTCACGAGCGTCACAGGCTCGCCGATCCTCAAGGACTGCATCGCGTGGATGGACTGTACCGTAGTCAGCGTGTGCGACGCCGGAGACCACACCCTTTTCATCGGCGAGGTCCTCGACGGAGGCGTCCTCAGCGAAGACGCCCACACGCTCATATACGACAAGGAGACTTTCTACAAATGAACCCTCCATGGACTTAAAACCCGGGTTCTCACGGAAAGAAGGCCGCCCCCGGCGGGTTCAAACTGCCGAAGCTACCATTTTAGGGAGGGGGCACAGCTTTTTTGCTCCCGCCGAACAAAAATAGGGTTCAAGTTATAAACTTGAACCCGCCAAAG